>CAJOEG010000043.1 GCA_905233405.1 uncultured Bacteroidales bacterium | reverse complement strand
CTGCAACAGCACTCTCGGCATCAATCAGCGGACCGACAGAAGTTTGCAACAACACGACAGCGACGTTGACTGTCAATGCGGACGGCGGTACAGCACCATACACCTACGCATGGGATGATGACAATACAAATCCGACCACTGCCGAGAGCATAACAACTCCTGTTCTCACCAGCGACAACACGCCGTTCACATACACCGTCACCGTCACCGATGTCAACGGCTGTACATTCGGGACGTCGCATACCGTAACCATCGGCGACACACCATCACTTACGCTTAGTTCCAACGAACCGATATGCAACGGCGCATCGGCAACCCTGACGGCAACCGTTACCAACGCTGGCAGCAACTATACGATTGAATGGACGAGCAGTGACACAGGCGTAGGGCTTCCCGACCCGGCGAATACTGACGAAATCACAGTCACCCCCGCATCGCCAGGAACATACACTTACACGGCAACTTTGACTACCGATGTCTGCGATGCAGGTACTAACTATGTTATTACCGACGATATAACCATTACCGTATACCCGAAGCCAGAGGTTGCGATAACTACTGCAAGCCAGCAGATATGTCCGAATGCGACCATTGACCTTGATGCCGAACTCACAGAGAACGGAACTGCAGAATACACCTACACATGGAGCGCAACTGACGGAATAACGCTCGCCGAAACTAACGGCATAACAACAAGCGAGACCACAACTACGAACACGGCAAACGCACCAACGGCAAGCATGGCAACCTGCGGAACTCAGTATATCATCAGCCTACATGTTGAGGATACCAACGGCTGTACGGCAGACGCATCACCAATAACTATAACCGTAGGCGATGAAATCAACCCGACAATCGGTGACGACAACCTCGACCGCCAACTCACATCTACCAATTGCGTATTCACCGTACCTGACCTTACAGGCGAAGTCCGTAACATTGCAAGCGACAACTGCACAGCAAACGGTAACCTCACTATCTCACAAAGCATAACGGCAGGAACTGAGATTACAACGGCTACCACTGTTATTGTTACTGTAACCGACCAGTGCGGAAACAACAGCACTAAGGATATAGAACTGACATTGCCAGAAGAACTCACAACCTCGCTTTCGGCAAATCCGGCGACTATCGCCTGCAACAACCAGCATCACCAATACGCCAGATGGCGGTACAGCGCCCTACCAGTACTTCTGGAGCAATTCGACAAACGAACAGAACCTTGCGGACGTTTCGGCAGGAACTTACACCGTAACCGTTAGGGATAACAACGGCTGCTCGGTAGTCGAAAGTTTGGAAATTACTCAGCCAAATGCTCTCACTGCATCGCTTTCAGCAACCGAAATATCTTGCCACGGCGAAACATCAAACATCACAAATACCGTTGAAGGCGGAATAACATCTTACACATACGCTTGGGAAAGCGGAGAAACATCGCAGAACCTTACAGGTGTCAGCGGAGGAACTTATAAAGTAACCGTTACCGATGCGAACGGATGTACTGCAAGCGCAACCATAACCGTCAACGAGCCTGAGCAACTTACATCGTCACTTTCGGCAGGCACAATCGCTTGCAACGGCAGTACAACCGACATTACAAATACTGTTAGTGGCGGAACAACGCCTATCATTTACGAGTGGAACAACGGAGCAAACACCCAGAATCTGACTGGTGTTGTTGCAGGAACCTACAGCGTAACCGTAAGGGACAACAACAGCTGTTCTGTTGTAAGGGAAATAACAATCACCCAGCCCAATGTGCTAGCGGTTTCTGTTGACGCAGGTTCAGTAGCTTGCAATGGCTCCATGACGACAGCGAGCGCAGTAGTAAGCGGTGGTACTGAACCTTACGAGTACCAATGGAGCAATAGTGCTACCACTCAGACCATCACAGACATTATAGCGGGGACATACAGCGTAACCGTAACTGATGACAATGGCTGTTCTACGAATGCGTTTACCACAATTACACAGCCCGAAGAACTCACGGTTTCAATTTCTGGTCCTACATCGGTTTGCGAAGGAACAACATCGACGCTCACCGCAAATGTTCAGGGCGGAACTGCTGATTTCACTTATTCGTGGAGCAACAGCGCAACAACCAGCTCCATCACAACGCCACAACTCACCACAGCAACAGAATATTCTGTAACCGTAACCGATGCAAACAACTGTTCGGCATCGGCAAGCGTAAATGTTGAAATCGGCGATACCCCAGGAATTACAATTGCAGATGTAACGCCAATCTGTGCCGGCGGCAACACTATGCTGCAGGCAAATGTTTCCAATGCAGGAACGGGCTACACCGTTGAATGGTCAAGCACAGACACCGGTGCAGGACTGCCAGCCGACATTACAACCGATGCAATCACTGTAGCGCCGACATCAGCAGGAACTTACACCTACACAGTCAGCCTTACCGCTACATCGTGCAGCGACGGAGAACCGTTCACAAGTTCGGATAATGTAACACTCACGGTAAATTCACTGCCGAATGCTGCAATTACCAACAACACCAACGAAACTACAATCACTTGTAGCATAACCGAAATTTCACTTACGGCAACTGGCGGAAATACCTACGCTTGGTCAAATGGCGTAGCAAATGCAGAAAACAATATCACATCAGCAGGAAACTACACAGTCACAGTTACCGATGCGAACGGATGTTCAAACACTGAAAGCATTGTTATAACCGAAGATGTTGCAGCACCGACTGTAAACATAATCAACGAGACAGGAACAACCTTGCTCACTTGTACTACCACAACGATAAATGTCGAGGCAACAGGAGATGATGCTACATATCTGTGGTCAAACGGAGCGACTACGGCAACCAATGCCATTACCACAGACGGAACCTATACTGTAACTGCAACAGCAGACAACGGCTGTACCAGCACAGCGGCTATCGAGATTACACCTAACGCCGATGCTCCTTCCGTAAGCATAACCAACACTACTGGCGAAACCGAACTTACCTGCGCACGGACATCTATTAGCGTCACTGCAACCGGAAGCGGAACTTCATACCAGTGGTCTGGCGGTGCAAGCACAGACGAGGCAAGCAATACCTTCACTGAGCCCGGCACCTACACCGTAATCGCAACCGCAGCAAATGACTGTTCGGCTTCCGCACAAATCACAATCACGCAGGACATTGCTGCACCAATAATCTATGCATACGCAATCGATAGTAGCATTTGTCAGGGCGGAAGCTCAACCATCAGTGCAACCGGCGGACAATCCTACACTTGGTCGCCAGAAACAGAATTGCAGACAACAGTTGGCTCATCAATCACGGTAACACCTACCGAAACCAGAACCTACACAGTTACTGGTGTCGGCACAAACGGATGTACCGGAACGGCAGAAGTTACCATAACCGTCAACCAGCCGACTTCGTCAGAATTTACCGCAACCGCCTGCGATTTGTACACTTGGAACGGCACAAACTACACAGAATCGGGTGATTTCCAGCAGACACTTGTCAACGCAAACGGTTGCGACTCGGTTGTAACCCTCCACTTGACAATCTACAACTCGCAGACTGAGTTTGTCGAAGTCACTGCTTGCGATTCATACGAATGGGCTGGCGAAACCTATACTGTAAGTGGCAACTACGAGCATACATTCACCGCTGTCAATGGTTGCGACTCGGTTGTAACACTTCGCCTTACAATCAACAACTCGCAGACTAATACGGTCGATGTTACGGCTTGTGAATCATACGAATGGAACAGCAACATTTACACCGAAACTGGCGACTACGAACAGACATTCCAGACCACTGAAGGTTGCGATTCGGTTGTAACTCTCCATCTGACCATAAGCAACACCATAACAAACGAAATCAGTGATACTGCTTGCGACTCCTTCCAGTGGAACGACACCACATATTACGCAAGCGGCGAATATATCCAGACATTCTACACTAGGGAAGGCTGTGATTCTGTTGTAACACTTAACCTTACAATCAACTATTCGACAGAAATAACCGATACGGTTGTTGTCTGCGACAGCTTCGAATGGGAAGGCCAGACCTACACCGAAAGCGGTGAATACGAGAAAGCATACACCACTATAAACGGCTGCGACTCGATTAGAAAACTGAATCTTACCATAAACCAGTCGCTGACTGAATCTGTTGAAATCACGGCTTGCGATTCCTACCAGTGGAACGACAGCACATATTACGCTTCTGGCGATTACGAGCAAACATTCCAAAGCGTTTCGGGCTGCGATTCGGTTGTAACCTTGCATTTGACCATTAACAGCAGCACCACTAACGAAATTTCGGCTCAGATGTGTTCGGGTGTACCTTACACCTATGAGGGCGAGACATTCACCGAGGCTGGAACATATAATGTAACGCTTGTCAACTCGCACGGCTGCGACAGCATTGTAACACTCACAATTACCTACGCAAACAACTGCGGCGGAATTGTAAGCGGTATAATAACCGACGAGAACAACGGCGAACCAATTTCTAACGCACGTGTTACTGTCGGGAACAAGGTTACTCGCACCAACGCCGACGGTGAATACTCGATAGAAGTACTTCGCGGACACAAGACATTCAGGGTATCGGCTACTGGCTACATCTCGCACAGCAGGTCGGTCGACATCCAGTCGGATACGGTATTCAACATTTCGCTCAACGCACCGCACATCGAAACTGATGTTGACAGCCTGACAGTTTCATCGTTCCCATACCTTGAACAGAGCGACTCGATAACACTCAGCAACACAGGTAGTGGTACTTTAGTATGGAGTTCTATTACCGAGTACGACAACCTTGCTCTCGTCGAGGATTCTGTAATTCAGCAGCGTAGAAATACACGCAGCCTCTGGGACAGCATCCAGACATTTGCGACCCGCGAGAACGCAGAACAGGCAATCGCAACCGACGGCTTCTTCATCTACACGTCGTCGTGGATGCGTCCTGGCGAATTCAACAGATACACCCCGAACGGTGAGTATGTTGAAACATTCTATGTCGAGAATGTCGGCTCAATCAGGAACCTGTCGTACGACGGAACCCACTTCTACGGCACCGAGGGCACCAACATCATCTTCAAGCTCGACCTCGACAACCAGACTTTGGTCGACAGCATTGAAACCGACATTCAGGAAATCCGCCACTGCTCGTTCAACAAGCAGGACGGAAGCCTGCTTGCTGGTAGTTGGAACTCGCTGTACCGCATCGACATCGAAAACGGCACTTCAGAGCCAATAAGAAACGACCTTGCCAATGTATATAGTTCTGCATTCGACAACCTGTCGCCGGGTGGTCCTTATTTGTGGCTGTTCTCGCAGACCTCGCAGAACAACGGTCCGTCGGCATACATCAGGCAGTTCAATATCAGTACTGGCGAATACACCGACAGAACCCACTACCTCGACGACATCAACCTGAGCAGTTCATCGCTGGCTGGCGGTATCTGCGCTTCGGAATATGTATGCGAAGGCAAGTTCGTGCTTCTCGCCGATGTCCAGAACCCGATGGGTAGCAACACAATTGCAACCTACGAGATTGGTCGCACCAACAATGTTGTAAGGACTGGCAAGAAGAGTGGCTCGATTGCACCTAACAGCAGCGAAAACATCTCAGTAAAGGCAAGCGCAACAGAAACTGGCGACTACTCGGCAACCATCAAGTACCGCGCAGCTGTTATGGGCGCTTATTCACGCGACATTGATGTGAACATTTCGGCTGTTGCTCCCGAATGCGACGCAGTACAGCAAATCAGCATCGTAACTGATACATTCCACACCGTTACCCTCGACTGGCAACCTGTGGAACTCGGCAACTACGAAAGCGTATCGTACCTTGTATTCAACACCGCTTCTCAGTATGCAATCGATACCGTCAGCGGAACAACCGTCACCTACGACGGACTTCCTGTTGGTGAACATTGTTTCAGTGTAAGGGCATTGTCACAGGTCGAAATTTATTCATTATTTTCAGACACGGTTTGTGCCGAAATTCAGGACATCCCCTGCAATGTTCCGCTTGCTGTTGAAGCAAGAAGCGACGGCGAGTCAATAACGGTTTCGTGGAATATGCCTGTCGGTGTCGACTATGTAAGCCTCTACAGGAATAGCGACCCGATTGACGAACACCTTACAACCACATCCTACGTTGATACAAATGTCGTTCCCGAAACCGACTACTGCTACATTGTAATTGCACACTTTGAGAACGGCGTATGCAACGAAATCTCAGGTAATGCCTGCATAAGGATTGCCGCCGATGTATGCACCGAAGCACCAGTCCTTACCGCCGATGCTGTTAGCGGCTCTGTCGCACTTGAATGGACTGAAAGCAACGGCGCTGTCAACTACCGCGTATTCCGCAACGACACCTTTGTCGGCGCAACTAATAGCACCTCCTACATCGAATACTGCTACCGCGTGGAAAGCATCTGCGAATACGGAATGTACAGTTCGTCCGACGAAGTTTGCATATCGGTAGATGTTGCCGAAGACGACGGCAGTGGTTCTGGCTCTGGCGAAGGCGATGCCATCGAAGAATGGACAGCCGACAACCTCACCCTCTACCCCAACCCGACCTACGGTCAGTTCTTCATCGAGGGACAGCGCATAGCAATTGTACAGATATTCAACGCATCGGGAATGCTTGTCACCGAAATTGAAAATACCGAAGACGAGCGCATTACCATCAACTGCGAAGGCTGGAATCCGGGATTGTACAATATCCGCATAATCTCGGCAGAAGGCGAAACAGCAACAAGGAAGGTGACGATATTTAGATAGGCGAAAAGGCGAAAAGTCAAGCACTCTACCCCGCAAACATTAAGGTCGTTAAAGTCGTTAACGGCCTTAATGTTTGCGGGGGCAACTTTTCCCCTACTGACCTGCTGCCTTTTAGCCTTTTTTCGTCCCCCAAAATGCCATTTCGTCACAATTATTCGTACAATACGATACAAGCATCTTTTACAACACGCTATCATTCAACACATTACCCACCATTAATTATCAATTGTCCATTATCCATTATCAATTTACAAAAAAATCCTGTTTTTGCTAAATATTAATCCAAAAATCTTTTTATATTTGGGGCTTTATTATGTATAAACATACACTCTAATACAATGAACAACTCATATATGAGGTTTCTTAACCAAAACAACACAAATATGAACAATATCCAAAAGCATTTTTCTGTAGTAGCATTATGCGCTGCTTTCATGTTTTTTACCGCATTTGCCTCGTTCGGGCAAGATGTAATCTACTCCTGCGACTTCGAGGACAATACCGAAAACGCCAACTGGACGCTTGCAAACTGCGACTATTATAACGGTTGGTACATAGGCACGGCTGCATACAACGGTGGTTCAAAAGGACTTTACATATCTAACGACTACGGCACAAGCAATTTAGCCGATTACGATGATACATACGTATATGCATACCGCGAAATAAATGCCACCGAAACCGATCAATATCTGATTGTTTTCGACTGGATGGCTGTTGGTGCAACACCAGATGAAAATTCCGGTGAAGGATACTGTCTTCTTCGCTCTTTCCTTGTGCCGACTACACTCTCGTCAAACTTGAATGATTGTGATTACAACGGTATGAGTTACGACAACAACACAACTCCATCGGGATGGATAGATGCCAGCAGTAGCGAAAACGGATTGATGTACGGACAATCGAGCTGGCAGCATAGTGCAAAAGTCATAAATCTTGATGCAGGGACGTATTATCTCGTTTTCTTCTGGAAAAACAATAGTGACAATATAGACCCTCCTGCTGCCGTTGACAATATTAGTATAAGTAAAGTTGTAAATCCTGCTGTTGCTACTTCGGCAGTTTCAAATTTGGGAGCAACATTTGCAACTTTGAACGGTGAAATATTAAGTCATGGGGCTTCTGATGTAATAGCACGCGGATTCGAGTATGGCACCGACAGCGAAAACCTTTCAAATACTATACAAAGCGCCGACAATACCGATGCTTTCTCTTCAGAACTCACTGGGCTTGCTCCTAATACAACCTACTACTACCGTGCGTATGCAACCAACAGCAACGGCACTGGCTATGGAGCAGTAAAGTCGTTCAAAACACTTGACACATTCAACGGTCATACTTACGTTGACCTCGGCTTGGAGAGTGGCACATTATGGGCAACTACCAATGTCGGAGCAAACTCTCCCGAAGAGTACGGCAACTATTTCGCATGGGGAGAAACTTCTCCAAAGGAAACTTACAGCTGGAGTAATTATGCACATTGTAATGGCGAATCCAATTCGCTTACCAAGTATTGCGGTGATGCAAGTTATGGCTATAATGGTTATACCGATGATTTTTACTACCTCGAATCAACCGATGATGCCGCTACGGCAAATTGGGGTACAGGCTGGCAAATGCCTACATACGATGAACTGGAAGAACTGAATGACTATTGCACGGTAACATGGACAACACGGAATGGTGTAAACGGACGATTATATACTGGACCTAACGGCAACTCCATCTTCCTGCCTGCCGCTGGCGATCGCGACAATGATAATCTTGAGAGTGCCGGTTCAGTAGGCTGCTATTGGTCGAGTTCGCGCCAATATGCCTACAATGCGTGGTATCTCAATTTCTATTCTGGCAATAGCGGTTGTGACTACGATTCGCGCCACTATGGATATTCTGTACGTCCGGTCTTAAAGGCTATACCAACCGTGGAAACCAAATCCGCTACCGATGTGGAACCCACAACGGCAATCCTGCAAGGCAAAATATTATTCACCGAAGATGCAACTGTCACAAATCGAGGTTTCTCGTTCGATACCGACAGCGATAACCTTACACAAAACTTTACAAGCACCGACAATACCGACAATTTCACATATTCGGTTACTGACCTTACTGCCAATACGACCTACTACTTCAAGGCGTATGCAACAATTGATGGTGAAATAATGTACGGTGAAATAAAGTCGTTCACTACGCCAAACGAAACTCACGATTTTGTTGACCTCGGACTGCCGAGCGGAAACAAATGGGCAACCTGCAATGTAGGTGCAAGCGTACCCGAAGGTTTTGGCAACTACTATGGCTGGGGCGAAACCTACAACAAGGAAATCGGCGACTGGCCTACATATATATATTACAATGGTAGTTCTTTTACAAAATATACGCGTTCGGACGGCCGCACCACGCTTGAGGCTATGGACGATGCAGCAACGGTCAACTGGGGCGACGGATGGCGTATGCCTACAAAAGATGAAGTGAGCGAGTTGTTTAATAATTGCTCTAGTATATGGACGACCCTAAATGGTGTAAATGGCAGATTGTTTACAAGTAATCTCAATGGTAACACTATTTTCCTGCCTGCTGCCGGCAAAGTAAACGAAGGTGGCTATGAAAACGACGGTCGATCAGGAACCTACTGGTCGAGTAGTTTTCGAACATCCACTAATGAAGGGGCTTGGGACTACGAAGTATATCCAGATGTATGTGAATTGGGCTCCTTAGGCTACCGCAAGTACGGACGGTCTGTACGCGCGATTTATACCCTAGCTCCTACGGTTGTTACTAATAATGCTACCTATCTGACATCTACTTCAGCAACTTTGAACGCCAGCATAACCGACAACGGAAATTCTGAAATTATTGAACGAGGATTCAAATATGGTACCGATAGAAATAATCTTAGCGAGATAGTACAAAGTGATGACGCAACAAGCGATTTTTCGGTTACGATTACTGGACTTGCTCCAAATACAACATATTATTATGTTGCATACGCAACAAACAGTGATGCTACGGATTATGCCGGAATAAAGTCGTTCTCAACCAATGGCATCATCGATGGCCACGAGTATGTTGACCTCGGTTTGCCAAGCGGAACAAAATGGGCTGCTTGCAATATAGGAACAGATGTGCCATACAATTTGGGGGACTATTTTGCTTGGGGCGAAACCACCAGCAAGGATGTAGCAAATTGGGATACATATATATATTACGATAACGGTTCTATTACAAAATATACGGATTCGGACGGCTTAACCACACTTGAAGCAACTGACGATGCAGCAACTGTAAACTGGGGCTCTAATTGGCGTATGCCTACGAAGGAAGAAATGGAAGAAATGCTTAATAATTGCGACAATGTATGGACAACCTGGAACGGTGTAGAAGGAAGACTATTCACAAGCCACATCAACGGCAACAGCTTTTTTATGCCTGCTGCCGGCAAACAAGATGGAAGTGAGATTTTTCCAGATGGTGGCCATTACTGGTCGAGTACTTTACGACCAAACGACACAGAAGGTGCTTGGGATTTCTACTTCAGCTCCAGTTCTTGCAATATAGGGACTTCTGGTGCTCGCTTGTTCGGGTATTCAGTGCGCGCTATTAACCGTCGATCGCCTTCAGTAGTAACAAATACAGCAGACAATATAACTAGCACTGCAGCAACCCTGCACGGAAACATATCAAATATCGGTGCTTCAGAAATTATTGAGCGTGGATTCGAGTACGGTATCAACCGCGAAAACCTTAATGAATCAGTACAATGCACTGATGGAACAAACGATTTTTCTGTTTCGCTTTCCAATCTTGCCTCCGGTACTACATATTACTATCGTGCTTACGCAACTAACAGTGACGACACCGGTTACGGTGAAATAAAATATTTTTCGACTCCCTGCGATAATTTGTGTAGCATAATCTACTCGTTTACCGATGATTATGGCGACGGATGGAATGGCAATGCCATCAATGTGGTGGATATGGAAACAGGCATAGTCATAGAATCTTTGACACTTGATAATGGTTCTGTTGCAAGTGGAACTGTGGAAATCTGCGACGGCAAGGATATTATATTCGAATGGGTTGAAGGCTATTATTCAGAGGAAACTTCATATCAGATATTTGATGTTAACGGAGATGAAATATTCTCTGACTCAGGAACTATGTCATCGCCTGTATCATATACGATGTCTTGTTCTTCCTGTCGAGCTGTTGCCGATTTTACAATCTCCGACATTACTACCGAATCGGCTACAATAAGCTGGACTGAACGAGGTCAGGCTATAAGTTGGGAACTGATTGTTTCGGAAACCGAACTTGATAATAATACCCTTGAAAGTTACAATAACACAATAACTTTGGCTGAGCCTTCTTATTCCGCGACAGGACTAACTAGCGGCACAAAATACTATGTATATGTTCGTTCAGTATGCTCAGATAACGACAAGAGCGGTTGGAAGAAAAGAACATTTAGAACAGTTTGTTCACCCGATAATATGTGTAACATAATCTACTCGCTTTCCGATAGTTATGGCGACGGATGGACTGGCAATGCCATCAATGTGGTTGATGCGGAAACAGGCACAGTCATAGAATCTTTGACAATATCTGAATCACAAGGTTTTTCTGCAACTGGAACTTTGGAAATCTGCGACGGCATGGAAATTATATTTGAATGGGTTAGTGGAGGAGATTATTCTTATCCTGAGGAAACTTCATATCAGATATTAGATGCTAATGAAGATGAAATATTCTCGGGTTCAGGAGCTTTGTCTTCGCCTGTATCATATACGATGTCTTGTCCTTCTTGTCGTATGGTTACCGACTTTACAATTGCCAACATTACTACCGAATCGGCGACAATAAGCTTTACGGGACATGTAACTGCTACAAGTTGGGAACTGATTGTTTCGGAAACCGAACTCGATGATGCAGACCTTGAAAATTACAATAACGCAATCATTTTGACCGAATCTTCCTATTCTGCAACAGGACTGACTTTTGCAACTCAATACTATGTATATGTTCGTTCCGTATGCTCGGTTGATGACAAAAGCAGATGGAAAATTGGAGCATTTAATACAGCAATTTGTGCTCCCGAAGATATGTGTGGAATAAGCTACGAACTTGCAAGTGAAATTAGTATCGGTTGGAGTGGTGGTGCTATAAATATAGTTGATGTGGAATCGGAAATTGTCATTGCAACCTTGACAATTGACCAAGGTTATTCGGCGACAGGAATTCTGGATGTCTGCGACGGCAAAGAAATAAGTATAGATTATACTGCAGGGCGATACCCAGATTTTGTTTCTTATAATATATTCGATGCCAATGGCGATGAAATAGATTCTTATAATGGACTAGATTCTCCTACCTCACATTCTCAATTGTACACAGTTTCATGTCCAACATGCAGACCTGTAAAGAACATTCGCGCTACAGAAATTACAACCGAATCGGCAACAATAAGGTGGGCTGACTATGGCTCTGCCGAAAGCTGGGAAATAATCGTTTCGGATGAAGAAATTGACGGCAACGCTCTCGATGGTAACGGTGCTATCGTACAGAGTGCCGATTCTTCGTTTGTCGCTACAGGTTTGACATCTTCTACCAATTATTATGTGTATGTACACGCTTTGTGTTTGGGAAGTGACGAAAGCCAATGGAGAAGCTGTTCATTTACTACCACCCAGATTCCTGCCACTATACCATATACCTGCGATTTCGAGGATACCGACGAAAACACCAACTGGGTTCTCGCAAACGGTAACCAAACAAACCAATGGCACATAGGTGAAGCGGCCAGCAACGGTGGCGAAAATGGCTTGTATATTTCCAATGATGATGGGGTAAGCAACGAATACGACATTAACTCGACTTCTGTAGTTTATGCCTACCGTACCATAGATATTGAAGAGAATGCCATTTATACAATAAGTTTCGACTGGAAGTCAAATGGCAACGGATCCAATTATTCGGCTATTTTAGGTGTATTCTTGGCTCCAGTATCGTCAGATTTCGATTTGTCGGGTGGAAACGACCTTAACTATCTTACCTACGATTGGATATACCTAACCGAAAATCCACTGGCAGATGCAACTTCGTGGCAAAACTTCACCAAAATAATAAATATTGAAGAAGGAAGCTATAACCTCATATTCTACTGGCTAAACAGAGATGGTGGCGGAGAAAATCCTCCTGCGGCAATCGACAACATAAGCATAAAAGTAAATGAAGTCGCAACTATACCATATACCTGCGATTTCGAAGATGCCGACGAAAACGCCAACTGGATTCTCGCAAACGGAGACCAGACAAACCAATGGCACATAGGTGAAGCTGCAAACAACGGTGGCGAAAATGGCTTGTATATTTCCAATGATGATGGTGTAAGCAACGAATACGACATTAACTCGACTTCTTTTGTTTATGCCGACCGTGCCATAAATATTGATGAGAATGACATTTATGAAATAAGTTTCGACTGGAGATTATCTGGTGATGAACATTCGGCTTATTTAGGTGTATACTTGGTTCCAACATCGTCCTATTTAGATTTGTCGGGAGAAATCGACCTGGACGACGCTTTTCCCGATGACTGGATAATCATAACAGAAGAACCACTGGCTGGGGCTGATTCTTGGCAGAACCTCAGTAAAATAATAAATATTGACGAAGGAATCTACAATCTCATATTCTATTGGGCAAACTATGATGGTGGTGACGGTGAAAATCCTCCTGCAACAATCGACAACATAAGCATAAATAGCCTAACACCGGATATAAGTGTAACCTACCCGATGGATAGAAGCACAACCGAGGCTGATATCACAATCAACTATTCACCTTTTACAGATGACGAGAATTATACCTTGCTGTTACATTATGGCTCCAACAGGAATATCATTTACCAGATTGTTTATGCTAACTACAATAGCACCAATGAATTTTATTATGCAGAAATCACAAACCTTGAGCCAGATACCAAGTACTACTATTATGCCGAAGCAAGAAGCGAATTTGGCACATTCCAAAGCGATACACTTTGGTTCTATACTTTGGACGAAATGATTGATGATCGCGATAACCATCGATATCATACAATACGAATTGGCAACCAAATCTGGATGGCCGAGGATTTGAATTATGCCGGCAATATCCCACAAGGAACATTAGGAGAAACAAGTTCTACAGAGCCTTATCGCTACGCTACTGAGTATTGTGAAGAATATTCGACCAAACTGTACAACTGGTCAGCAGCGATGAATCTAGCAAGTAGTAGCAACGAAAATCCTAGCGGAGTACAGGGCGTATGCCCCAATGGCTGGCATTTGCCAAGCGAAGCCGAATGGCAGGAACTTTACGACACTCTTGGAGGAAACGAAAGTGATGCTGGTTCACAGATGATACACTCGTGGATTAATGCTGAACCTATTTCAGAATCGGAATATTTATGGGCAAGCGGATTGGACGCATACTACTCGAACTGGTATTCAGGCAGTTACGAAGGAAATTGTGAAAACGCAACTTTCTGGTCGGCTACCGCAAACAATACCGACGAAGCCTACTACCACAGAATTTATTCGGGAAGCACAGACCTTTTGAGTGGTAGCAGCGAAAAGGGTTACGGCTTCAATGTCCGCTGTGTGAAGGGAAGCACATATTATGTTTACGATACATTACCTTACTGCGGAACACAATACGAATACCACGACACAATCATTACAGCAAACGGCGACTATACAATTCGCAGACAGATAGATAGCGATACCGACAGCATTTACAAACTGCATATTACATTCTTCGAAATACCTGTTGCAACTATCAGCGATTTCAGCAACGGTTGCTTCGGACAGAATAACGGTCACGCAACTGTAAGTGTGGAAGGTGGCACCGCACCATACAACTATGCGTGGAATACTCCTGAAGCACAGACCGGTGCAACTTTGAGCAACCTTGCAGAAGGTGAATACACAGTTATCGTTACCGATGCAAACGGATGTAGTGCAACAAGTTCGGTTGAAATCACAACGCCCGATGAAATCGCAGTTTCAATTGCCGACACTGCCTGCAACTCATACGAATGGAATGGCACTACCTACACCGAAACGGGCGAATACACACAGACATTGCAGACCGCTGAAGGTTGCGATTCGGTTGTAACCTTGCGCCTCACCATAAACCACAGCAGTACAGGCGAGTTTGCCGACCTTATGTGCGCCGGAGTTCCTTACACATACGGAAATGAGACATTCAACGAGGCTGGCACTTACACAGTAACATTGACAAACTCGGTTGGTTGCGACAGCGTTGTAACGCTCACCCTTACCTACGCCGACAACTGCAACGGAATAATAAGCGGTGTAATCACCGACGACTATACCGGCGATTTCATTCCTAACGCAAGGGTTACAATTGGAAATAATGTTACCTACACTAATGCGGAAGGTCAGTATTCGCTCGAAGTCCTTCGCGGACGAAAGACTTTGCGAGTATCGGCAGTGGAATAAATTTCACATAGCGAGATTATTGATATTCAAGGAGATACTACTATCAACATCGCACTCAACTCACCGCGAATCATTACCTCCGACAACATCAGCCTGACCACATACCCGTATCTGGAACAGACCGACACTATCACCATTACCAATACTGGCAACGGCACATTGGTTTGGAGCTCTATAACTGAATACGAAGGGCTTGCGCTTGTAGAAGATTCGACAATACAGCGTCGCAACTCGCGTAGTCTCTGGGACAGCATACAGACCTTCGCAACCCGCGAGAACGCCGAGCAGGCAGTAGCTACCGATGGCTTCTTCATCTACACATCGTCGTGGATGCGTCCGGGCGAGTTCAACAGATACACTCCGAACGGCGAGTATGTTGAAACATTCTTCATCGAGAATGTCGGTATGATTAGAAATTTGTCATACAACGGCAACTACTTCTACGGAACAGACGCTACGAATGTTATCTACAAGCTTGACCTCGACAACCAAACTCTGCTTGGTAGCATCGAGACCGACATTCCAGAAATCCGCCACTGCTCGTTCAACCGCCCGGACGGAAGCATTCTCGCAGGCGACTGGCTCTACAGAATTGACACCACAAGCGGAACTTCCGAGCAAATTAGAAGCGACCTTGCCAATGTCTATAGCTCAGCATTCGACAATCTCTCGTCTGGAGGACCTTACCTGTGGTTGTTCTCGCAGACTTCGCAGGACAACGGCCCGTCGGCTTGCATCCGTCAGTTCGACATCAGCGCAAACGACTTTACCGACAAGATTCACTACCTCGACGACATCGAAATAAGCGATGCTTCTCTTGCTGGCGGTATCTGCGCTTCGGAATATGTCTGCGAAGGCAAGTTCGTACTGCTTACCAATGTACAGAACCCATCGGGAAACAACACCATCGCAACCTACGAAATTGGTCGCACAAACAGCGTAGCAAGAGCGGAAAGGAAGAGCGGTACAATCGCACCTAGCGAAAGCGAAAGCATAGCGGTAAGAGCGTTCGCAACCGAAACTGGCGAATACGCATCTACCATCAGGTATCGCGCTGCCGTTATGGGACGGCAGTCCAACGATGTAATTGTAAACATTTCGGCAATTGCTCCCGAATGCGATGCCGTACAGCAGATTACCGCCACAACCGATTACAGCGCAATCACTTTGGAATGGTCGTCTGTGGAACTCGGCAATTACGAAAGTGTTTCGTACTTGGTTTACAACACGGCTTCGCAATCCCCAATCGACACGCTTAGCGGGACATCGGCAACTTACAGAGGACTTCCTCTCGGCGAACATTGCTTCTATGTACGCGCTCTCTCGTCGGCTGGCTACACCTGCCTGTCGGAAGCTTCCGACACCGTATGCGCCGAAATCAAGGACAGTCCTTGCGACATTCCGCTGTTTGTCGAAGCAAGAAGCGACGGCGAAACGATAACCGTATCGTGGAATCAGCCCGCCGATGTTGACCATTTCAACATCTACAAGGATGGAGAATCCATTGCCGAGAACCTCACCACGACAAGCTTCGTTGACACAGATGTCGTTGTCGAAACCAACTACTGCTACACCGTGGTTGCCCACATGGGAAGCGGTTCCTGCAATGAAATTTCGGGTACGACTTGTATGAGAATCCTTACTGGCGTATGCACCGAAGTACCAGTTCTAACTGCCGATGCACTTGGCAACTCGGTAATCCTCAAATGGAAAGAATGTGATGGCGCTGTCAACTACAGGATTTTCAGGGACAATGAGTTTGTCGGAACAACAACTGACATTTTCTACACCGACAATGTTTCTGAAGCGGGCAATTACTGCTATGTGGTTGAAAGCGACTGCGAACATAGAATGTACAAACTTTCCAACGAGGAGTGCGTATCTGCCGATGCAATCGCCGAATGGTCTGCCGACAACATCACCCTCTACCCCAACCCAACCTACAGTCAGTTCTTCATCGAAGGACAGCGCATTGCAACTGTACAGATTTTCAACGCAATTGGACAGCTTGTCACCGAAATCGAAAACAACGAATCCGAACGCATAACCATCAACTGCGACGACTGGAATCCAGGATTGTACAATGTTCTGTTAATCTCTAAGGAAGGAGAAATAGCAACTAGGAAGGTAACGATTTTTAGATAGGCGGAAAGGCTCACAGGCTAGCAGGCTTACAGTCTCGCAGGCTAAAAGGCTAAAAGGCTGACAGTCTTTGCCCCCATCATTAAGAACGGTAAAGACCTTAATGTCCTTAACGCTTGGGGGGCAAATGTCTGACTGGTCTTCTGCAAGACTGGTAGTCTGGTCTTCTGTTAGCCCTCTTACAATAATTCTCAATTATCCATTGTCAATTTTTTGAAAATATGTAAATTTGCAGATTGGTAAATTTCTTTAAAGATATTGCTATGAAATTAAAAATTGCCATACTGAGTGTTTTTGCATTGATTTCTGCAAACATTTATTCGCAAGAGGACGAAGCACTCCTTCAGAACGGACTATATGCCTTCAATGAGGACAATTTCACAAAGGCCATTGCCGACCTTTCAAGATATGTTGAAACGAACACCGACAATGCCATTGCATACAATACGCTCGGACGCGCCTACTCGTATATGGGTAACCTAGACAAGGCTATGCTCAATTTCCAGATGGCAATAAAGCTAAACCCAAACTACTACGAAGCAGTAAAGAACCTCGGATACGTTTACTACGACGAGGGCGACTTCGACAAGGCAATAGGCCTCTTCCAAAACGCGATAAAGATTAATCCCAAGTACGATACCGCATACAATGCACTCGGCAATGCCTACGATGAACTGAAGAACTACAAGAAAGCCATTTCGTACTACACAAAAGCTATAACAATCAGCGAATTATACGATGGTGCATACAACAACCTCGGTCTTGCATATTCGCACAACGGCAACTACGAAAAGGCCATAGAAAGTTGTAAAAAGGCTCTTGAGATCAATCCTCGCAACGACGATGCCTACAACGCAATAGGCGTCATCTACGAGGACCAGGGCGAATACGTTGAAGCAATAGAATGGTTCAAGAAAGCCATCGAGGTAAACAAGGATAATGCCGACGCCTACAACAACCTAGGCGTTGCATACTACTACTCCGACGATGTAAAGGGCGAAAACAAAGCGGTGAAAAACTACCTCAAGGCTCTCGAGCTCAACCCAGACAACATCGACTCGTACAACAACCTCGGTGCTGCATATTTCTCCACCAATCCGACCAAGGCAATGGAATACTACAACAAGGCTTTGAGCATCAATCCTAACCACGTTGACACCAACTACAACATCGGCAAACTTTACCTCTCGATGGGACAGGAAGCCGATGCCATTGCACATTTCCGCCGTGCCGCACGCGCAGGGCAGGAACTTAGCCGCAAAGAATTGAAACAGAGAGGTCTCGACTGGTAGTCAGCAATGGACGAAATTTTTATGAGACGTTGCATCGAACTCGCAAAATGCGGGTTTGGAACGGCATCGCCCAATCCGATGGTTGGCGCGGTAATAGTGTGCGACGGCAAAATAATTGGTGAGGGCTGGCATAGGAAATGTGGCGAAGCCCACGCGGAAGTTAATGCTGTAAACTCTGTTGCCGACAAGTCATTGCTCAAGAAATCAACGATTTATGTTTCGCTTGAACCTTGTGCTCACGTTGGACGCACTCCGGCCTGTGCCGATATGCTTATACGCGAAGGAATACCAAACATCGTGGTCGGTAGCATCGACCCGTTTGAAAAGGTGGCTGGCAAGGGCATAGAAAAATTGAGAAATGCAGGTCGTAACGTGAAAATAGGTGTACTCCGTGACGAATGCGACTGGCTCAACCGCCGTTTTTTCACATTCCACACAAAGCGCCGTCCCTACGTTATTCTGAAATGGGCGCAGACCGCCGACGGCTTCATAGACAACATTCGCAACGACTGCCAAACGCCACCACTGAAAATAACCGACCAGCATTTCAGTACGCTTGTACACAAGTGGCGCACCGAAGAAGATGCAATCCTTGTCGGCACACGCACCGCACTACTTGATAATCCGCAACTTACAGCAAGGCTTTGGTCGGGACGAAATCCTGTTCGCGTTTGCATCGACAGGGAAATGGAAATCCCGACTTCAAGTAAGATGTTTGATAATCAAGCGAAAACGATAGTAATTACATCTCGCACCCTGAGCCTGTCGAAGGGTGAAATCGGAGTCGAAGGGTCGAATAGCCGAAATTTCGGCTCTTCTAACATCCTTTTTTGCCATGCCAATTTCAACGAAAGTCTCGTTCCCCAAATCCTTGACATTCTTTACAGCAACGAAATCCAGTCGGTAATAGTTGAAGGTGGTGCGCAGACATTAAATTCATTCATTTCGCTTGGTCTTTGGGACGAGGCACGTGTTTTCACCAACAACCGCCTGAACATAGGAAACGGCGTAAAGGCACCAGAATTCCACTGCGAATGCGCCAAGAGCGAAGCAAACGACGGTATTTCGCTCGATTACTATTATCACAACGACTACTTTACAAAAAATGTCCAAGTTAATCCGTGAATTGTCGCCGTCCGAAAAGTTGTTTGCAATAGTGCTGTGTATCTGCATCGGATTTTTGCTCAACACATTTATTATAGGTGCGTTGTACCGATTTATGCAGGGCGAATTAGCCTACAAGTTTCTGCTTATACTTTCGTCGATACTTACATTCGGACTGCCGGCAACGATACCATTACGGTTTATAAAGGGGCAAAGGCCGGCAAATATCTCCTTGCGGCAACATTTATGATCGCGATAATGCCAGCCGTAGAGTTGCTTTCTAGCCTAAACGCATCTTACTCCTTCCCCGAATCGATGAAAGGAATAGAAGATTATTTTCGTGCCGCCGATACGAGTGCGATGGAAGCCACACAACATGCATTGGCAGGAAGCGGAGTCGGATTTTACATTTTGAATCTCATTGCATTAGCCATAATGCCAGCCATCTGCGAAGAAATGTTTTTCCGTGGAGTATTGCAGAAAAACCTTGTCAGCATGATGAAAAACAAGCACATCGCAATTCTGCTGACAGCATTCGTTTTTTCGGCTATACACATGCAGTTTTCGGGATTGTTGCCACGATTTGTGCTTGGTGCGGTTTTAGGATATTTGTTTTATACTTCGGGGTCTTTATGGACTTCGATTGTCGCCCACGCGACAAACAACGCGCTTGTGGTAAGTGCCGCATATTTTGGAGGTGCTTCTGCTGCAGAAATTCCCGACATCAGCATTTTTGCAAACATCTGGTGGATAACGGCGATTGTAGTAGGATTGGGCATTGCGGTGCTTGTCGGAAGAAAAATTTTCGGTACAACCAAGTATTAGCGGTAATAACAAAATCCACACGATTTTTCATTACAAAATTCAGTCCCGATAATAAAAAACGTTCTATTTTTGGCAGTCATAAATTACTTAAGCAATTATGCACCTAACTAACAGCATATCAATAATTAACGCTACCGAAAACAACCTAAAGAATGTTTCCCTTGACATTCCAAAGCATCAGATTACAGTATTTACAGGCGTTTCGGGTTCTGGCAAGTCGTCGCTTTGCCTCGACACCATTGCCGCCGAAAGCCGCCGCGAACTGAACGAAACTTTTCCTAGTTTTGTTCTGCCGAAATACGGTCGTCCTAAAGTCGGGAAGATTGAAAATATGCCCGTGACGATAGTCATCGACCAGAAAAAGCCTGCATCAAACAGTCGCTCCACAGTAGGCACCTACACCGACATCCAACCTTTGCTCCGACTTTTGTTTTCGCGCGTAGGCAAACCTTTTGTCGGATATTCCGACTCGTTTTCGTTCAACCATCCGGCAGGAAGCTGTCCGCGCTGTGCCGGTCTGGGCGAAATCCGCGAACTCGACATACATAAGCTCGTTGACTTCGACAAATCGCTAAACGATGAAGACACAATACATTACATCGCTTTTGGCAAAGGCGGATGGCGATGGATTCGCTACGCACATAGCGGACTTTTCGACCTCGACAAGAAAATAAAGGACTACACACCCGAAGAACTTGACCTTTTCCTGTATTCGCCGCAAATAAAACTGAAAAATCCGCCGTCAAACTGGCCGAAAACAGCCAAATACGAAGGCCTTGTCCCGCGAATGTACCGCAGCATCATAAATTCGGAAGAAGGTCTGCTCCACGCAGCAGCAATAAACCCGATGCTTACAATGGGCACCTGTCCCGACTGCAAGGGTACGCGTCTGAACGAAAAAATTCGCTCGTGCCGCATAAACGGCAAGAACATTGCCGAAGTCGGCGACATGCCGATTTCAGACCTTGTGGAATTCGTTGCTGCCATCGACGACCCGCTGGCAGTTGACATCAAGCGCGAACTTGCCAAGCGTCTGCAAGCACTGATGCAGATTGGTCTGGGCTACCTCTCACTGAGCCG
>CAJOEG010000042.1 GCA_905233405.1 uncultured Bacteroidales bacterium | reverse complement strand
AACATTCTGCTTCTCGCTACCGATGTCGATGTGGTCGGCATCGACGAGGCACAGTTCTTCGACAACGGCATTGTCGATGTATGTACCACCTTGGCAAACAACGGAATACGCGTAATCGTAGCAGGACTCGACATGGACTTCCTTGGCCGTCCATTCGGACCTATGCCCGCACTGTTCGCCATTGCCGAGGATGTCACCAAGGTTCACGCCATCTGCACGCACTGCGGCGAACTTGCACAATACAGCTACCGCAAGTCTCAGAACAAGGGCGTCGTGCTACTCGGCGAAAAGGACATCTACGAGCCACTGTGCCGCAAGTGCTACAACGAAGCAATCGAAAACGACAAAAACAATCAGGAATAATGCAGACATTCAAACTACAGGAAGTATCGGAAATTGTTTCCGGCACGCTCGTCGGAAACGGTGAACTGGAATTCTCAAAAATAGTAACCGACAGCCGAAACATCATAAACCCGTCGTCGTGCCTCTTCGTGGCTGTCGTTGGCGAACAACACGACGGTCACAATTATATCGACGACATATACCGCTCGGGCGTAAAGGCTTTCCTCGTCAGCAAGGACATCGACACTGCCAAATATGCCGGCATCTCGTATGTGAAAGTGGCAAACACACTTGAAGCAATGCAGAAAATCGCCACCTACAAGCGCCTGAGATTCAACATTCCCGTAATCGGCATCACGGGCAGCAACGGAAAGACCATCGTAAAAGAATGGCTCCACTACCTGCTCAGCCCATACTTCAACATCACACGAAGCCCCAAGAGCTACAACTCGCAGATTGGCGTTCCCCTGTCGGTATGGCTACTCGAAAAAGATACCGAACTTGCAATTTTCGAAGCAGGAATCTCGCAGCCCGGTGAAATGGAATCTCTCGAAAAGATTATCCGCCCTACAATCGGCATACTTACCAACATCGGAAGCGCACACCAAAGCAACTTCGAGTCGCGCGAACAGAAAATCGACGAGAAACTCAAGCTTTTCGAACACTGCGACACCATTATATATAATTGTGATGACGAATATGTCCACTCAAAAATCATAAATTCTGGAATCGGCAGAAACAGAATCACCTGGTCGGAAAAAGGCAACGGCACCATCAATCTGCTCGAAAAAAGTTTCCAGAATGGCAAGAACAACATCATTCTGCAGACCAAGCGCGATACCTACATGATTAACATTCCATTCGGCGACGATGGTTCTATCCAGAACTGTATCACTTGCTTCTGCGTGATGTACCTGTTCAACAAGCTTGACAGCCAGACAATCTTCAAGCAGTTCCGCTCTTTGCCAGGAATCAAGATGCGTCTTGAAACCCTCGACGGCATCAACAACAGCATACTCATAAACGACAGCTACAACTCCGATATAAACTCGCTCGAAATAGCACTCGACTACCTGAACCAGAAAAAGTCGAACCGCGAATCACTGGTAATAATGTCGGACATACTACAGAACAACACCGATGAAGTGAACCTCTATCGCGAAGTTGCAAAATTATTGAAAACCAAGCAAGTCGATAAGTTCATTGGCATTGGAAAGTCAATCATACACAACAAGAACCTCTTCCCTGCCAACTCTGTATTTTTCCAGAACACCGACAGTTTCATAAAGGCCTTCTCGACGCTTGATTTCGACCGCAAGGCAATACTTCTGAAAGGTGCGCGTGTGTTCCAGTTCGAGAAAATTTCGAAGAAACTCCAAAACCAAACTCACGAGAGCGTCATCGAAACCGACCTCAGCCTGATGAAACAGAACTTGCAGTTCTTCCAGTCGAAACTTGCACCAGGCACAAAGCTTACGGTAATGGTAAAGGCCTTCGCCTACGGAATCGGTTCTCTCGAAATCGCCAACTTCCTGCAACGCAACAAGGTTGATTATCTGGCAGTTGCCATAGCCGACGAAGGCGTAGAACTGCGAAACTCAGGCATCAAGACACCTATCATAGTTATGAATCCGAACATCAATTCGCTGCAAAACATGATAGAATACGGACTTGAACCAGAGATTTATTCGCTGTCGCTGCTCCGCAAGTTCATAAAGGAACTGAAGCGCACCAACACCCAGTACTTCCCCATCCATATAAAGCTCGACACAGGAATGCACCGTCTCGGTCTCAACTACGACGACCTCGACGACTTCTGCGCCGAAGCCGTCAGCACCGACTGCATAAAGATATCATCTGTATTCTCACACCTTGTCGGCAGCGATGACCCGGCACTGGACTATTTCACACATGAACAGGTTGAACGCTTCAGCAAAATGTACGACCGTATTTGCGAACTAACCGGCACACGCCCAATGCGTCATATCCTCAATAGCGCAGGCATAATCCGCTTCCCTCAGTACGACTTCGAGATGGTACGCCTTGGCATTGGACTGCACGGACTTATGCCCCAGATTACCGACGCGCTCACACCAGTTACAACATTCAAGTCGATAATTTCGCAGATCCATCGTGTTCCTGCAGGCGAAACGGTAAGTTACAACCGCAAGGGCAAACTAGACCATGATGCCGTAATTGCAACAATTCCAGTCGGTTATGCCGACGGAATCGACCGTCATCTTGGAAACGGCAACTGGTATTTTATGGTCAATAGCAAAAAAGCCCCGATAATCGGAAATGTGTGCATGGACATGTGCATGATTGACATCACAGGCATCGATGCCGAAGAGCGCGACGAAGTTGTGATTTTCGGTAAGGACAACCCCATCTGCGACATGGCAAAAGTCCTAGGCACAATACCTTACGAAATACTTACAAGCATTCCGCACAGAATAAAGAGAGTGTATTTTGAGGAATAATGAAGAAACTATTTCCGACTACATCAATTTAAGTAGCACCACGACTAAAGCCCATTAATAGCAAATTCTAAAATTCTCAAAAACTTTTTGCCTACCACTTGACAAAAACATTAACTTTGCAAATTGTTTAAACATTAACATTAAATAAAATGAACAACACAAGGAAAATCAGCGAAGATTTATACTGGGTAGGTTCTAGCGACCGCCGACTCAATCTTTTCGAAAACATAATGCCAGTGCCACAGGGCGTATCGTACAACGCATACATACTAAAGGACGAGAAAAATGTACTCATCGACACATCCGACAACTCTGTCGCCGACCAGTTCTTCGAGAACTTATACTCGCTCATTGGCGACAACGAAAAACTGGACTACATAATCGTAAACCACGTTGAGCCAGACCACAGCTCACTGCTTTGCCGTACCGCATACGAATACCCCGAAGCAAAAATCATCTGCAGTGCACAAGCACAGAAGATGATTCTGCAGTTCTTCGACTGCATAGCAACAGAACGTTTTATTACCGTAAAGGAAGGCGACAAGATAAGTTTCGGCAAGCACGAATTTACATTCTGCACAGCTCCTATGGTTCACTGGCCAGAAGTTATTGTCAGCTACGACATTACAACCAAGACTTTGTTCTCGGCAGACGCTTTCGGAACATTCAAGGCTCTCAACGGCAACCTTTTCGCCGACGAAGTTAACTTCGACCGTGACTGGCTCGATGAAGCCCGCCGCTACTATACCAACATTGTAGGCAAGTACGGCACACAGGTACAGAACCTTCTAAAAAAAGCATCCACACTCGAAATCAACATGATATGCCCGCTTCACGGACCTATTTGGCGCGAAAACATCGGCTATTTTGTTGACAAGTACGACAAATGGAGCCGCTACGAAGCCGAAGACGACACCATATTAATAATATACGGCTCGCTGTACGGCCACACCGAATCGGCAGCCAACATTGTCGCTTCTCGCCTTGCCGAAGCAGGACAGAAGAACATCGCAATGTACGATGCATCGGTAACACATCCCTCCTACTTGCTTTCGGAAGCTTTCCGTTGCCGCAGGATTGTAATCCTTTCGTCCACCTACAATGCCGAAGTCTATACGCCAGTAAAGATTTTCATTGACGAGATGAAATCGCACAACCTACAGAACCGCGTATTTGCCGTAGCAGAAAACGGCACTTGGGCACCGACGGCAGGAAAGCAGATGCGTGAAATGCTAGCATTCAACAACAATGTCATCACAGACACCACACTCACAATCAAGTCGGCATTGAACGAAAACCAGAAGGACAGCGTTGACAAATTTGTAAATGAGATTTTGAACAAATAATTACTAACCCTAAAACTGATACGAATATGAAGAAGTATGTATGCACAATTTGCAAGCACGTTTACGACCCGGCAGTTGGTGACCCAGAACATGGAATAGCACCAGGAACCGCATTCGAAGACTTACCAGACGACTGGACCTGTCCTCTCTGCGGAGTTGGAAAGGAAGACTTTGAAGAAGAATAGTCAATGTAAGAAATAAAAAAAGACAAACAAGGCGTAATCGTGAAGGTTATGCCTTGTTTGTATTGCTAAATTCTATTAGTAGGTGTATGCAGACAAAACACCAGACATACATCTGATGCAACAAACACAACAAATAAAAATTATTTGTCTTCCTCTTCTACCCCAAACGCTTCCCTCTCGACGAAATATTCTGGCTTTTCTGCCTTAATAAACGACATCACATCCTCATACGCCTTGCAGAACTTGAAAAAATCCTCCTTGTACAGGAATATCTTCTGCTTCTCATATACATCATCGTGAATATGACGGCTTTCTGTAATAACAAGATAATAGTCCCCTTTAGCAGTTGCCTTGACATCAAAGAAATAAGTTCTCTTACCTATCGTTACCGAAGACGACTGCACATTTCTCTTTTTATTCTCAATAAAATCCATAATAAAATTATTTGTCGCGACAAATATAAACAAATAAGTTGGTTGTGCAATAAAATAAACAAAAAAAATTAATCGAAAAGTTTATGCGCTCTCTAATTATTTGACTAAATTTGCAGTTTAATTAAAAAGTATAGAAATGATAAGCAGGAGATTGGTTAGGATAAAGGCTGTTCAGACCTATTATGCTTTTGTTCAAGGTAATTACGACGGTTCTTTGGAAAAAGTATGGGAAGCTCTAGAAATGAGCATCGAAAAGTCATACGAACTTTTTGTGGAAACGTTCTGCCTGATTGTGGCCATTGCCGACCACGCGGAATACAAGATTGAATTCAACCGCAACAAACTGCTCCCGACGGAAGAAGACCTCAATCCAAACCGTAAGTTCGTTGACAACAAAATCATACAGGCTTTCCGTGCCGAACCGACCATCAAGAAATATATGGAAAAGGATAGTTCCAACTGGTCGGAACACTACGAATTCGTCCGCGGCATTTTCAACAAGATGACCAACTCGGAATTCTACAACAAATATATGCAGGACGAAAGCCGAAGCATAAAGCAGGACGCCGATATGATTTGCAAGATTGTAAACAAATACCTGGTTGACAATCCAGACCTTGACACAATTCTCGAAGGCGAAAGCATATACTGGAACGACGACATCGAATTTTCACTCAGCAACCTGATACAGACTGTAAAAAAACTTAATGACGAAAATATTGAAAATTTCAGGCTTCCGGCAATGTTCCGCATTGAAGAAGACCGCGAATTTGCAAAGAAACTCATCAAGGATACCTGCTTGTACCGCCAAAAGTTCGACGAACTCATCGAAAAGAACCTGCAGAAATGGGAACTCCAACGCATCGCCTTTATGGACAGAATAATCCTGCATCTAGCACTTTGCGAAATGACTCAGTTCCCCGAACTTCCTGTAAGAGTTACCATAAACGAATACATCGACATTGCCAAGGGCTACAGCACCGAAAAAAGCGGCATATTCATCAACGGCATACTTGACAAGATATACAACCAGTACAAAAACGACAACTCGCTGAACAAAATCGGAATGGGACTATTATAATTTTATGAGAAAAACGTACAGTCGCGCCACGGCACGACTCAACAATAAATAAAATGAAAAAATTATCATTCATACTAATCGCACTAATGACACTTGCCACATTATCGTGCAAGGAGAACAAGAATACAGGCGGAGGCGAATATAGCCTCGACAACCCTATTTCAGCCGAAAACGTAAACGATGAAAACGCGGCAATAGACGGACTTCCCGTTATGACCTTCAACGAAACCGAATACAACTTCGGCACCGTAATCCAAGGCGAGAAGGTAGCACACAAGTTCAAGTTTACCAACACCGGCGAAGGCAACCTCGTCATTTCAAGCGTAAAGCCATCGTGCGGATGTACTTCGCCTAAATGGTCGCGCGAACCGATAAAGCCAGGCGAAGAAGGCTACATTGAACTTACTTTCGACAGTTCAAACAAAAAGGGTGTTCAAAACAAGAACGTGCGCGTAGCAGCCAACACGATTCCAAACGAACACGTACTTTATATAAGGTGCGATGTCGCAGTAAAATAGTTAACTAATTCAAATTTATTTATATGCAAAATTTAACATTAATTTTATTACAGGCCGCACAAGCAGGTCAGGAAGCTCCAAAGTCGAACATCTGGATGAATGTAATCTTCTGGGTATTACTAATCGCCGTAATCTATTTCTTTATGATTAGGCCGGCTTCAAAGCGTAACAAGGAAGCTCAAAAGTTCAAAGAAAGCCTCAAGAAAGGCAGCAAGGTCATCACCGCAGGCGGTGTTTATGGAATCATCGACGAAATCAGCGACACATACGTACTTCTCGAAATTGCCAACGGCGTGAAAATCAAGATAGACAAGAACTCTATCGTAAGTTTCACCGAAAGCCAGAGCAACGACGACAAGTCGAGCAACGATACTTCAGAAAAGAAATAGCATAATAATGCAAACGGATGGCAGAACAGCAGGAGACGAATAAAAATAATCCAGTTGTAAAACTGGTTAATAACAGAAACTTTCTGGTATTCATCGCTTTTGTTGTCCTGTCATCATTTTTGTGGTTTCTCAATTACCTCAACAAAAACCTAACAAGCGAAATCACAATAAAATACAAACTCAAGAACGTTCCCAAGACGATAAACGAAGAAAGTTCTCACGGCGGCGAACTCATAGTCATTGCATCGGGACAAGGCTATAACCTTTTGCAGGAAAGCCTGAAAACCAGAAATATACCTCTGAACATCGACCTTGAAACAAAAGCGCAGGACAATAGGCAACTGCTGAAATATGCCAGCAGCAGAGGAAAAGCATACATCATATCATCCGACCTAAAACCATTGTTGCGCAAGAAAGTCGGCGAAAAAATCAACATCGGTGAGATAAAACCCGACACATTGTTCTTCAACCTGATAGATGTAAGGGAAAAGAAAGTCCCAATAGAAACGGCCAACATCGAATACAAACTTATTGACGGACAAAAAATTACACGTACATCAATAGTTCCCGACTCAATAAGCATAATCGGTCAGAAATCAATTATCGACAGCATTGACAGGATAGACGTTGAAAACGAGAACTTAGGTCTCATAAAGGCAAGAAAGCAGTACAACGTCGCACTCGCCATCCCCGACGGCATAAGCGCATCGCAGAAAATTGCCAGCGTGTCGTACGACATAGAAATGTTCACAAAGGCCACAAAGCGCATAAAGGTAAAAGCGGTCAATTTTCCGCAGGAATACTCATATACACTTATGCCAGAATACGTTACAGTAAACTATGTCGTTCCTATTTCACTATACAACAAAGTAAGCGAATACGATTTTACGGCTACTGTCGACTACGAAAAAGCGGCAGGAAACTGCACAGAAATACAAGTTCAGTCAAGTTTCAGCAAGGCCGAAATAATCAGCAGCCAACCATCTACCTGCACATTTATCCTCGAAAAGAAATGACTAGCATCGGCATAACAGGAATTATCGGATCGGGGAAATCTATGCTAAGCAAAGTTTTCCGCTCGATGGACATACCCGTGTACGATGCCGACAGCAGAGCCAAATCGCTAATGAACAGCAGTTTACAAATAAGAGATTCGTTAATCAAAGAATTTGGCGCAGAAACTTACATAAACGGAAAAATCAATAAGGAATATCTGCGCAATGTTGTTTTTGGAGACGAGAAGAAACGACAAATTGTAAATTCAATAGTGCATCCGGCTGTAAAGAATGATTTTATTTCGTGGCGGCAAACGACTGGCAAAGAAATAACGGCAATAGAATCGGCAATAATATTCGAAGCCAATCTGGAAGACATTCTCGACAAGATAATATTTGTGGAAGCATCCGAAGATATTCTTGTCAGACGTATATGCTTCAGGGACAATGTCTCTGAAGAAATCGCACTCAACAAGATAAAATTGCAACGCAAAAATTCTGGTCGTGAAAAATGCGACGCTATTTTTGTAAACGACAGGAATCATTCATTAATAGAACAGGCTGAAAACTTCATTAACAACTTAAAATACTGATATATGGGAAAATGGAAATGGATATTAGGCGGCTTGACTTGGGTACTCACTGGACCAATCGGTGGACTTATAGGCTTCTTTATAGGTTCGGCAATCGATGGGCTAAGCGGTTCGTCCGATAACGGGCAGACAAGACCGAGCAGCAATAGGACTCGGCATACCGAAAAGGGCGACTTTATGGTCGTTCTGCTTACCTTGTCGGCTGCAGTGATGAAAGCCGACAACATCGTAAAGAAAAGCGAACTCGAATATGTAAAAAGTTTCCTTGTACAGAATTTCGGCAAAGAAAAGACTCTCAAGGCATTGCAACTTCTTAAACCAATGCTGAACGCCGACATTCCACTTGATGACGTTTGCCGTCAAATCAGGTACAATATGAACAACTCGCTCAAACTTCAACTTCTGCACTACCTGTTCGGAATTGCAAACGCCGACAACGAGATTGTTAAGGAAGAACTTGACGTACTGAAACGAATTGCATACGGAATAGGCATCAGCGACTACGACTTCAACTCAATAAAGTCAATGTTTATCGTTGTTGGACGTGACTCCGACTACGAAATTCTTGGCATTACCAAAGACGCAACAAACGACGAGGTAAAGAAGGCATACAAGAAAATGGCTATGAAACATCATCCCGACAAGGTTGCAGGTATGGGCGAAGAAGTAACACGCAAGGCAACGGAGAAATTCCAAGCCATCAACGAAGCATACGAAAGGATTAAGAAGGAAAGAAATATGGTATAGACTATTTTTTCTTCTTCTTGGTATTTTTGCGGACACCTATATTCTTACGCGCGCGCTTAACGGTTTCGCTAGTACGCAGACGGGTTGCAGCGTCCTCGTCAACATTAATTTCTTCCTCCTCAAATTCAGGCTCACCTTTCTTGCGTTTAGCAGCATTCGGGTCATACACAGGTTTGCCACCATATAGGACATTCTCATAATTGAACTTACTGTCCCTGAATGCGTTTTCGTGAAATAGCACATCCTTTACCTTGCCCGTACGCCCAGTGTTGCAGACAACATCAGTCAACGACTTGCATTCTGCAAAAGCATCGGCGGACACAATAGTCTTTATGTTAGATTCCATAACCTTTGTAAACACCACCTTACTTAAACTGCGGCACGACATAAACGCCCCCTCTCCTACGTTACGCATCTGGTCGTAGAGGGAAACTATATTGACCTTGCAGCCATATTCATCTGCAAGAATTGT
>CAJOEG010000041.1 GCA_905233405.1 uncultured Bacteroidales bacterium | reverse complement strand
GTCGGCATTCGACGGAAGTGTAGTCGGATTGTCAGAATATGTGTAGTTGTCGTATGTGTAAGTTGACTTCGTGCTGGTTTCGCCCCAAGCGTAATAATCGCCGTATGCAGTAGGACTACTGGCACCTATATTGCAGGTCGCCTAGCGAGTGCCAGAAGGCAAGCCTAAATCAACATAGTCGTGACCGTTAAGTGTGCCAGTTGTTGAACCTATGTTTTCCGTAGTAAACGACCTTACTTCTCCGTAAGCCGTACCTGCACTATTGGTAGCGTATGCTTTATAGTAATATGTTGTGCCAGAGGTCAAGCCAGTAAGAGCCTTGGTAAAACTGCCAGTACCATTGCCGCTCTGCACATCTTCTGTAAGATTATTTTCGGATGTTCCGTATAAGAATCCGCGCGCAGTTACTGTTGCGCCGCCGTCGGAGGTAACATTGCCAGAAAGGGTTGCGTCGGTGGCTGTTATGCTAAAGGCGGAATTGGTAGAGACTGTAGGAGCAGATGTAGTTGATGATGCAGACACGCAGACAGGACGCACAGAATGTCCCCACCTGCGGTAGTTGTAGCTCATGCCGTAAATGCTACCCGAATAGAAGGTGAGGTACCACGCACGGTACGAACCGTACGGATCGTCCGTGTAGAGTGAACTCGACCAGTAGTTGCCGCCGGAGCCGACTTCGAGAAGACTGCTACCGTCACGGTATCCAGCAGCAGGCAGGAAGATGGAGTTGCCGTTAAGTCCCGTGAACAAGCGTCCGTTTACACCGTTCTGGGTTGTCCAAACGTGAGTGCAGTTATTGAATAGTTCGTTCATTTCCGTCTGTGTCGGCATTCTCCAGCCCGAACCCCAGTTGGCGGTGGCAGCATCGTCACTTGCTTCCAAAGTGGTCAAGTTGTCTGAACGTGTATATTTGGTCAAAGTTGAGCCTTCATAATATATATAAGAATCATAGTCATAGGTTTCATTTGTTGTGGTTTCTCCCCAAGCGTAATAGTTGCCGTAATCTTCTGGATTTTCGGCACCTATGTTTGTTGTTGCCCAAAGAAGTCCGCTAGGCAAGCCAAGGTCAACCCACTCATGCCCATTAAGTGTGCCAGTCGTCGATAATGTTTCAAAGGGTATAACCTCGCCAATCGAAGTTCCTGCGTTGTTGGTTGCGAAAGCGCAATAGTAGTAGGTTGTCGATACAGAAAGCCCCGTTATATCTGCCGTGTATTCGCCATCGCCTACACCTGCCGAAACTATCTGCGAAAGATTGTCAGAGGTCGTGCCCCAGTAAAATCCGCGAGCAGTTATTGATGTTCCGCCATTGTTGGTAATGTTGCCGTGCAAAGTTGCCGATGTGGTTGTAATGTCGGTTGCAACAAGAGTTTCAACTATAGGTCGTGAGTAGTGCGTAAAGTTAAGCGTAACATACTGGCTAACAACTTGTGCCTGCTCTTTAACATCACTTGCAACCACCTGACCGCCTATTGTTGTATAACCCACATAGCGCATATTGTCACCAATCTGGAATTCGTTGGCAGAAGTCAGTTTTGCTTCAATGCCACCAGAAATGCCAGCGTACTTTATGCTGCTTCCGCAACCGCTGCCGACATTCACCATCCTTATGGAATACTGGCGGTTTCCAACCATTGCATTCAGCAGATAGGTCTGCGGATTTGCTGCCGAAATGTCAAATGTATGCACACCTGCATCAAGCAAACCATTGTATTCGGCATAGACCTTTCCTGCAACATCAAGCAGCTGCATCCTTACATCTTCGCGTTGCGATACCGAAAGTTCTACGCGGGTTTCGCAATCGAATGGATTCGGGATGTTTTGCCCAAGCCCCTGAGTGGCGGCAATGTTCAGGTCAGTTCCTACAGTTCCACCCAGCACTATTATTGTGTCGGGGTACTCGACGGTTTCCGTCCAGTTGCGAGTAAGGTTAGTAACTTTAACACTGTCCAAACGGCAGTAGTCTGAATTATTCAACTGCCCTGTAAAGCGGACGGCTATTTCCTGCGAAAATGCGATTGTTCCTATCGCCAATAACAAAAATAGTAAACCTATCTTTCTCATACATTTAGTATTTCTCCGCCCACCAGCACCAAACAGGCAATTTTTACACAAAAGAAGCGTGGCACTGTATGTATCACACTGTACTTGAAGGTCGTAGGATTACCTGTAAAACAAATGCAAAAACAGTCCACGCTATGCGCGGAACCGTCATACCACCCCCGTTTTACATTGAAAATTTCCTACGTTTTCAAGTACAAGGAAGCATAAACGCTTCGTTAATCAATATGTACGGCTTGGTTCATCGCCAAACCAATGGCAAAAATAGAAAAAGGTAATGGAATGGCAAAATTTATTTTTGGCTCAAGTTCACGGTTCTTTCATTTGAAAACTAATTACCGCACCCTTCGACTATGCTCATTTCGACTTCCCTTCGACTGACGCTCAAGGGGCGTCTCAATGCGTCGCAGGGGGCAAAAGGGGTGGTTAAATGAAAAAGCCGTGAGAAAAATTCATTCTAAAAAATCCTCTCGAAACATTTCCGTATTCAAAAATTCATTATCTTTGACTTTTTATCATCATGAGCCAGTTTCGTGAAATATTGCTGAAATACTGGGGATACGACACTTTCCGTTATCCGCAGGAGGAGATTATCAAGTCGGTGGCAGAGGGAAAGGATACGCTCGGACTAATGCCTACTGGCGGTGGAAAATCCATAACTTTCCAGGTTTTCAGTATGGCTAACAGTGGTGTGTGCCTTGTCATTACGCCGCTAATCGCACTGATGAAAGACCAGATTGCAAATTTGCAGAAACGCGGAATAAAGGCTGTCGCAATTTATTCGGGAATGACGCAGCACGAAATTGAGGTTGCTGTCGATAATGCAACATACGGTGACTATAAGTTTCTCTACCTTTCGCCCGAACGACTGAAAAACTACTATTTCCGCGAACGGCTCAAGATTATGCACGTCAATCTGATAACAGTCGATGAGGCGCATTGCATTTCGCAGTGGGGCTATGATTTCCGTCCGCCTTACCTCGAAATTGCTGAAATCCGCGAAATACTGCCCAATGTACCTGTACTTGCCCTTACCGCAACTGCAACTCCCGAGGTGGTTGACGACATTCAGGACAGACTGAATTTCCCTGTCCACAATGTCTTCCAGAAAAGTTTCGAGCGCAAAAACTTGGTTTACTATGTGATAAACACCGAGGACAAGATTCGCAAATTGTTTTCAATATTGAATAAGGTGCCAGGTTCTGGCGTGTTTTATGTGCGCAACCGCAAGAAAACACGCGAATATGCTATGCTTTTGCAGCAAAATGGCATTTCGGCGGACTTTTATCACGCTGGTCTTTCTGCACAGGAAAGGTCGGAGAAGCAGGAGGCTTGGCAGAAAAATCAAATCCGCATAATGGTGTGTACCAATGCTTTTGGTATGGGAATCGACAAACCGGATGTGCGTTTGGTAATTCACCTCGACCTGCCCGATTCGCCCGAAGCATATTTCCAGGAGGCTGGTCGTGCGGGACGCGACGGCAAGCGAGCTTACGCATTTCTGCTGACCAACAATGCCGACAAGACGCAGATTAAGAAGAACATAACCACATCTTTCCCCGAACTGACCAAGGTCAAGGAAGTGTATTCCGAAGTGTGCAGTTATCTTGGCGTACCATACGAAGGTGGTGCTAACCAAGATATTCCGTTTGACATATTTGATTTTTCCGCTCATTCGCATATTGATGTGCTGACTGTGCATAACTGCTTGAAAACTTTGGAGTTCGCAGGCTTTTTGGAATATGTAGAGGACACCAATACCGTTTCGCGAATAATGTTTGATGTACGTCGCGACGATTTGTACAAGTTTCAACTTGAAAACAAGAATCTTGACGAATTCATTAAGTTGATACTTAGGTTGTACACTGGACTTTTCACCGATTTCGTGAATGTAAGCGAGGAATACATTGCTAGAAAGGCAGGAATTTCGGAACAATCTGTGTACGAGTATTTCAAGGTTCTTGCAAAACATAAGATAATCAGTTATATACCTAAAATTAATAAGCCGATTATACGTTTGCTGATGGAACGTCGTCGCGAAAACGATATGTATTTCGACCGCAAGGCCCTTGATTCGCGCAAGGAACGTGTCGTAACCAAGATGGAGGCGATGTTGCGTTATGCTACTAGCGACAATAAGTGCCGAAGCCAGCAGCTTTTGGCGTATTTTGGTGAGACAGATGTTGACCGTTGTGGCGAGTGCGATGTGTGCAAGCGCCGCAACGAGTTGGGACTTAGCAAGTACGAGTTCGACATTATTCTTGAAAAAATTAAGCGTATTCTGGGAGATTCTCCATATCTTTACAATGAATTGATTGACAAGGTTGGTGAAGACGAAACAAAGACCGTAAACGTTATCAAGTGGTTGTTCGATAACAATAAGGTTTTATATAACGAAGAACGAAAAATTATTTGGCATAAATGAATTTTGTGATGAAAAAATTGTTTTTAATACTGTCTGTTGTGTTATGTTCCGTGGCGATGGCTTTTTTGTCGGGTTGTGGACCTAGCAAGACAGACCTTGAATGGGAAGAAACAATAAAAGGCTACTGGAAACCACTGAATGAGGAGACTGGCGAACTTTGCACTTCAATTCCTTACTATCATTTTGGCGACAGCGCGCAGGGTGCAACCAAATATTACAAGTACGATTACACCGATACTATGTTGTGGGAAATTCGTCGCAAGCAGATGAACATTTACTACGACAAGGCTGTTGATGGTTACTACATCGGTTATAACCAATACAATAGCCGTTCTTTAATGCACATCCGCGGTGTTTCGCAAAACGAGGTGAAGATGTCGCAGTTATACAACAGCGGCTATCAGACCGACTATAAGTTGGTGCGCATTACGCCCGAAGAGTTTTATTCCGTTTACGTTGATACGACAGGAAATAGCAGCGGCGGAGAAAATCATCCCATCGACAACACATTTTAAATTTAAGAAAAGTATATGGCTATGAATATATTGGTATTAGGTTCAGGTGGACGCGAACACGCAATTGCTTGGAAAATTGCTTCAAGTCCGAATTTAGGAAAGTTGTATGTTGCACCGGGAAATGCAGGCACGCGCGAAATTGCAGAAAATGTGGCTATAAAGGCTGACGATTTTGACGCTGTTGCAGAATTTGTACGCAAGGCAAAAATTGATATGGTCGTAGTTGGCCCTGAAGACCCACTAGTAAAGGGCATCGTGGATTATTTCTCGGCAAAGCCTGAATTTAAGGAACTTATGGTGGTTGGTCCCGATAAACTTTCGGCACAGCTTGAAGGCAGCAAGGAATTTGCAAAGATGTTTATGCAGAAATACGGCATTCCAACAGCAAAATATTTGTCAATCACAGCCGAAGACATTTCCGAAGGAGAGAAATTCCTTGAATCGGTAAATCCGCCATACGTGCTTAAAGCCGATGGACTTGCTGCTGGCAAGGGCGTTCTCATCCTTGACAATCTCGACGAAGCCAAGCGCGAACTCAGGAATATGCTCGGTGGAAAATTTGGCAGTGCAGGAAGCAAGGTTGTGCTCGAACAATACCTTGACGGCATTGAATGTTCTGTGTTTGCACTAACCGATGGCAAGTCGTATGTGCTTCTGCCCGAAGCCAAGGACTACAAACGCATTGGCGAAGGCAATACTGGTCTTAACACTGGCGGTATGGGCTCTGTTTCTCCAGTGCCGTTCTACGATGCTGATTTCGCACGCAAGGTGGAAGAACGTATTGTAAAACCTACTATCAACGGAATCTGTGCCGAAGGTATGAACTATCGCGGTTTTGTGTTCTTTGGCTTGATGAATGTAAATGGCGACCCGTATGTGATTGAATATAACGTTCGTATGGGGCTCCGCATAAAGTCTGACCTTGTTGATTTGCTTGAAGCGGCAGCAAAATGCAAATTGGCAGGAAAGTCTGTGGAATTTGACTCGCGTTCGGCAGCAACCGTAATGATGGTTTCGGGCGGTTATCCCGAGGCATACGAGAAGTGCAAAGTTATCAGTGGACTAGAAAAAGTCAAGTCGAGCGTATGTTTCCACGCAGGAACGGCAGTTTCGGGCAACGATGTTGTAACTTCTGGCGGACGTGTGATTGCCGTAAGCAGTTATGGCAACACGATTTTCAGTGCTTTGGAAACTTCGTATTCGTCGCTCAAGAACATCTCGTTCGCCAAGTGCTATTATCGTACCGACCTTGGATTCGACTTAAAATAGGGTACTGCAATGCTGAAACTGCTGAAATCGAACAATCCCGTCAATTACTTGCTGGTGTTTTTGCTAATGGCAGCGCTTTGGGGCTACAAGTTTGCCGTAATGCCAACTGCCGTTGATGCTGGCGGTTTCCATTCGTATTTCTTCAGATTTTCGTACGAGTCAGCATTGTTCCAGTATATCTACACAGCGATTGCATTTGCTTTGGCATTTGCCTTTGCCTGCTATGTTTCAAAGGCAAACTTCCGTTATCAAATTGTTGAGTCTGGCTATCAGTTGCCTACGTTTTTCTTTGCAATGCTTACAGGAAGCCTGATAAATGCTCAGAGGTTTGTGCCCGAAATGGTTGCCACGTTGTTTGTGGCTCTTGCTGTTTTGCGGATGTTCGGGATGTACAACAAGCACGAGGCGATAAGGTATAGCCTTGATGTTGGCTTGCTCTACGGTCTGTCGTTGCTGTTTGCATACAAGTATATCGTGCTTTTGCCTGCCTTGATTATAGTAATGGCTATTGTAAAGCCTATATCGTGGCGCGATATAGTGTCTTTCTTGGTTTCGCAGGTGTTTGTCGTGGGAGTGGCATTCTGCTTTGTTTGGCTTTATGGCGACTTGCAGGAACTCATTGAATCTGTAAAGAATGAATTTTCGGTCTTGGTGGTGGGCGAAAAATACAATTACCTTAATTATGTATTCCGAATACCTGTAATTTATGCGGTTTTGGTATCATTGCTCTCAATATTTACCTTAAAGGTGTTCCGCAAGGCCGCCGAGATGAAATATCACCAGTCGATGCTTTTCTTGCTGATTTATGCTGGAGTGTTTATGCTATCACCAATATCGTCAAACGAGTCGGTATGGCTTATGTTTTTCCCACTATGCTATTTGCTTTCAAATGTTATTGTAAATGCCAAAACAACTGTCGTACAGCAACTTGTATTTTATGGACTATTGCTTTGTCTGGTTATTTCGCAGGTGTTGCAGGCGTTTTATTTTGATTCCATTTTTTAGGATTTGCACCTATTAATTTATAGTAAAATGAAAACTCAGGAATATTATTTGGATTATTTCAAGTCGCAGTTGAACTCTTTTCTTGACAGGATGGAAACTGAACCGAAATTTTTGTACGAACCGGTAAAATACGCACTTTCGGCTGGTGGGAAACGGATTCGCCCTGTGATGTGCCTGATGTCGGCAGAAATGTTCGGTGCAAGTGCAGACAAAGCCATTGATGCGGCCCTCGGACTGGAGATATTCCATAATTTCACCTTGTTGCACGACGACATAATGGATAAGTCGGATATGCGGCGCGGTCGTCCAACGGTACACAAGAAGTGGACAGAGAACATTGCCATACTTTCGGGTGACCTGATGTCGCTTGTGGCTTGCAAGTGTGCCGCAAAATCTGAAGCAAACCGAGAAAAAGTCCTTGAAACATTCCTGCAGACGGCAATTGAAATTTGCGAAGGTCAGCAGTACGATATGGATTTTGAGACAGAAAACAACGTCTCGGTTGACGACTATATGAAGATGATAAATCTAAAGACAGCAGTTCTTCTTGCAGGAAGTTTGAAAATAGGTGCACTGATAGCCGATGCTTCTTCAGACGATTGCGAAAACATCTACCAGTATGGACGTTATGCTGGGCTTGCATTCCAGTTGCAGGACGATTTACTTGACACATACGGCGATGCTGCTGTGTTTGGAAAACCTATCGGTGGCGACATTGCCGAAAACAAGAAGACTTTCCTGCTCATTAATGCAATGAATCTGGCTTCTGGCAATACCAAATCGGAACTGTTGGAATGGCTATCCAAAGAGAATTTTGACCGTAATGAAAAGTACAACTCTGTAAAATCAATATACGACAGCCTTAAAATCAAGGAGTTGACTATTGCAAAAATTGAGGAGTGCTACAATATTGCCGATTCGTACTTGCAGAAAGTAAGTCTGCCCGAATCACAAAAAACGGTGCTTCGAAATTATATTGATGCAATGAGGACGAGAAATTATTAAAATAAATGGTGGTGACATTGCTCGCAATATCGCCACCATTTATCAATTATACATTGTTATTAATTAACATTCACCACTTCCTTCACCTGCGGTACATCTGTTTTCAACTTGTCTTCAACACCGAGTTTCAAGGTCTGGATACGATACGGACAAGAACCGCAAGCACCTTGCAATCTTACCTTTACAGTAAAATCAGGAGTTACCTCGATAAGTTCAATGTCACCACCGTCCTGCTGGAGGAAAGGCTTTATTTCGTCAATAGACGCTTGGATTTTCTTTACTATTTCTTCCATATTGAATAATTTTACTTTGTTTCAACCATTTTTGTCGGAGGCAAGGTTGCATTGCGCTTTTCAACTGCCTTTACCAGATTCTCTGCAAGTTGTGCAAACATCTTTCCAACTATGCTTGCAAATTCCATCGAAGCAGGCATTCCCTTGTCGCCGCTGTCGCAGATTGACTTCACGATAGGAATCTGACCGAGCAATTCGGTGTCCATAGCCTTAGCCAGTTCAACACCGCCGTCCTTGCCAAACAAGTAATACTTGTTGTCGGGCAATTCTGCAGGAGTGAACCACGACATATTCTCGACAATACCCAAAATCGGCACATTGATGTCTTTGGTGCGGAACAGCGAAACAGCCTTGCGGGCATCGGCTATTGCAACCTGCTGCGGAGTGCAAACCACCACAACACCAGTTACAGGAACCGTCTGAACCAATGTCAAATGAATATCTCCAGTTCCTGGAGGCATATCGAAAAGCAAATAGTCGAGTTCGCCCCACTTGGTGTTCTGAATGAACTGTCTCATCACGCCAGCAGCCATAGGTCCGCGCCAGATTGCTGCACTTCCCGGTGCCACAAAGTAACCAACCGACAACAATTTTATTCCGTACTGCTCAATCGGCATAATGATTTCACGACCTTCGCTGTCGGCTTCTGCCAAAGGCTGAGCATCTTCGGTGTTGAACATTTTCGGTACGCTCGGACCAAAAATATCGGCATCAAGCAGACCTACCTTGTACCCCTTCTGTGCCAACGAGATAGCAAGGTTTACGGCAACAGTCGATTTGCCTACGCCACCTTTGCCGCCAGCAACAGCAACAATATTCTTAACCTTACCTACGCCACATTCTGTCGGCTTTGGCTTAGCCTCTTTCGGCTTTACCTTTGTGATTATATTTACAGCGACATCTCCGAATTGTGCTTCCAAAGCATCCTTTGCATCACGCCTAACTGCCGACAAGAACGGATCAGTAGCCTTCGGAAACAGCAAAGTAACATTTATCTCCTTGCCATTGGCTTCAATATCGCCTATCATTCCTTCCTCTTCGATAGAGCGCCCGGTTTCGGGATAACGGACTGCACCGAGGACTTCAATTATATCTTCTTTGTTCATTACGTTTGTTTTTAGGGATTGCAAATATAGACAATATTAATATGACTACAAAATTTTGAGAAACTGGCATTGCCATACACAAAAATGATAGTAGATTTGCAAGCATTGAAAATAGCGTACAAAAAATAGGATGGATGAAAAACTGAAACACAACACAATACGACAAAACGGCAAAAATAAATTCCATATATTTACGCCTCAAGTAATTTTCTTGATAATTATATCCGTAACCACAAGTCTCCTTTACGTAACGGCATATTTCATTGACACAAACCTATCCACAACCAATGAAATTATTCATTACATCATATACTGGGCTTTAGCATCAATCGCAAATGCATTGCTACTAACAGCAATCTCTGCAAACAAATATGTGTTCTATGTATTGTTTCCACTATACAATCTCGCAGGTACAATCTTGTCCTACGCCAAGATTATGTACGGAGCCACACTTACTCCTATGCTGATTGACGCTTCGCTACACAACGACATTCAAACGACAAGCGATTTCTTTACAATTCCATCAGTCCTATGCATAATATTATGGGTAATAACTACAACTGCATTCATAATATACAGGTCAAAAATAACATTCTCTAAACAATTAATTTTAGCATTGGTATCTATTCCGCTATTCATCGGATGTGTCCACATTACGGATGGTGCAAAACTTTATTTGCCAGATAGATTTCCTTATAATGTTTACTACAAAACCAAAGAGTACATCGTACTAAGGAACAATACCAATAAAATTCTTTTTGATCCTGACGAAAGGTCAGATACCGCACAAAGAACCGACAGCATCACCACCATACTGATTATTGGAGAATCGTTACGAGCCGATCACCTGTCAATAAACGGATACGACAGAGAAACAACCCCAAACCTAGCAAAAGAACGCAACATAATATCATTTCCGCACATATATTCTGAATACACATACACAAACCGCAGTTTGCCACACATACTTACAAGAGCCGACAGCGCAAATCAAGAAAGGGCTTTCTCCGAGAAATCGTTTATTTCATCATTCAACAAAGACAATTTCTGCACATATTGGATTGCAAACCAAGATATTGCCGACACATATTACCAACTTGCCCACGAATGTGACGAGATACGATTTGTTCATCCAGGCAACTCGGTATATTTTTCAAACAAATGGTACGACAATGAAATGATTCCTACCTATCTTGACATATTAAACGACAGTTGCCCACGAAAAATGATTATATTCCACACAATTGGCAACCATTGGTACTACAACAATCACTTCGACACAAACAATTGCAAGTTTACACCTATTACAACCAACAAGGACACGAGATTAAACACCCCGGAACAGATTATTAATTCATACGACAATGTTGTCTGCGAAACCGACAAATTCGTCTTTAACGTAATCTCTGCTGTCAAATCTAGCAACGCTATCGTCATATATCTTTCCGACCACGGCGAAGCACTTGGTGAAAATGGTAAATGGCTACACGCAAACGAAAGCAACGCCTTAAAGAATCCTGCCTGTTTTATTTGGTATTCAGACATATACAAGCAAAATTATCCTGAAAAAGTCAATGCAGTTATTAAAAACAAAAACAAAAGATATAGAACAGATTTTCTATACCACAGCATTCTATCCTGTTCCAATATAGGCAGCAAAACGATTGATGAAAAACTGAATATATTCAAATAATAAAATCTATACGCAACTCTTTTATTCTCAGGAGCAAACTGCCTCATAAAACATTTTTTCAGTTTTTTTTGCTACATAACTTTATCAAAACAAAAAAAATGTAAATTTAACACCACAAAAATTTACGATGATTTTTTATTTAATTAACTGAAATATAGTCTATTATAAAAGCAAAGAAAATGTACAAGATTACCGAACATCCGATTTTGGACATTCCGCAAACCGAACAGACCACCTTTGAATATAATGGTCAGAAGGTTACAGGACAGAAAGGTTATACTATTGCAGCAGCCTTGCATCAGGCGGGCTTCCCTGTTCACAGTCATAGCATCGACGGACGCGAGCGCAGCCTCGAGTGCGGCATCGGCAAATGCGGTGCCTGCCAGATGCTGGTCGATGGCGAAATAAAGCGTATCTGCATAACTCCAGTCGATGGCGTTAAGTCGGTTCGCGAAATTCCTCAGGATTATTTCCCGCAGGTTATCGAACCGAAGGACGAAACACGCAAGGTTTACAAGACTCAGGTCGTAATCATCGGTGCTGGTCCCGCTGGTCTGGCTTGCCGAGAGAAACTCAACGAAATGGGTATTGCCAATATAGTTGTTGATAACAACGAACGCGTTGGCGGTCAGTTCAATATGCAGACGCACCAGTTCTTCTTCTTCGAGAAGGAAAAGGTTTACGGTGGAATGCGTGGTTTCGACATTGCAAAATCGCTCGCTGGTGACGACCACAGCAACATCTTCCTAAACTCCACAGTTTGGGACTTGCTCGAAGGTAAGCGCGTAGCTTGCAAGAACCTCCGCGACGGAAGCATCTTCTACATCGATGCCGAACATCTTGTAGTTGCTACCGGTGCTGTTCCGTTTATGCCAGTTTTCGAAAACGACGACCTTCCTGGCGTATATACCGCAGCAGTCGTCCAGAAGATGATGAACGTAGAACATACGCTTCTCGGCAAGCGCATACTTTCGATAGGTGCCGGAAACATCGGCTACCTAACTTCGTATCAGGCTACACAGGCTGGTGCAAAGGTAGTGGCTGTAGTAGAAGCAATGGACCACGAAGGCGGTTTCCCAGTTCAGGCAAACCGTGTACGCCGACTTGGTATTCCAATCTACACTTCGCATACTTTGCTCCGTGCAATTCCTAACGAAACCCACACAGGCATAGTTGGGGCAGTTATTGCCGAATGCAAGAACTTCCAGCCGATTCCAGGCACAGAGAAAGTTATCGAAGGAATTGACGTTATTAATATATGTACGGGCCTTATCCCCGACAGCCAGTTGCTCACAAAGGGCAAGGAAGTTTTCGGTGCTAACGTATTTGGTGCTGGTGATGCAGTACGCGTTGGCGAAGGTACTTGCGCCGTTCTTCGCGGAAAGCAGGTTGCCCTCGAAATTGCAATGCAGATGAACAAGCGCGTCAACTACGACGAATACCTTGCTGTTTCGAAGGAATACATCGATGCACAGCAACGTCCAGTACGCATTCTGCAGAATCCTAACAAGCCGACAAGCGAACGTATGAACAACCGAGGCTTCGTAGTTGCCGACTGCCTCTATGGATTTGCCTGCAACCCCTGCTCGTTCTCGTGTCCGCAAGGTGCAATCACAAAGGCATCTACCTCATCGGTTCCCGAAATCGATTACAACAAGTGCATAGGCTGTATGGAATGTGTTTCGCACTGCCCAGGTCTGGCTCTCTTCGGCTACAACTTGCAGAAGAACACCTTGTTCCTGCCTATCGAATACCACGTTGACGTCAATTCCGAAGTCGTTCTTATCAACGACAACGGCGAAAAGGTTGGCGAAGGCGTTGTTGAACACATCAAGATTAACGAAAACAAGACCAACGTTGCTCGCGTAAAAGCTACTGACGTAAGCGGTGAAAAGCTAACAGAAGTTACTGGCTTCATCCTGAAGAAGAACTTCGGCGAAAAGGTTGCAATGAACCCGACCAAGAAGAACGACAAGGAACCTGCATACATCTGCCACTGCGAAGATGTTCAACTCGACAAATTGCTTGAAGTTATCGGCGACCGCAAGGTTATTTCGGTTGACGAACTTAAGCACACAACTCGTATCGGTATGGGTACTTGCCGTGGTAAACGTTGTATTCCGCGCGTAAAGCAGTTGCTTCGCAGCCACGGAATTGAAGTTGTTGGCGATGCTACTCCACGTGGACCTTTGTCGAATCAGGTTACAATAAACGATATGCAGCCGACGAACAAGCCAGTTGAATTTATCGCAGGCAAGAACACCAAGCGCGTTGAGTGCGACGTATTCGTAGCAGGTGGCGGTATCGCAGGTAGCGCATTGTTCCGCTATTTCTCCGAAGCAGGCAAAAAGACCGTTCTCTGTAATGCAGAACGCGGTTCGTCGTGGCGTTGCATCGGTGGCGGTCGTCCGGCATTCTCGGTTCCCGAAATTGCCGACATCGCAAACCACAACCAGGACATTTTCCGCGAATTACAGAGCAAGACCAATGTTGGCTACTACCCTATCCGCTATGTAGGTTTCGCTCACGACGAAGCAACCTACAAGTCGTTGGAAGCATCACTCGGCTGGTCGGACGGCTATATGGTTGACAGAAAGGATTTCCAGAAGGAAATTTCACCATATTTCAACCCGAATCTCGACACTTATAGTGCAGCATGCGTAACCAACAACTGCTGGCAGGCAACTCCGGGCAAGGTAATCGACTACATCCGTCACTTGGCTTGCGAAAAGGGTGGCGTACTGCTTGAAGACTGCCGCTTGGTTGAAGTTCAGCGCACAGCAAAGGGATTCATGGCGTTGGTTTACACTCACGACAAGGAATTCGTAGAATACCACTGCGAACACTTTGTAAACTCGCTCGGTTATCAGGCAGCAAAATTTGCAAAGCAGCTCGGTATCGAAACTGGACTTTACCCAATCAAGCACCAGGCATTTATCACAGGTCGTCTGCCAATGATGGGTAAGGACGGTGAGTGCTTGGATATGCTCATCGACCGCCGTCAATACAAGGGATTCTCGGCAGTTTACGGACAGCAGTTCAAAGAAACCGGACAGATTATCGGTTGTGCATCACCAGGTGTAGATGCAGCAGAGGCTGGCAAGAACCTCAAGTTCAATGCTCAGAACTTCCTCGAAATCTGCTCCGAAATGTTCCGCGAATGGATACCGCAACTTGGTGCAGTCAGCTTCCAAGCATTCTGGGCAGGCTACTACACAGAACCTCGCTACATCATCGACCGGGGACACGGATTGCTCGTAGGTCTGCAGGGACACGGCTTCATGCTCGGCCAGTACCTTGCAAAGATGTATGTCGACAGGTACATGGGTCGTCCAGTTCCAGACTATGCCGACAGGCTGTTGCTCAGTGGCGATGGACTTTGCGAAAATGCATTCAAATAGGATTTGTAATTGCTATTGATAAAAAATCGGAGAGAATATACTCTCCGATTTTTTTATTTTAGCTGATATCAATAGGATAACAATTATTTTTACTGTCTGTCAATTATTTCTTACCTTTCATCAGCTCTACGAACGGGTTGAAATAGTTTTCACCCTTTTCGGTAACGCCTGCAAGACCTTTACCTCCGTTCTTCGGACGCTTGATGTTTGCAAAGATCCCTTTTTCCAATGCTGTGAACAGACCTTCGTCAACCATGTGTTCGAGAAGCTTTGTCGCATTGTCGAGAACTTCGGCTGCACGCTTCCTGATGATGCCGTTTTCCTTGAATTCAACTTCTTCGCCAATGCTCTTCATATTGTTGAAGATGTATTTTGCATTTTCGATTGACAGGTAACGGTCACTCATGAACGGTGTATGAATTGCTTCGGTCGGCATACCGAGAAGTTGCAGACCTTGGTGTGTCCATATACCTATTATGTTGAACAAAGCATCCTGAAGATGACCACGGAAGATATTACCTGTCATAAACTTTGTAGGAGGCATGTATTTGAGAGGTGCCTTCGGGAATATTTCACGAATCATCTGTGCCTGGGCGAGTTCGTATAGGAATCCATTTTCTAGTTTCGGATCCATTTCGAATGCGTGACCAAGACCTTGCTGTTCTTCTGGAAGGCCTGCCAACAGAGCGAGCTGCTCGTTGATAAGGTCGGAAGCAAGGACAGTGTGAGCTTCTTCGTATGCGTCGGCAGTGGTAAGGTAGTTGTCTTCGCCAGTATTGATGATAACGCCAGCAAACCC
>CAJOEG010000040.1:9750-11784 GCA_905233405.1 uncultured Bacteroidales bacterium | reverse complement strand
GTATGATTGAAAAGGTTGATGCCGATTCTGTTGTGGTGACTTCCGATGTGGAAATTACAAGAAATGCAAAGTTGCGTTGCCGTAACAGTAGCGATACTGAGGCTGATTTTATTCGGATAAAGGATATTGAGCGCGATGCAGGGAAATATCGGATATTTTGTGATACTGACGGCTATTCGGTGGGACAATCAATATATTTGGTTGGGTTCACGAATCTTCCGTTTGCCGTTAAGTTCCGCAGGCCGGTTTCACGCAAAATAAATTTTCCTTCGCAGCAGAGGATTGCGGCAATACGGCGTTCGTTTCCAGTTGTCGGTTCGCGTGACAATACGATGAGGCTTTTCTTGCGTGTTTCTGATACTGGTGTTCTTAAAAGCGTTAATGTTAATGATTTTGAGGCAGTTTTCGTCAAGTTGCCACTGGATAGGATTGATGAAATTTTATCGCTTGGCTTGCGTAAGGAAACATCGCAGAAGATTTTTGTCGAGTTGCCAAAGTATATTTCCGAACTTCGCTTGGACGAGTGGACTAATGCAATTTCGCATTTGTGCAAGGCTGGCTATAATCGTTTTGTACTTTCAAATATTTCGCAGTTGGCGATGCTTCCGTCGGGTTGCATAGTCGCAACAAACGAGAATGTGTATTTGATGAACGATATTGCCGTTAATTTTGTGAAATCCAACAAGGTGCGCTACTATTGCTATCCTGCCGAGAACGAATATCCCAATTTGATTTCGGGAAGTGATAGGGGAGGCATTGTACCTGTGTATTTCCGCCCTGATTTGTTCTATTCGCGTCAGCCTGTGGTTGCCAGGAAATTTTCCGACGACAATAAGGTTCGCTATTCGTGTTCGGTGGAGGCTGGGTTTACTGTGGTGTCGGACGAGCGTGCTGTTTCGTTGACGCACAATGTTGCAAAGTTGCAAGGCAAGGGATTCTGCCGTTTTCTCGTTGACATTTCAAATGAAAACAATTTGTCGCTTGCCGAAATTATCAAGGCAATAAAGACTTCTTCCAAAATCCCTAATACAGTGGACTTTAATATGAAAAAGGGACTGAAATAATAAGTTGAACTAAAAATTGTAAGTTCTATTTTACGGACAAATAAATATATCTTATTTTTCCCTGAAGACTAAAAATATCATTTCGTGGATAAATAGCGCTTGCTTGTTTGTCCCCGAAATGTATAAAATGTGTGTTCGGGGAAAAATAGTGTGTTATTCTGTAAATAGGGAGTCCAATGTCAGAAGTTTTTGTATTTGTCCAGAATATTCGTTGTATTTCAGTCCGTATGAGGTTATTAGGGTTAGGTGGACTGTAGTGCGTCTAGGTAGTCTGTCTATTAGCATTTGCGTTCTGCTACGTAATTTTTCATCGTAGGATTTGGTGATTGTATATTTATCCTTTAGGAACTTCATTTCGCAAAGGTTTACAATGCTGTCATCGCGGTCAATTAGCAGGTCTATTTGTGTGCCGTCGTTTTCTTTGTCGCCTTTTATGCTCCAAGCCGATTCCCGTGAAGTTATAGCACCTATTCCTAAAGCGTTCTTAATCTGCTGTATATGGGCGAGGCACACTTCTTCGAAGGCAATGCCTTTCCATGCAGAAAGTTTCTGTGCGTTTTGGTTCTTTTCCCAAAAGTCGGCATCGGTGATTTCGTTTCCAACAAGAAACTTTTCGTGAAAAAGGCAGAAATTGTCGGTAAGTTTGTAGTGTTCTTCGCGTTTAGAGACTCCGAACGGCACATAGCGTGATATGAAGTCGCTGGCTTCTAGGGCAGCAAGCATTTTGGACAGACCTCCACCTTTTTGGATGCCAGTAGCTTTGGTAATTTCATCGCGAGTGAAACCTTTGTGTCTTGTCGCTAATAGGCTGATAATTTTTCTATAGTTTGTCGGTTTTGGGAACAATGAGGCAAATAGGCGTTCAAATTCTTTTTTCAACTTGGCTGTTTTTGCAAAAAAAAGTTGGTCAATGTTTTGTCCTAGGCTCAATCCTTTGCGGAAGAACCCTAAATAATAAGGTATGCCGCCG
>CAJOEG010000040.1:0-9735 GCA_905233405.1 uncultured Bacteroidales bacterium | reverse complement strand
TTGATGTTTGCAGCCTTGAAGAACTCTTCACATTCTCCTAGGGCGAAAGGAGAAATCTTTATTTCGTATGTGAGCCTGTCGTAAAGCCCGCCGTGGTTGTTGATTAGGTTGTTTTCTATCCACGAAGCTGCTGAACCGCAAACAATAAGCATTAGGTTATTGCGTCCCGAACCCCAGCCGTTCCAGAAGTGTTCGAATGCCGACAGAAATCCTGAACGAGGTGTGTCCATCCACGGAAGTTCGTCAATGAAGACCACTTGTCGACTTCCATCGTCTTTGTCTTCAAGCAGTTTCTCTAGCAAAAAGAATGCGTCCAACCAAGTTTCTGGGTGCTTTTCGTCTTCCATACCGTAACGCAACAGCGAATTGTGAAAACTTCTCAGTTGGTCTTGCAGCAGGTTGTTGCTAGCCGAATCAATGGGAGACATTCCTGTATGGTAAAACGCCATTTTGTCGCGGAACAATTCTTTTATAAGGTATGTTTTTCCGACCCTGCGTCTGCCGTAAACAGCTACAAACTCTGCTTTCTTGCTGTGGTATAATGCGTTAAGTTCTTCTATTTCAGCTTTTCTGCCAATTATGTTCTCCATAGCATTTCTTTTTTATTCGTCCGCAAAGTTACAAATTTTTGTTTCACGGACAAATAAATATGTCTTATTTTTCCCCGAAGTACTAAAAATATCATTTCGGGGATAAATAGTGTTTGCTTATTTGTCCCCTAAGTGGGTAAAATGTATTTTCGGGGGATAGTTTGTTTCCTGTGTGGAATCAATAAAATCTTCGTCAATCCATTTAACAAAATTCTAAACTGAAATTTCGTTCCAAAGTGTTATATTTGCAGTTTATAATTTAACATTGGACTGCAATGGGACTTTTTAAGACATTTACATATAACGTATTCGATTATAAGCCAAGGTACTACGATGCCAAAATTGACGAGTTTCACGAAAAGGTGATGGATAGGCGGGAGGCTGAAGGCAAAATTGATGTTAATGATGGCGAATATGTTCCTGGTGCAAGCATTCGCGGAAGTTTCCGCTCGAAGATGCGCCGCACTTCGTATGGCGGAACCAAAAAATCGACAATCCGCATTTTCTGCATTGCAGTATTCCTGTTTTTCTTGGCATATCTGATATTTTTTGCCGATTTGACGGGCGTCGTGTCGTACATTAGCAAGTTGTAGTTATGTCGGATATTATTAAATTACTCTCGGATTCGGTCGCCAACCAGATTGCTGCAGGTGAGGTCGTACAACGGCCATCGTCGGTGGTGAAGGAATTGGTGGAGAATTCGCTCGATGCTGGTGCAACTAGCATTGATGTGATTATAAAGGATGCCGGACGTACTCTTATTCAGGTGGTTGACAATGGTTTTGGTATGTCGCCCACCGATGCGCGAATGTCGTTTGAGCGTCACGCTACTTCTAAGATTTCCAAGGCGGAAGACTTGTTTGCAATAACAACAATGGGTTTCCGTGGTGAGGCTCTGGCGTCGATTGCTGCTGTAGCCGAGGTGGAACTCGTTACCCGTCGTGCCGATGATGAACTTGGAACTTGCATAAACATAGCCGCATCAAAGGTTAAGTCGCAGGAACCTGTGGCTGCTGCCGTGGGAACAAACTTCAAGGTACGCAACCTTTTCTTCAATATTCCTGCACGTCGCAAGTTCCTGAAATCCGACAAGGTTGAATACAAGCATATTGTTGATGAAATACATCGCATTGTGCTTACAAATCCGTCGGTTGCGTTCAAGGTCGTGTTCGATAACGAAATAAAATATCAACTTTTGCCCGAGAACATTCATCAGCGTATTGCTAACGTCTTTGGCAAGAAATTGAACCAGAACCTTGTGCCGATAGGTGTTGAAACACAGATTGTTAACATAAAAGGTTTTGTGGCAAAGCCCGAAATGTCGCAGAAAAACACTTCGGAGCAGTTTTTCTTTGTCAACAACCGCTATATGTACCATCCTTATTTCCGCAAGGCGGTTACATCTGCCTACGACAAGTTGTTGCCCGAAGGCGAAAATCCACGTTTCTTCATTTACCTTGAGGTTGACCCGTCAACAATCGACATCAATATTCATCCGACCAAGACCGAAATCAAGTTCGAGGGCGAACAGGCTATCTATATGATACTCAACTCTGCGGTGAAGGAGGCTCTTGGAAAATTCAACGTTGTGCCAACTTTGTCGTTTGAGGAGGACATAACTCGCGATGCACATTTTACATCGACGACGGTTGTGCGTCCGCCAGTGATAAGCGTTAATCCGAGTTTCAATCCCTTCAAATATACGGATTCTGGTCATAAGCGTGATGTTCCGAAAAGTTGGGGGCAGATGTACGATGTCAACACGGGTAAGGCTCGTGACGACTTTGACTTGCCTGAAAGCGAAAATCCACAGAATGAGGCGAATGCACTTAGCATACAGTCGCATATCGAGTACGAAAATGATGAGAATTATTCTGGCGACAGCAATCAGAAGTATTTGCAGTTGAAAAACAAGTACATTCTCACGTCCTCGCATTCGGGAATGATTGTCATAAATCAGCGACGTGCGCATGAACGCATTATGTACGAACACTTTATGCGTATGCTTGAAACTAGTAGCGGAGTGGTGCAGAAGTCGTTGTTTCCGCTTGTTATAGAGCTGTCGCCGGAGGAACGAGGTCTGCTGATAGAAGTTATGACCGAACTTAATACCATTGGTTTCGAGATTGTTATGGTTGGAAACGATAAGTTTGAAATTCGTGGTGTGCCAGCCGAACTTGCCGAAATGGATGCAAATGCGATTATCTGTCAACTTTTTGAAGAACTTTCGGAAGGCTCGTCGGATGTCAAGTTGCTTCTTAACGACAAGATTGCAATTTCGCTGGCAAAGTCGGCTGCAATGTCGTCGGGTGTTGCCCTCAAGGACGAGGAGATGGAGAACTTGTTCTTCCGCCTGATGTCGTGTTCAAACCATAATTATACTGCCGATGGCAGAAAAATTATGGAAATCGTTGATATTTCGGAAATTGAAAGTAAATTTAACTGATAGTTATGTTCAATAGGAATCCATTTTCAGACATACCGCCAGTTGTAAAATACTTGCTGCTAGTGAATGTGGTGATGTTCATAGTCGCAATGTTTGTGCCGGTGCTCGATTCATATTGTGCCCTGTATAGCTTCCGCAGTCCGTTGTTCAAGCCTGTGCAGCTTGTGACACACATGTTTATGCATGGCGGATTCTGGCATTTGTTCTTCAATATGTTCTCGCTGTATATGTTCGGACGCGTGCTCGAATCGTACTGGGGTTCCAAGCGGTTCTTCATATACTATTTTGTGGCTGGAATCGGTGGCGCGCTGTTCTATCTGCTTGTGAAGGAGATTGAAATGCAGGTTCTTATGTCGTCGATGAGTCCAGATGCCATTGAGGAGGTTATGCGCAATGGCGCCGACATCCTAATGCAAGGCAAAAACTATATGATGCCGGAACTTGGAAAGTTGAACCTTGTGCTTAATATTCCTTGCGTTGGCGCATCTGGTGCGATATACGGCTTGCTTCTCGCATTCGGAATTATGTTCCCCAATGTCGAGATGTACATTTACTTTGCTATTCCAGTGAAAGCCAAATGGATGGTGATTGCATTCGTTGTTATCGAACTTTTGCTCGGCATTCTGAACGCACAAGGTGACAATGTCGCTCATTTCGCTCATTTCGGTGGTATGCTGGTTGGCTTTATCCTGCTGATGATTTGGCGTAAGAAAGGAGAGGTGTGATGAGGCAGGGAATCTGGGATGAAATAAGGAATATTTTCCGCCAACGCAACAACCTTAGCATTCTGATATTCTTGAATCTAGCGGCGTTTGTCGTTGTGCTGACCGTTAATCTCGGATTTTTCTTCGCTGGCAAGACTTTCGACGTTTCGTCGTGGCTTGGCGTTTCGTCAAATTTTTCGGTTCTAGCACATCGTCCGTGGACGGTGCTTACGTATATGTTCGTGCATAGCAGTTTCCTGCATATATTGTTCAACTTGCTTGTGCTGTATTGGTTCGGAAAGATGTTCCTTGAATACCTTTCGCAAAGACAGTTGTTTGGCGTGTATTTGCTTGGTGGATTGGCTGGTGCGTTGGTGTTCATTGTGGCTTACAATATAATTCCTGTGTTTGCTGTGGTGAAGGATGTCGCCTTTGCGATTGGCGCGTCGGCTTCGATAATGGCGATTGTGTTTGCCATTGCCATGCTGGTACCCAATTTGCCGGTAAGGTTGGCTTTTATCGGTCAGATGAAACTTAAATATCTGGCAATGATAATTGTAGCCATCGACTTGCTGAGTATTCCGTTTGGTAATGCTGGCGGACATTTTGCTCATCTTGGCGGTGCGCTGATGGGGGCAATTTTTGCGATTTGTTATTCAAAAGGAACAGATATTACGATTTTTCTTTCGCGCTTCTTTACTTGGGTCGGAAATTTGTTCAAGTCGGAGCCAAAACCGAAGACAAATTCGTCGAATCGTGCCGAAACAGATGCTGAATATAACAAGCGTAAAGCACGGGAGCAGCGAGAGATAGATAAAATATTGGACAAGGTGAAGGAGTCTGGCTATTCAAGTCTGACCAAGGAGGAGAAGGAAAAGTTGTTCAGCAATAGTAATAAAAGGTAAAGTTATGTGGCGTAAGATTTTGTGGATATTGACAGGATTTTTTGCTTTGGCAATGATACTATGCATAATTTCTGTTTATGTTTCGCCCGCTGATGCGAAATGGATGTCGATGTGTCCGTTTGCGTTGAAATATGTGCTTATTGGACTTGCTGCACTGATGGTTGTATGCCTGTTTGTCAACTTCAAGGTTGCTATACCTATTGCCGTGCTGGCTTTTGTCGGTTTCAAATATTTTTCGCACGAATATTCAATCCGCGACAAGTCGCTTGATGACAAGGCCGATTTCCGTGTAATGTCGTACAATGTGAAGTGTTTCGGTATTCTTGATAAGAATTCTAACATTTTGAGGGAGAGGGTTTTGGAGACAATTTCTGCAACCGATGCCGACATAGTGTGCCTTCAGGAAGCGTATTGGGCCAATAAACCATCCGATTTTCCTACTCTTGATGCGCTGTCGAAGAATTTGAATGCCAAGTCGGTGCAGAAAGTAAGGCTTACGAATTTCAATTATGGGGTAGGTGGGTTGGCAATAGTTTCGCGCTACAAGGTGATAAATCAATATTCGCATCCTTTCGACAGCACGGCAAACGGCTTTATGTATGTTGATATTTTGATGGACGAGGATACGGTTAGGTTGTACAATTGTCATTTGCAGTCGATTATGATAAATGATTCGGATTTGGAGATGAGCAGTCGCCACGAAGGTTTCAACCGTGAAAACAAGGACAAGGCTGTGAATCTTTATTCAAAGTTTTCGGAGGCATCGGCGCGCAGGGCTTTGCAGGTTGATACTTTAGTGTCAACATTGGACACTTGTCCATATCCTGTGATGCTTTGTGGCGATTTTAATGATATACCATTGAGTTACACTTGCTTTAGTATTTTGGCATCTGGCGAACGTCTGCACGATACATTTATGGAGCGAGGCAATGGTTCTGGTCGTACATATTCTATAATGGATGTGGATTTTCGAATCGACTACATAATGCATTCAAATGTGTTCAAATGCTTGAGACACAAAGTCCTTGATTTCAATATTGCAGATGACCATTATCCTGTGGTGGCGGAGTTTATGTGGTAGTCTCGCAATGCATTGCGAGACTACAATTATTTATTTGTCAGTTCCGCAAACACTTCCTCGATGCTCTTTTCTTTTTCCTGCATGCTCAGCACGGCACGACCTTTCTGCACAGCGAGGTTGAAGACTTCCTTGCGGATGTCGTTGCTATGGTTGTACTCGATGACAAATCGGGTGGGGGACTGGCGTTTTACTGTTTTGACACCTTTGATTTGTGAAAATTCCTTTTCCGCAATTTCTCCGTCGAGTTCTACAAGCAGGGTGGAGCGCGATTCGTCGCCAAGGTGACCGAAATCTTCTGCTTTGTCGTTGGCAAGCAGTACCCCTTTCTTTATCAGTAAGATGCGGTCGCAGATGGCTTCCACTTCCTGCATGATGTGTGTTGAAAGGATGACGGTCTTTTCCTTGCCGAGGTTCTTGATTAGGTTTCTGATTTCGATAATCTGGTTGGGGTCGAGACCCGATGTCGGCTCGTCGAGGATAAGCACTTCGGGGTCGTGGATTATGGCTTGTGCAAGACCTACACGCTGCTTGTAGCCTTTCGACAAGGTTCCGATTTTCTTGTTTATTTCGGGGGAAAGTCCGGTGAGTTCCACAACTTCATCAATTCTTGACTTTTTGTTCTTTATGCCATAAATTCCCGCAACAAACTCAAGGTACTCAACGATATACATGTCAAAGTAAAGAGGATTCTGCTCTGGCAGGTAGCCGAGTTTCTTGCGAATTTCAATCGGGTTTTCGAGGATATTCTTTCCGTTTATGAATACATCGCCTTCGGTGGATGGAATGTAGCCTGTAATTATCTTCATCAAAGTTGACTTTCCGGCACCATTGGGACCAAGAAAACCAACAATCTCGCCATTGTTTATGTCAAAACTTACATTGTCGAGAGCTTTCTGTTCGCCGAAAACCTTTGTTATATTTTTTACTTCGATAGACATTATTTTGTGTGTTTAGGTCGCAAAAATAACAAAATTTGTGACTATTATTCTTCCATTGTTAAGAGTTCTTCAGACCATCCATGACCGAGGTCCCAGTGGATGTCAACCACAAATTCAAAGTCGTTTGGCAAATTGAATTCGTCTTCAAGTGCTTCACGAAACTTTTCTATATCAACGGTTTGTCCGTTTGTGGACTCTGATAACCAATGTCCTACATAAACACGGAACTTGCCGTCTGTTTCGTCTAGGAAAATTCTGCCGCGAGGTATCATTGTGTAGTTGCTTTCGTTGTAGAAAATCGATGATGTGTTGCCTTTTGCAGTAGCGCGATGATGCTGTTTTTGCCAGTAGGTTTTGTGAAGTTTGTTTATGGTAGCTTTCCCGTTGATAAAAACGGCTTTGTCGGCATCGGTCTTTTCTACGCCAAACAGCGAGTTGTCGGCAATGTCGTACCAGAATATGCCAACTTTGGGTTTCCCATTGTCCATAAATCCCGACATTATATTACATAACTCGTTATGTTCCTGCGTATTGGTGTGCTTTATGCCATTGTCGTCTGTGGTCATTTATTGTGCTTTTAGGTCGCAAAAATAACAAAATTTGTGACTGTCGGCAATATCAAAACTTTCTAATCTTTTGAAATAGGTTGGTATTTAATGCAGTAGCGACGAGACAAACTCCGTCGCTACTGCTTATTAATTATTGTATCTTGCTTATTTTGGGCATTTGTCGTTGCTCGCGTTATAAGTCGTTGCTCGCAACGACTCTACATATAACGGACTTTTCACTTTTCACTTTCAACTTTTCACTGATTAGTATTCCAACTTTATGTTGTCCACCCACAGCGTGTTTCCTATAGTTCCAGAAAATGCTTCCTGACTCGATACGCTTATCAGCATAATTGCGTGTGTCACGGGAGTATCTTCGTCGCCCCATCCAACTTCTTGGATTTCAACATTCTTTCCTTTGCTGTTTATGGTGTAGAAATTGTTTTTTTTCGGACCGAGGTTCATATATGGCTTGTAGTTGGGCGATTTTCTTGCATCACCATAGATTACTGGTATGCGGAATCCGTTCACCCAGTCGCTTGTTGGACTGCTGATGTGGTAAATTGCTGTGCCTACGCGCTTTGCATAGACATTTCCTTTTTCGTCTTCCCAGCGGTTTTGCAGTATGAAAACAATTTCGTGCTCATCGTTTCCTGCTTTTACCGACGACGATAAGGTCTTGCAAGTGGTAATTGTGCCTTTGTTGGGCATTGAAGACTTGTAGTCGAGGACTAGCGCCTTAGGTTTGTTGGTAAAAGGCACTCCCCATCTCATCTTGCTGTAGGGGTTGTCTGTGCCGCTGACTGGCTCGTGGGCTTTGCCCCAGTAGATTGTGCCCGATACCAATACCTTTATATTAATAAGGCCAATTACCTTGCATTCGGCATATTCGGTGGTAAGTTTTGCGCAGTAGCCGTTGCCGCGCCTTTCGGGATAGACGGTGTTGCTGGTTTTTGATATGCCTGCAACTTTGGCGTAGGTGTTTGATGTCGCCCATATCGACTTGATGTTCAATGCTTTGTTTTCGCGGATTGTGTCGCGGGGACCGATGGCGTAAATGCGTTTTGTTTCGCCGCCAATAATTAGTGATTCTTCTATGTCGCGGACAACCCAGTTCTCAAAGTCGCCGTACTGTACTTTTTTGTAGGTCTGGGCAGATAGGGGAAGGATGGAGGATAAGATGATTAGTATTAGTATAAGGGACGCGATGAATCGCTTCTTTACTATTGGATGGCAGAGGATTGTGTTATTGTGATTATATGGAACGCGATGAATTGCATCCGTACTAGGAGAGATGGCATTGCAGATGGTGTCTGATATGATTTCCTGTCCTCTTTGGTTGGGGTGTATTCCGTCGCAGCAGAAAAGAGGGCGGTAGTCGCGTTGTTTGATGAAGGGCTTGTAGATATTTATAAGTTCTACGTTTTCGGAACAAGCAATTTTTATTATTTCCTGGTTGTACATTTCGTGCCACAGACCAACGATTTCTATATTTCCGTAGAGCCATTTCATTATGTTGGTTATTTGGCTGGGATTCATTCCTTTTGTAAAGTGGCGGAAATATGATTTGGTGTCAATAGGCGGCATTGTGAGTATGTATATTGTTGCGCCTGTAGTTTTTAATTTTTGTATTATTCGGTGGTAGGTTTCTACAAATGTCTGTAGTGGAGTTTTTGCAATATGTTCAAAATCAGGTTTTTCTGCAATTTCTTTCCACATTTTATCGCTGTCGTTGCCACCGAATTCGAGAAGTACGATGTCGCCCTCAGATATTCGTTGCAAGTGCTTGTCGATTATCTTTTCTCCAGTGGTGATGGTGCTGCCAAATTTCCCAAAATTGTGTACTTCGATTTCAAGTTTTCTACTGCATATATCTGTAGCGCTGTTTTCGGAAATTTTGTATTTGAGGCTTCCGTTTTCTTCCTCGGCGATAATACCTTTTATTATAGAGTCGCCGAATGCTATTAATTTTTGTTTTTTCATTTCCATTGTAATTTCGTTTTATTTTTCCGCAAAACTACAGCCGAAAATGGAGGTGGAAAATTTATGTGATTTTGAGTGGCTGTTTTTGACAAAAGACCTAATTTTGTGACAAAATTTTAAATGCTGTGACGAATTATACACAATATTAATTTGGTCACAGTCGTTTATAAGGCTAAAATTGACGTAAAAATGACGAAAGTATCAGATAGGTTTTTGTCGTTCCGTGTGCAGATGGCATATCTGTTCGGGGTGTCGGGATTTTTTATCGGATTTATCTTTTTGTACCGGCCGTTGCAGATGGTCGAGTTCTTTGATATGGGACGCGGGATAATGGCGTTCAACACGACGATGCTGTTTTGCATTCTGTTCGGTGTGCTGCTGATTTCTCGACTCTTGCTTTATGCGTTGAGGCGCAGGTTCGAGCCGAATTGGTTCGGCTATTCGCTGTGGATTATGGGCGAAATTCTGGTGGCTTCGCTGTTTATGTCGTTGTACCTTACGTTGATGTACAGGGGCGAATATCCGTATTTAGATGTAGTG
>CAJOEG010000039.1 GCA_905233405.1 uncultured Bacteroidales bacterium | reverse complement strand
AACCAAGAAAGTAACCAAGAAAAATCGCATAAGCACCCTATAGACAAAGAGCAAAACGATATTGTAAGTTTTTGTACTATACCGCGAAGTTCCAAGGAAATTATGGATATGATTGGAGTGTCGAATCAATCGGTAAATCGCAGGAAATACATTTTGTCTTTGGTAGAAATGGGATTACTAGAAATGACTAATCCCGATAATCCAAACGATAGGAATCAAAAATATCGAAAAAGTAACCAAGAAAGTAACCGAGAAAGTAACCAAGAAAAGTTGCATAATCATCTTATAACTAAAAAACAAAAAGATATTGTAAACTTCTGTTCCGTACCACGAAGTTCCAAGGAGATTTTAGATAGGATTGGAGTGTCAAACCAGTCGGCGAATCGCAGAAGGCACATTTTGCCTTTGGTAGAAATGGGATTTCTGGAAATGACTAATCCCGACAACCCAAACGATAGGAATCAGAAATATCGCAAAAAAAGAACAACCATAATTTATAAATAGAAAGAAATACAGTCGCGGCACGCCACGACTCAACAAGAAACATGAAACATATAAACGACACCAAACTATAAAAAACAATCGACGCAAAGCATTGCGTCGCTACGACATTAAACCATTAAACATTGAACATTAGAAACTTATAAACAGCGTAGCGAGAAACTTAGAAACAACTTAAACTTATGAAGGTATATAAATTCGGCGGTGCTTCGGTAAAGACGCCACAGGCAATAGAGAATGTCTATAACATAATAAAGGACGAAAACGAATTGGTAATTGTAGTTTCGGCAATAGACAAGACAACCAACCATCTGGAACGCCTCGTCAACTACTATTTCAACGGCGACGAGCAGAAAAATGTCGAGTTCGAGAACATCAAGAAGTTCCATCTCGACTATGTCGCAGAAGCCTTTGACGGCAAGACCGAAACGGTTTGCAAGAAGCTGAATTCGCTTTTCGAAGAAATTGCCGAACGCATCGACGGCATTCCTACCGATGACTACGACTTCGAGTACGACTCCATCGTATCGTACGGAGAACTTCTCAGCACTACCATTTTCTCGGAATACCTGCGCTACAGAGGAAAACAGAACAAGTTCATCGACATACGCCGCTATATGGTCACCGACTCCAATTTCCGCGATGCGAAAATAGACTGGAAACTGTCGGAAAAGAAGGTGCGCAAGGCATTTTCGGATGCAAACAACAATGTTTTTGTAACGCAGGGCTTCATCGGTAGCGACATCAGCCACCACACCACCACGCTCGGACGCGAGGGTTCGGACTACTCGGCTTCGTCGATTGCACATATCATTGATGCCGAAAGCGTTACAATCTGGAAGGATGTGCCCGGCATTATGAACGCCGACCCGGCATGGTGCGACTTTGCCGAGAAGTTGGACGAAATCTCGTTCCACGAAGCCATCGAACTTGCATTCTATGGAGCCAAGGTCATCCACCCCAAGACCATCAAGCCTATCGAAAACAAGAACATTCCGCTGTATGTTCGCTCGTTCAAGGACCCGTCGGCAAAGGGAACCGTAATACGCAAATTGGACTACTATCTCGACCTTGTTCCTGTGTATATCCTCAAGCAGAATCAGGTGCTAATTTCGATTTCACCGAAGGACTTTTCGTTCATAGTGGAGGAGAACATGAGCAACATTTTCGGACTGTTCGCCAAGTATAAGGTAAAGGTGAATGTGATGCAGAATTCGGCAATCGACTTTTCGGCTTCCATCGATGCCAACAACCGCAACTTCGATGCGCTTGTCGCCGATTTGCAGAAGGAATACTTTGTGAAATACAACGAGAATCTGCAGCTTATCACCATCCGCTATTATACCGACGAAGCCATCAACCGAATGATTTCGGGGCACAAGGTGTATATGACGCAGAAGAGTAGGAAGACGGCAAGGTTCGTGATAGAGTAGGGGAAGCATTTTTGCTGTTATGGATTTGAAAATTTATGTATTTTTGTAGCCTAAAAAAATTACAAATGGATTTTAACAACGATTTTCGCAAGTACGCCGTAAAGCACAGAGGCGTAAACGGTCTTGTATTTGACCAATATACAAGTATTTACAATGGTTATATCAACCCGACTATCATCGAGGAGAGAACTTTGAATGTTGCGCAGATGGACGTGTTCTCACGACTGATGATGGACAGGATTATTTTCCTTGGAACGCCTATAAATGACGATGTTGCAAATATTATTCAGGCGCAGTTGCTTTTCCTTGAAAGCAGCGACCCGAACAAGGACATCCAGATATATTTCAACTCGCCGGGCGGTTCGGTTTATGCTGGTCTTGGCATTTACGACACAATGCAGTACATACGTTCCGATGTGGCTACCATCTGCACTGGTATGGCGGCTTCGATGGCGGCAGTTCTGCTTTGCGCTGGCGCACACGGAAAGCGTTCAGCCCTCAAGCATTCGCGCGTGATGATACATCAGCCTATGGGTGGTGCCGAAGGTCAGGCTTCCGATATTGAAATTACAGCAAAGGAAATCTTGAAACTCCGCGAGGAATTGTACGAAATCATTGCCAATCACTCGCACCAGGACATCGAGAAGGTTCGCCTCGATTCCGACCGAGACCACTGGATGATTGCCGAGGAAGCAAAGGAATACGGAATGATTGACGAAATCTTATTCAGGGAAATTGAATACTAAAGGCTAACGGTCTGACAGAAGACCAGTCTGACAGCCTTGCAGAAGGTCTGCCGAACAGACTATGAGACTGCAAGACTGTTAGACAGCGAGCCTGCAAGACCAAAAATGGATACTAATGGATAAAAACGAAAGATGTTCACTGTGCGGGCGGTCGCGCAAGGAGGTTGGAATCCTGTTTCAGGGTGTCAATGGTAATATTTGTGACGACTGCATACGACGTGGCTACGAGATATTGAAGGAGGAGGAACATTTCCACAAGACAGAAAAGCCGGACAAGGCCTTGAAGCTAAAGAAGCCGAAAGAAATTAAGGCTTTCCTCGACGACTATGTAATCGGGCAGGACTATGCAAAGAAAGGGCTGTCGGTAGCCGTTTACAACCATTACAAGCGCATCAGCCAGGAAAAGAACGATGTCGACATCGAAAAGTCGAACATAATAATGGTCGGAGAGACTGGTACTGGCAAGACCTTGCTGGCCAAGACTATAGCCAAAATGCTAAATGTTCCATTTGCGATAGTTGATGCAACGGTTCTTACCGAAGCCGGTTATGTCGGTGAAGACATAGAAAGCCTTCTCACACGACTTTTGCAGGCTGCCGACTACGATGTGGCATCGGCGGAGCAGGGTATCGTCTTTATTGATGAAATCGACAAGATTGCACGCAAGGGCGACAACCCAAGCATAACCCGTGATGTTTCGGGCGAAGGCGTACAGCAGGGACTTCTAAAACTCCTCGAAGGCTCTATTGTGAACGTTCCTCCGCAGGGCGGACGCAAGCATCCAGAACAGAAGATGATTGCAGTGGATACCAAGAACATACTCTTTATTTGTGGCGGTGCATTCGAAGGACTCGATAAGATTATTGCACGACGTATGAACACTCAGGTCGTTGGCTATGGTACGCAGAAGAACATCGAGAAAATCGACAGCAAGAATATGCTCCAGTACGTTATTCCCGAGGACATCCGCAAGTTCGGGCTTATCCCCGAAATAGTAGGTCGTCTGCCTGTTCTTGCCTACCTAAATCCTCTCGACCGCGAAGCTTTGAGACAGATACTTACCGAGCCGAAGAACTCCATTGTAAACCAGTACATAAAGTTGTTCAAGATTGATGGCATTGACATTAAGTTCGACGATGAGGCTTTGGACTACATTGTTGACCAGGCCATTTCGTTCAAGCTCGGAGCAAGAGGCTTGCGATCTATTTGCGAATCCATTATGCTCGAAGCAATGTTTGAAATGCCGTCGGAGAACAAGAAAACTTTCACTGTTACAAAGAAATACGCCGAAAGCAAACTTGACAGGACGGCAGCGATTAAATTCAGGAACGCATAAAAGAATTACAATTGTCATATTTATAAAACAGTTTTCTGTAAGGAATCTGTTTATTCATTAATTTTGTAATCAAGAGACAGGTTGCTAAATTTTCAATCTCTTGATTCAGAGATCTTTTGCGCTATTTTTCTTATATTTTTTACAAATTGGTATAAAGGAGGAGTAAGTTTTCTTATCTTTATACTTTGTTGTTGAATTGTTATACTTGTGTAATATAATAGAACCGTGAGCGATTTTTTGCGCAAAACTATTTTATATTTTAAAACGATTTTCTAACTTTGCATTTTGTGTAAATTTGGTATATTAGGCTTTTATTGTATTGATATACAGAGTTTTATGTTGGTGCATTAAGAGCGGTTTTGATTGATTGTAAAGAAAATATAACATAGATTCTTATGAAGAACTTTGTAAAGTTGTTATTATCACTATGGATGGTTGCTGGAATTGGGGTTGCAACCTACTCTCAGGATTATTGTTTGATAAAATTTGATTCGCCAAGCGACAGCGCGGCATATATGCGACTTCAGGAGTTGCGTACTAAGCCGATTGCAGAAATGACTACGGCAGAACTTGACGAGTACTCCGACCTGAAGTATTCGGGGCTTGATGCAAAATACACCATTCCCAATATGTTCAAGGCTGGAAGTTCGTCGCTTTGTAGCAATGCAATTTCCTTCTGTACCGACAACGATGCGTATACCTATCCGGCAGCAACCACAAGTACTGGTGCAACCGAATTCGGAAACAATGGTAATAATGTTGGTTGTCTATATACAACTCCTTCTCCTGCTTGGTTCGTAATGCGAATCGACAACCCTGGAAACCTTCTCATTTACATGGAGCATAGCAATGGTCAGGATATAGACTTTATCTGTTGGGGCCCATTCACAGCAAGTACAAAAGAGGAGTTGCTTGACAGATATTGTGGTAATATAAGCCTGCTTAATACCGACGACAACGACAATGGTAACCACCGTCCCGACAATGGCAACCACTCTGGAAATATGGGCGGTTACCCTACAGGAAATATGGTTGACTGTAGTTACGATCCTGCTGCTACCGAATGGTGCTATATCCCTAATGCTCAAGCTGGCAAGTGGTATATCTTCTTGATTACAAACTATTCGCAGGCAGCAGGTGATATAACCTTCGAGGCTCAGCACCCAAGCTGGATGACTGGTTCGGTGGCAACAACCGACTGCAACATCATTGCAAACCTTACTTCAAACAGTCCGGTCTGCGAAGGTTCTACGCTGAGGCTTACCTGTAGCACCGTAAACAATGCCGTAAGCTACCAGTGGTATTATCTTGGTGCAACTCGCAACGAAACTGTGGGTACTGGTACTCCGCTAGGTACAGGAACAACATTAAGCAGATCAAATGCAACTCCCGCAATGACTGGCTGGTACGCAATGGATATTTCTACGGCTTCGCGAACAAACAGGTTCCTTACATACGCCATTGTAACGCCTAGACCATCGGGAACCATAACGGCCTCGCCATCGAATACGGTATGTGCAGGAACGCAGTTGACTCTTAATGCTTCTGGAACAAATATCACAGGCTACCAATGGGCTTCGGGCACTGGTTCTTCTACTACCATAACTCCTGGTGCATCATCTACCCATTATGTAACATTGACAAATACTACAACAGTAAACGATCCCAATTTAGGTCATAGTGTTACAAATACTTGCTATTCGTATGCAAACATACGCATTACGGTAAATCCAACGCCATCGGTGAGTATTTCGCCTGTAGAGGCGCGTATATGTACAGGAAATTCTGTTGAACTTACTTCCGAAGTGCAGAATTGTGACGATTGTACTTTTGCTTGGAGTACAGGTGCAAATGTTGATGATATTGGTGTAAGCCCAACAACAACTACGACTTACACTGTTACGGTAACAAATTCTTATGGTTGTACTGCCGTTTCCAATCCATCTGTTGTTAATGTAGTTTCTGGAGATAATGTTGGCGAATGTAATGTGTTGTATGTTAGTGTAGCAGGTGGAGGTAGTGGTCTTACCGCGTACGAGCCTACCGACTTGCATACTGCACTTAACCTTGCAGAATGTTCTGGCGCAACAATCCGTATGGAGGAGGGTACATATACAACCGACTATCCTATTGAACTTGTTAGTAATGTTACACTCGAAGGTGGTTATTTTAACGATTTTACGCAGAAGAAGTCGGATGCTGGTGCTACTACAATAACAAGGACAAATACTTATACCCTCGGAACAGCAAATGCTCCGCGTCTGGTAGCTATCGAAGCCAATAATATACACGATTTTGCATTGCACGACATTACCGTTACAACTGCCGATGCACAGACATTGCCGGCAGGAAATCAGGTGTCGTATATGTATAGTTGTAGTGGCTGGGATTTTTCTGCTACTACAAACAACGGTTATACATCAATACAATCTGGAGGAACAAACCCAGGTTCTTTCAGCGATGATGCCCGTTTCTCAATATCAATGCCGTTTGATTTTACTTTGTGTGGAACTACTTATTTTGCAGGATCCAATCTGTATATATCGGCAAATGGCTATGTGGCGTTTGGCACAGATGCAAGTTCTTATGCAAGTTCGCCATACGCAAGTTCAATTATGGCGTTGTTGCACGATTTGCGTCCACGCGATAATTATGGAACTAACATAAAGTATAAGGTTGAAGGTACTACCCCAAACCGTGTATTGACAGTGGAATGGTATGAAATAGCGCAGTATAATTCTTCGTGCCGAACAACATCCTACAATGAGACTTTCCAGATAAAAATGCACGAAAGAACAAATGTTGTAGATATTATCTATCAGAACATTAATCCTTGTGATGCCGCTTCGTATTCTCCGCGTGTGGGTATAAAGGACTATCAGGCAAATAGTTCTATTTATGTAAATGCAAATACAAGCTGGACAAATCCAACTACTCAGACAGCCGAGGTAGGTAATACATTCAGTTCGTCGCATAAGCCTTCGTCAGGTTTGAAATATACATTTACACCAAACCTTACGCAATCGGCAGAAGCTGTGGTAATGAATTCAAACTATGGTACTTCTACATACGCGATACACATGAGCGGCTGCTCCGGCTATGATATTACAAGATGCCAGTTGAAGCCTGGTAAGGCGACTGCAGGAAAGCCGGGTGCAAATGGAAATACAGGAGCATCAGGTGGCGGTGGCGCTGGAGGTACTGGCGGTGCTGGAGGTTCTGGTGGTAGCAGTGCAGCAAGTGGTTCTGCAGGTACTGCGGGAACTGCTGTAGGAACTGTTTCTGGCGGTGCTGGAGGTAATGGTGGTGCTGGTGATACGGATACAGATTGTCCAAATGTTTATGGCTCTGCTGGTTCTCCTGGTTCTGCAGGAAGTGTTGGTACGGCAGGAAGTGCAGGCACTGTAGGTACTTTATCTAATAGTGCAAACTATTCAACTTATTTTATACCATCAGCAGGAAATGCTAGGGGAACTACGGGTGGAAATGGCGGTCGTGGTTCTGGCGGCGGCGGCGGTGGCGGCGGCGGCGGCGCTGGAGCAAGATGTTTAACTTCTTGGTATAGTGGTTCTGGTGGCCGTGGTGGTAATGGCGGCGCTGGTGGTAATGGCGGTACTGGTGGCACCGGCGGTTATTGTGGAGGTTCCTCTTTTGGACTATATTTATATAATACTTCAATAGCAACAATAACAGATACATATATTCTTTCTGGTACAGCAGGAAGTGGAGGTTCTGGTGGTACAGGAGGAGCTGGTGGATCAGGATTATCGGGTACTAGTGGTACTTCAGGTGGTTCTGGTAGTTATAGTGGATTGTTCGTTAGTGCATTAGCTTCTGGTGGTCATGGTGGCTCTGGTGGTCGCGGGGCAAACGGTGTTTCATATAAAGTTGCTGTTGTTGGAACATCTGGACTTACATCATCCGCTACTACGGGTTACGATTACAACCTTTCTGGTCAAACTCCAATAATAGCAGGTACACCAGATTACCCTATAGCCAGTTGTACAAATGTTGAAATGCAGATGGCAAACGGAACATACACCACATTTGGTACAGGAGCAACACCTTCAAGCGGTAGTAATACTACGGTATTCCAATATACCACAGCCGATTATAAGACTCCGCAGACTGGTTCGGGCGATGCCAATAGGTATTCATCATTCATAAACATAATACAGGCGGCGCCAGATGTGTCGAATGTTGTGGTTGCCGGCGAAGATACGCTTTGCTGTGCAGGAGTTTACGAGTATTGCCTCGAAAATCTTCCGAACAGTACGCCAGTGATGGTCAATTGGTCGCTTACAACGTCTGTGGATGATGTGGCTTCCATTGCTTCGTTAACAAACCTAACCTGTCTGTCGATTGATGTTGAAAATACAACAAGTGCAATTCAGTACGCTTATCTGCGAGCCGAAATATCTACGGGATGCTGTGGTATCATAAAGATAGTGCGCGATACGGTGGTACTTATGCCGATTCCGCCCGAAATCAACCAGCTTTCCGACCACGAAATATGCGAAGGCGAGGACTATACAATGAGCATTTCGGTCAATGAGGATTTGCTTTGTCATCCTATATACCAGTGGGTTCGCGATGGTGAACTTATAACTGGTGCAAATTCAAATACTTATACTATTTCAAATGCTACAGCAAGTATGGCTGGCGATTACTCGATATATGTGGCAACCGACTGCGGTATGGAAGCCGATGCGGCACACATAACCGTAAATCCTATGCCGAATCTTACAGTAACAACAACTCCAGTATGCGCAAACGAAGCAACTCACTTTACAATAACATCAGATGTAAATACAACTATTACCTATAATATAAATAATGTCAACAGCGGTGCAACCCAGACCTTGACATTGACAGGTGGAGTTGCTCAAAATGTTGACTATACTATAGAACATAACTCGATACTTACGATAGAAACGGTTCAGGTTGGTTCTTGCCAGTGGACACTCAATGAGGCTTATCCTCTTGATGTCTATGATGATGACCAGACAGTATTTGCCGGTGCTGATTTTACCGTGTGCGGAAGAGATGCAACTTTGCGTGGCAATAGTACGGTGGGAAGCGAATGGAACGGTCTGTGGACAATTCCTAATGCTACCGATGCGGCAAATACGACAATTGCCGACAATACCTTATATAATACTGGTGTAACCTACAATGGTTCCGAGTTGCCACATTCTGTAACATTCAGATGGACAATCACAAGTACGCATTGCCCCAACAGATCGTTCTATGATGATGTAATTGGCACTTTCAGCCAACCAACATTAACGCTCACACCAACAAATGTTTCTTGTAACGGTGCTAACAATGGACAGATTGTAGCAACTACAACAAATGCAACAACGCCATACACCTACACATGGAGCAGCAATGTTGCAAGCGGAAACATTACGAACTCTGGCAATACAAGTACAGCAACAGGTCTTTCTCCCGATAGCTATACTGTAACAATTACTGATAATCTTGGCTGTTCAGCTACATCATCTGCAACAATCACAGAACCAAATGCCCTCACAACATCCTTGTCGGCTGGTACAATCGGCTGTAATGGCGGCACTACAAATGTAACGAACACCGTCAATGGTGGTACAACTCCATATACCTACAGCTGGACACCATCGGCTAGCTCACAGAACCTGACTGGTGTAAGCGCTGGAACATATACGGTTACCGTCCGCGATGCTAACTCATGTTCTGCAACGGCAAGCGTAACCATTACACAGCCTGATGAACTTACAGCA
>CAJOEG010000038.1 GCA_905233405.1 uncultured Bacteroidales bacterium | reverse complement strand
CACAAAGTCGCGAAGAATGAAAGTTTGAGTGCCGTCGTCCTTTGATATATCAGCATTTACAGGGTTATCATTTATGTCACGTGCAACAATCCACCAGTTGTTGTCGTTCCTGTTGCTTTCGTGAATCCAGTGCATTCTCCATCGCTCGTAGCCATTGCACGACACTAAGGCAGAGCCAGAACCGCCCATAAGCCCATAGCCACCTTGAAGCTGAAGAAATGGCATATATTCTGCCGAACGGCGATGATTACCGCCTGAAGTATGAAACGAATTTGGACCAAAGAACGAATGTGAGATTTCGTGCTGCACTATTCCAGTCGGATTAACAGAAACATCGCGAGTCCCAACACATTGTGCAGTTCCAACTCCAGAGAATGGATAATAGGAACCTTTCATCAGTAACTTATGCCCGCTCAACATCGAAGTCGAGAAATAACCACTTCCCGCATTGTCTCCACCATATTCCTTTGTTATGTTTCGGAAGAAAAATTGGATGAAACCTATTTTGCCAGAACCATTTATGTCGTAATATGAAATATCATCGTGACCATACATCGTCTGCAAACCACCTTGTTCATTTATGAAATCAATAGCAGCCTTTTCAATATTGCTTTCGTTAAAATTACCAAACTTTAGCACCCTGCTCTCCTTAATATTTACAACTACAAAATCGCCTGTAATCTGTAGTTCATTAAATGAGGATTCGCCATAAAGTCTTGTAATACAACCGTATAAAGCATTTGGATTATACACGGTATCCATCAGACGAAGTAAATAGTCTGGAGGATTCTGGTTTATGCTTTCAAGCAATACTGTATTCCAATGATCTATCTTAACGAATTTCTTTTCCCTTTCAGGACTTACATCATAAATAATGTTGACAAAGAAATTTAGCATCCTAATTTCGCCACGAGGCTTTACTTTCCAGCCGTCCCAACTGTTTTGCTGCGCGCTTGCCACAGAAACAAGTAGCACAAATAAAGCCAACGCCAGAAATCTTTTTGCTCTCATAATCAATAGGCAGCGAAACTTTCATCATCGAGCCAAGTCTTCTGCGCACGCATAACTTGTTCAATCACATCGCGTACACAGCCTTCGCCGCCCTTCTTGTCGGAAACATAGAGTGCAATTTCCTTTATCTCGTCGGCAGCATCGGCAGGACAGCACGGCAAACCGACAAGTTTCATAATCTGGTAGTCGGGAATGTCGTCGGCCCATATACAATATTTCCTCGTTGCGAAGGTTGTATTTCTTTTTCAGCATTTCCAAGTCTTCGGTCTTCCACACGCTGCCCATTATCACATCCTCCACACCGAGATTCTTGTAGCGAATCATTGTCTTTTCGCAAAAACCGCCAGAAATTATCGCTACTACAAGTCCTTTACGCACAGCGCATTTGATGGCAAAACCATCCTTTACGCTTGTTGTACGCTGCAAATAACCTACCTCGTTTATGTTTACCGTAGATGACGACAAAACGCCGTCGATATCAAATACCACAGCCTTGATATTCGACAATATCTCCTTGAAATTCAATGTCTCCAGATTTCTATTCATTTGTTGTATGTTTTTAAGATGCTTTCGCTCATAATCTTGTAGACTTTTGCAAGTTTTTCATCAGAAGCAAGCATATCTATATGGGATTCAATTATTTTTTTATCGCCACGCACAGCAGGTCCAGTCTGCGACGAATAGGCATCGCCAGCAAGAATCTTAGCAAAACTTTGCTTCAGCAACGGCGTTAATATATCAATAGGTACGTTGTTTTCCTGTAATAATTTCTGGCCGAGACAAATGCTATGGTTCATAAAGTTGGCTGCAAAAACGCCTGCAATATGCAATATTTTACGTTGCTCGAATGTCAATTCGTAAATTAGCGGACTGATTTTCTCTGCCAAGCATCGTATTTCGTGAAAAGTATCAGCATTTGACGTCTCGATGCAAATAGGAATTTCGCTGAAATTGTCGATATTCACATCGCGCGAAAAAGTCTGGAACGGATACATTACCGCTGCATTATTCTGCTTGAAAATCTCCTTTGGCAGACTTCCCGATGTGTGGATGTAAATTTTATCGTCGGGCAGGTTTATTTGAGCGGCAATGCTGGCATTTGCCTCGTCCGACATCATAAACAGATAGGCGTCGGATTTTGATGGCAGTTGGAACAAATTGTCGGTGAAAACAGCATTTACTTCATCGGCCAGCGACTGCCCTGTGATGTGGTTCCGGCTGAATACGCAGTCGATAACGAAGCTTTCGGCACGAAGTTTCCGTGCGATATGATAGGCGACGTTGCCCGAACCGAGTATTGAAATATGTTTTATCATAGTCTTTTTAAAGTCATTCCGTAAGACAAAGCGAATAGGCGCAGGAACGAGCCTCGAGAGCCTGTCTATACGGAATCACCATCAAATATCGTTTTCATGGGAGATTCCGCATAGTTGAACAATATTACGCTCCACGTTCCGTATCGCGTTATTGTTCTAACTTGTGGAATGACGACAAAAATAAAACAAAAAGGAAACCCCTTTACGAAGTTTCCTTTTTTTAGTTAATAAATTCCATTATTCTTCAACGAGAATAACAATCTTATTGTTCTTGCATTCTACAAGGCCGCCGTTGACGCTGAACTTCAGTTCATTATCATTCATTTCCCTGATAACGACCTCACCCTTGTCCAATGTCGAAACGATTGGAGCGTGCATGTTCAGCATCTGGAATGAGCCTTTTGCCCCAGGCACCTTAACCATTGAGGTTTCGCCTTCGAACAACTTTTTTTCAGGTGTGATAATTTCTACTGTCATAGCAACTGTTATTTAGTTTCAGCCATCATCTTTTCACCCTTCTCGATAGCCTGTTCGATAGTACCAACGAGGTTGAATGCAGCTTCTGGATACTGGTCAACTTCACCGTCGAGAATCATGTTGAATCCCTTGATTGTATCTTCAATCTTTACGAATTCGCCCTTCAAGCCGGTGAATGCCTCGGCAACGTGGAACGGCTGCGACAAGAATCTCTGAACACGTCTTGCTCTGTGAACAACGAGCTTGTCTTCGTCCGAAAGTTCGTCCATACCGAGGATAGCGATGATATCCTGAAGTTCCTGGTATCTTTGAAGAATATTGATAACTCTCTGTGCTGTCTCGTAGTGAGCCTTTCCTACAACTGCCTCGGTAAGGATACGCGATGACGAGTCGAGCGGGTCAACAGCCGGGTAGATACCGAGCTCAGCGATCTTACGGCTCAATACCGTTGTTGCATCCAAGTGCGAGAATGTTGTTGCTGGAGCAGGATCAGTCAAGTCGTCGGCTGGTACATATACTGCCTGAACAGATGTGATAGAACCTCCCTTGGTTGAAGTAATACGCTCCTGCATTTCACCCATTTCGGTAGCAAGTGTAGGCTGATAACCTACAGCCGATGGCATACGTCCAAGAAGTGCGGAAACTTCGGAACCTGCCTGTGTGAAACGGAAGATATTGTCAACGAAGAAAAGAATATCACGACCTGTTGACGAAGAGTTGTCGCCAGTTCCATCGCGGAAGCTTTCAGCGATTGTAAGACCCGACAAAGCAACACGAGCACGTGCTCCGGGTGGTTCGTTCATCTGACCGAAAACCATGCTCAACTTCGAGTCATTAAGTTTTTCCTTGTCAACCTTCTCCAAGTCCCATGAACCTTTTTCCATGGATTCCTTGAAGCCCTCACCATACTTAACAATGTTTGCCTCGATCATTTCGCGAAGAAGGTCGTTACCTTCACGGGTACGTTCACCAACACCTGCGAACACCGACAAACCATCGTATCCGATAGCGATGTTGTTGATAAGTTCCTGGATAAGAACCGTCTTACCAACACCTGCACCACCGAACAAACCAATCTTACCACCCTTTGAGTAAGGCTCGATAAGGTCGATAACCTTGATACCTGTGAACAGCACTTCAACATCGGTGCTGAGTTCCTCGAACTTTGGCGGCTGGCGGTGTATTGGATAGCCGTCCTGCTTAGGAAGCAAGTCCATACCGTCGATGGTGTCACCGATAACGTTCATCAAACGACCCTTAACCTGATTACCAACTGGCATCTTGATAGGGTTCTTGGTATCGACGACCTCCATGCCTCTGCACAAACCGTCTGTAGAATCCATAGCGATGGTTCTTACAGTGTGTTCTCCGATGTGCTGCTGGCATTCAACGATTAGAGGCTTTCCGTTTTCACGCTTAATTTCCAAAGCGTCGTAAATCTTTGGCAGGTCTGACCCTGATTTTTCGAAACTTACGTCTACTACAGGACCAATAACCTGAACTATTTCACCTACTAATTGTTCCATTGTGTAACTGATAAAATTTTTGCTAACAAAGATAAAAAAACATATTTGAACAGACAAGAAAAATATTCGTTTTTTGCAAATAAATTTCTATTAATAGAGAACGTGTTGAAATACAATGCTTTATAAAGAACAGAAACGCAATATCATATTGTTATATATGAGATAGCATCCGATAGCAATAACATCTGCATACAATAACAAAAAAGCTGATTGCTCAGCCTTTTTGTTATAATTTCTTTACCGTTGTTGTCCCTTCCATTATGCCTTCTTCGTCATCGAAGTAGGAGTATATTATCTTGAACATATCTTTTTGGCCAGGGACTTGTACAATTATTTGCTCTCCAGACTCTTCAAGTGCCTCCAAAAGGTTACAATGAACAGGGAATGGTTCCACAAAGTCCTTCCATTCTCCATTTTCTAGTGTATATATATAAAAGGTGTGCCAGCAACTTGTCCACCACCACGGCCAGATTCCTATTTCACAGGTTCCATTTCCGTCAAGGTCGCCAAGGATATGCGGATTTCCACCGATGCAGTTTTCCACTTCGATTGGTGGAATGTTGCTGTCAGAGAACCCTATGAGGCAGATGCATTCGCCTTGGCATTCCATAAAATGGTCTTCATCGTCGTACTTTTTCGGTTCCAATATGTAGCACGATTCCTTCTTGCCATCACCGTTGAAATCGTAGGTTCCCGCAACATCCGTACGGTCGCCCATTTCCTGTGCAATCATTTTCTTTTCGGCACGTTTGGCAAGATTCTCGTCGGTTATAAGGTCGCCTTCGACGGAAATTTTCCATTCGTCACCTACTTTGTTGAAATTTAGGTATGACGGATAGTCGGTTGTCTGTCCGCCGACGGTAACGCGCTTTACGAAACTGCATTTCACTTCGGTGTCGCTTATTTTTTCCACATCGACATCACCATAAATCTGCTGGTAGAAATCGGGAGACTTCTTGAACGCCATCTGCTTGTTTTCGACACAGGCGTTCTTGTTAAGTTTTGTGCCATAGAAAAGCACATTGCTGTCGAACATTGCCGATAATGCTTCGTAATCCTTTGCCGAGTTCGCTTTGTCCCATTCCTTTACTAATGCTGCAAAATCGGTTTCGTCAGTTTGAACTTCGGAGTTGGTTGATTCTTCTTTGCTGTCGCTTGGCTTTGGCGAAGTGCAACTTATTGCTATTGTCAATGCTAATAGCAACGATGCGATGGGGAAAAGGGTGTTTTTCATTCCTTTGTATATTTTGAGTTATGAGGTCATTCCGCAAGTCAGAACATACTCGCGATACGGAACGGGGAGCGATGTAATGTTCGGCTGTGCGGAATATCCTTATTCGTATTTTGGGGAGATTCCGCATAAACAGGCTCACAAGCAACGTTCCTTTTGCTGTTCGCTTTGTTTTACTCGCAAGCTTCGTGAGCTAAAGGTTGCGGAATGACTATAAAAACATTATTCCTCTTCAATCGTTATTTCTTCAATCTTGCAGCCCTGACGAATCTTGTCAAGCACGTCCAATCCTTCTACAACCCTACCGAAGCAAGTGTGCTGACGGTCGAGATGCTTGGTGTATTCGCGGGTAAGGCAGATGAAAAACTGAGAACCACCCGTATCGCGCCCAGCATGAGCCATCGACAATACGCCGCGGTCGTGGTACTGGTTGCCACCGTTGAGTTCGCATTTAATCTTGTAACCAGGTCCACCTGTGCCAACTCGTGGGTCGCCAAGATTGCGCGAAAACGGGCATCCGCCCTGAACTACAAATTCTGGAATTACGCGGTGAAAACGCAGTCCGTTGTAAAAGCCTTCTTCGGCCAGTTTTATGAAATTTGCCACCGTATTTGGTGCATCGTTGAAATAGAAGTTCACCTTCATGGTGCCGACTTCGGTTTTAATTTTTGCTATCTTCATGATGTAAGTTGTTGTGTCGTGGCGCGCCGCGACCGTACTAATTTTTATTGTTTATTGTTTTCTTTATTCTTTTGCCTTTGGCTGATAGCGAGCGTTATGACAAGTCCGAGAGATATTACAAACGACATTATTAACGACATGACAACATCGCCTTTAAGTCTTTCAATGGTATAAATGCCATTCTCAAAATGGATTAAAATATAGCCAAATCCAAAAAATGGGAATGTAACAATCCACAAAATAATGAAATACAAAAATTTCTTCGCCATAAGATTCAATTTTAAGTTAATTACTTGACAAAATATACAGTGTTTTTTTTCAATGGTTTCTTGGTTAAGATGCAAAATTTTGCGCTTGTACAAATTTAATTGTTGCCTTTCTGTCCATTATTTTTTTATCCAGCAATCAACATTGAACTTGCAGTCCTTATACTCGTCGTCAATCTTTATGTAAACGCTCTGTACCTTGTCCTTCACCCATTCGTCAATCAGGCGGCTGTTCTTGTCCTCCAAGGCTGCCCTTTGCAATGTAAGGTAGTCGTCCTTCATGTTGGCCTTGTGTTCCTTTACGTCGAGGTCGAGGCGGACAATCTTGATTACACGGATTCCCTTGTTGTCGCTTGAGAGGAATGGTTTGGAGAACTCGCCTTCCTTTAGCGACATTATTGCCGACTTGGTGTATGGGTCAAGAAAATCACTTGTCATTCTGGAATCACCATAATAGGGATTCATAACTTTTCCGTCGGAACCCTTGCTGTCGCCGTTGCTGTACTTCTTCACGGCATCGATAAAACTGATTGTGTCGGACTTCAATATGCTATAGACTTCGTTTGCCTTCTTGTCGGCGGCTTCGAGGGCTTCCATACTAACTTTCGGTTTCATAAGTATATGACGGAAATTCATCATGTTGCCTTTTTTCTCAATCATTTGAATGATATGGAATCCATATTCGGTTTCAACCACCTGCGACACATCCAGCGGACTTGTAAGGTTGAATGCAACCTGCGAAAATTCGGGTACGAGGTCGGTCTTGCTGACAAAGCCGAGTTCACCGCCTTTCATTGCCGAGCCCGGGTCTTCGGAATACAGCACAGCCATTGTCGAAAAACTTTCACCGTTGAGTATGCGCTCGCGAATCTTGTTAAGTTCGGCAATTACCTTTTCCTTGTCTTCCTTGCTCACTTCTGGCTTTATTACAATTTCGGAAAGTTCGTAGTATGCCTCGATGGTTGGAATGCTATCGGCTGGCAAGGATTCATAAAATTTCTTTACCTCCGATGGTGTAACCTTGGTGTCGCCGATGATTTTCTGCTGAACTTTCTGCGCCAGCATTTGTTCCTCGATTGTGCTTCGCAAATCGTCCTTTATCGACTTGATGGTCTTGCCGAAATACTCTTCCAGTTTCTGTTCCGAACCTATCTGGTTTATGAAAACGCTAAGACGTCGGTCGAGTTCGGTTTCCACTTCCTTGGGCGTAACCGAAAGGCTGTCTTTCTGTGCCTGTACATACAGCAGTTTCTGGAACATCATGTCCTCAAGGATTTCGCAGCGGGTGTTGGCGTTTACGTCCATCTGCTGGCTTGCCATCTGTATGTACTGGTTCTCGATGTCGGACATCATTATTATTTCGTTGCCGACAATACCTACAATCTTGTCGATGATTCCCTGCGCCTGGGTGCTTGCACCTATAAGCAGGGCTATTGCGGTCATTATAATCGTTTTCTTCATATTGTGCTATTTGTTGCCAATGACAATTTCTCCGTTTGACTTGTATTTCCTCAGCAAATCCTGTTTTGCCTGTATGTACTTGTCGTGCCTGCGCTTGTTCATTATTATCTGTATGATTTTTGGCTTGGCAAGTTCGATGGGCAAAAGGTCACCAGGGACAAGGTAGTCGTCAATCTTGACGAGGTAGTGAAGTGTGTCGCGTACGTAGTCGAGTGTGTTCTTGTATTTTAGTTCGTATGGTTCAATGGTTCCGCTATAGTCTATAAGTTTTAGGAAATCGCTGAATTCCACCCAGTCCTTCACGAAATAGACTGCCTTGTCGGGACTATCGCAGTAGTCACCGAGTTCCTGCTCGCTATCGAGGTCGCTTTTGCGCAGTTTTTCATAAATCTCGTAGTAGCGTACAATCTTGGGTGAAATTGTCATATAGTGAGCCTTAACATACGTTGTATTAATGATATACTCGTTCAAGTGCTTGTCGTAGTAGTCGTTTATTTCCTTTTCTGTAACATTCATATTCACGTTACTATAAACGTACTTTTCGCAATATTCGTGTGTGTAGAGCTGACGGCGGTACTGCATTATTTTCTTTGCCAAGGCTGCAGTATCGGTGAGGAGCTTGTCGGCTTCCTTGTACATTATGCGTTCTGTCAGCCATTCGTCTATGTAGTCGTCAGCTAGCTTCGCACTGTCCTTAGAGTCGCAGAATGGTGATATTGCGCGTACAAGTTCGTACTCGAAGAGCGTATCTTCGTCAAAGCAAACGGCATATTTTGCTTGTAAGGCAGGAGCATCGTTTTTCTTTCCGCACGAGCAGACGACAATTGCTAGCAATATGAATGCAACGTACTTTGGCATTGTTACTTGCTTTCGGAAAGTTCCTTGACAATCTGGTCGAGCATTTCCTCGTGGATCTTCACGTTGTATTTCTTGTGCAGACCTTCCGTCCACTGCTTTTCGAGATAATCCTGATATGCAGCAGTGACAATTCCTCTGATTTCGCTGAGTTGCTTTGTTGTCGGGGCAATAACTTTTACTGCGGTTACGGTGTTTTCCTTGTTAAATACCTTTGTCTGTCCTGAAGTTTCAGTAATTCCGCTTTCGCGTATTGCATTGTCAACAAATAGGCTGTGCCCTTTTTCTTCCAATGCAGATTCGCCAGCAACAACTGTTGTGGAATCCTTAGCGTTGAGTTTGCCAACAATTGTCTCGTCATCGAAATTTGCATTTAAGGCTTTGGAAAGTTCTGTTGCCGACTTCGCATCCTTGCACTTGTATGTCTTGACATCGTAACGATAGCCCCACTTGTAGTTGTCCTTTACTGTCTCGTAGTAGGCTTCAAGTCCAGTGCTGTCGGCAATAGCCTTGTTCCATACGGCTTCGTTGGTGAGAGCGAAAAGCAGTATTCCATCGTGGTATTCCTTCATCAAATACTTGAACGAAGGATATTTTTCTTCGAGGTGCTTTTCTTCGTATTCGATTATGCACTTGTCGCAGAATTGCTTGTATCCATTGAGAACCAACATCTTGATGTCAACTGGCGGTTGCTTGGTGTTGAATTTCTGGAAATATTTTGCAAAATCCTTTTCTGTGAATTTCTGGTCCTTGATTTCAAACACCACCTTGTTGAGTTTCAATGTAGAATCTATTTTCCAAGTTCCGTTGAAAATGGAATCGGTAACATATTTCTTCTTGTAGAACGGAGCTACAGTCTTCGACATATCCTTGATGCCATATTCCTTGCGCAAATTGGCAATCACCACATCGCGCCCCTTGTACGAACGCAGATTTCCACTAACTTTCGACTTGAGGTCGGCCTTACATTCTTCGAACGGCTTTATCGGTTCCTTTTCGAGCAATTTTATAATATGGTATCCGTAGCTTGTAGCAACAATATCCGAAATGTCGCCAACTTTTTCCAACTTGAATACGGCATCTTCAAATTCCTTTATCATTCTGCCGCCAACGTTTATCCAACCCAGTTCGCCTCCCTTGACGGCAGTTCTGCGGTCGGCACTATACTTGTCGGCCATTTCTGCAAAGTCGGCACCGTTTTTCAGCTGTGCATACACGTTTTCGATGGTAGCCTTTGCTTCCTGCTTCTGTTCTGCTGTTGCGTCCTGCGGCGAAACCACCATTATGTGCGCAACTTTGTAGCGACCTTTCGAAGGACGCTTGTCGTTTACTTTCAGGATGTGATAGCCGTAGCGTGTGCGGAACGGAGCCGAAACTTCACCTGGCTTGGTGTTGTACATGACGGTTTCGAAGTCGTAAACCAAACCGAAAACCGTGCAGTAGCCAAGGTCACCATGATTCTTTGCAACCGATGGGTCTTGCGAGTAGGTGTCGGCAAGTTTCGAGAAACTTTCGCCTTTGACGGCACGCTTGTAAACCTCGTTGATTTTGTTCCAAGCCTTCAGCGTATCTTCGGGCGAGGCATTGTTGTTGACGGTGATAAGTATGTGGCTCACATCAATATCGTAGCACATTCTGTCGTAGGCTTCCCTCACGAGTTCGTCCTCGACGCTCTTGTCGCTGAGATAAGGCTGAGCGAGCTGCTTGCGGTAGCCTGCAATTTCCTGACGGAAACTGCGCGAGGTGTCAAGTCCTTGTGCTTGGCCTTCGTGGACTTTAAGCTTGAAGTTGACAAAGAGTTCCATATATTCGTCAACATCCTTGCGTGTCACCTTGCCGTTGTGGTTGGCATTCTTGTTGAAAATATGGATGAACTCGTCGGCATCAATCTTTTCGTTGTCGATTTCGAGCAAAGTCCTGTCCTGCGCATACAAACCGATGCCAAAAAGTAGCAATGCAATCTGTAATATGGTCTTTTTCATGTTAATTCGTTTACTGATTTCTTGAATAGTTTGGAGCTTCCCTTGTGATTGTAATGTCGTGCGGATGGTTTTCTACAACGCCGTTAGCGGTAATGCGTACGAACTGAGCCTTTTCGTGAAGTTCCTCGATGTTCTTTGCTCCGCAGTAGCCCATACCAGCCTTCAAACCGCCAATGAGCTGATAAATCACTTCGTTGAGAGTTCCCTTGTAAGGTACGCGACCCGAAATTCCTTCCGGAACAAGTTTCTTGACATCGTCTTCCATATCCTGGAAATAGCGGTCCTTTGAACCGAGTTGCATTGCTTCGAGCGAACCCATACCGC
>CAJOEG010000037.1 GCA_905233405.1 uncultured Bacteroidales bacterium | reverse complement strand
AACATACTATGATTATCTAAACGAAGGTCAGAAGAAGTCTTTATTGGAATACTCGATTCTTCCTTTTAAGTGGGCTAAGGATTATGTTGTGTCTTTGATAAAGGACGAAGAAGAAAATACCGGTAAAATAAATCCATTTAAACTCACTAAAGAACAATTTGAAATTGTAGAGGAAATGGAGAAAACTGTTTCCTGTGATGTTGATAATAAAACGTTGGTAATAACAATTGATGTTCTTGGCGCCGACAACGTTGAATTCTACAAGAAGGTTTCGTGCGAAGCTCCTGGCTCAAGCTGGTGGTCGAGCGAAGAAACATACTACGACTATTTAGCCTTCTATATTGATGGTAATATGAAAGGTCAGTGGGCTGGCACAAGCGACAACTGGAGCCTTCAGACATATCCTATTACTGCAGGTTCACACACACTAAAGTGGTCGTATGTAAAGGACGTTAATACAACAGGTGGTAGCGATTGCGCTTGGATTGACAATATCAAGTTGCCGTCACACGCAAACTCAACCGTAAGCATACATACCGATATTGAAGTTGCCGAAAATTCTATGGACATCTACCCGAATCCGGCAAGCGACAATGCCTATATCAATGTAAATCTTGCCGAAGACAACAATGTTTCGATTGAAATATACAATGCTGTTGGACAGTTGGTAAAGGCTATTGACAGTACCAATATGTTGTCAGGCGAGAACTATGTTTCTGTTGAAACATCAGCATTGAAGGCTGGTATGTACATAGTAAAGGCTAACATCGGCGGTTCGGTGATAACAAAGAACTTGTCGATAGTAAAATAACATTTGTTTTTTCTCCTTGATGGCATTGCGTGAAAGCGCAGTGCCATTGTTTTTAAAGGTATTAAACTATGAAAAGGACAATCATTGCAATCACAACCCTTTTATGTGCCATATCGTTGTTGGCACAGGAAATTCCGCAGGAACTACGTGGTAAGTATCACGCATTTCGTTGGGAGGAACTTTCGTCAAAAGGAAATACCCGTAACCTTATTGTGACCGACCCGCCAGAGAATCCGCGTAGCATAGCCGAATTTGAACCTAATCAGGGGGTAATTGTGGCAGCTCCGCCAAGTTATTGGGGAAACAATGTGAGTTTTGGCGTGCCATATTCGCTTATAGCAGAACTTTCGCAGGAAGATACCGTTTATCTGATATGTGCATCAAGCAGTCAGTCGTCGGTAAGAACAACCTTGCAGAACAACGGTGTGAATATGAATCACTTGAAATTCGTAAGCCACAGCATCGATTCGTACTGGTGCCGCGACTACAGCCCGTGGTTCATCGAGTACGGTGATAAGCAGGTGGGTATGATTGACTATGTTTACAACCGTCCCCGTCCCAACGACGACGAGATTACAAATTATTTCGGCACATATTTCAACAAGTCTGTATTTGGAATGGATGTTGTGCATACCGGCGGAAACTATATGACGGACGGACTAGGTGTGGCAGCTTCGTGCTGGGCATCACTTGATGTTGAAAATACGGAAGACGGCTACAACTACACACGAGCACAACTTGACACAATTTTCAAAAACTACCTTGGCATCACAAATTATATGCACCTCGACGACCCACTAAACGACTACATTGCACATATCGACTGCTGGGGCAAATTCATAGATGTTGATAAGGTTGTAATCACAAAAGTGCCTGCGACAAATTCGCAGTATGCCGCCTACGAGGCTATGGCCGACTACTGGGCAAACCAGACAAGTTCGTATGGCAACAAATACAAGGTTTACAGGACTTACAGCCCTAACAGCCAACCTTATTCTAATTCATTGATACTTAACAAAAAAGTTTATCTTGCATTCCCCAACAACGATGCCACAAACAATGCCAACGCAAAGGCTGTTTACGAAGAAGCAATGCCAGGCTATGAGGTCATAGGCTTCAATCCTATAAGCAGTGCGCCGTGGGAAGGAACCGATGCTTTGCATTGTCGAACACACGAAGTTCCGCGTTTCGATATGTTGAGAATTGCCCACTATCCAATCCTCGACACTGTTGAATATGCCGAAACATACACAATTACAGCAAAAATTTACACTTTCGGCAATGGCGGTGCTATCACCAATGCAAAAGTTTTCTTCAAGATTGACGATGGAGAATACTCTTCAGAAGCGATGACAAACATTTCTGGCGATGAATACTCGTTTACCTTTGACGGATTACAGCGCGGGCAGAAAGTTTCGTACTACATAAAGGCAGAAACCGAGTTTGGTCAAATACAGACACATCCATTCATAGGAGAGCCAGACCCACACGTGTTTGTCGTTGAGCCCGACGATAATCCGTCATCAGCAGAAAGTTTTGCGACAGAAAACGGCTATATAAAGTGCTTCCCGAATCCAGCAACCGAGGTACTGTACTTCATTTCAAACAATGTTGAAGAAGGCAGATACAGCGTCGAAATTATCAACCAGCAGGGAGCTGTCGTGAAGACACTTGTTACTGATGCTTCGTCGAAGTGGGAAGGCGCTTGTGTTGACATTTCCGATTTGTCGGCAGGATTGTACTTTGTAAGAATGTACAATTCGAATAATGCATATACTTGTAAGTTTATGAGACAATAGTTGAATTCGAACTGAAAATGCACAAAATCCGCTACAGATATGGCGGATTTTATTTTTTTGCTTATTTTTGTTTCCTAAAAATTCTATTATGAACAGGTTATTTATTGTTGTTATAATATTTCTTGTACCTGTGCTTACTATGGCACAAAAGGCGAGATATACTTTTCGCTTCGTCATGGAGCAGAGCGGTTCTCAGCTGGCTATTGACAGTGTATTTGTTGAAAATCTGTCGTCGCAATGCGACACAATGATATATTCGCCTACTGCATCGTTGAGAGTCAACGTTTTGGCAGATTTGGATTCCGAATACGAAACAGATAGTAGGCTTCGTGCAGAATCGTGGCATTTTGATGCTGCCGATAATTCTGTTTGCGTAAGTGCATTTGTGCCATACGATAAAGTAAAGGTGTCCATGTTTGATATAAGTGGACGATTGTTTTGTTCTAGCGATTTTGTCGTGGATTATGGTTACAATGAATTTAAGTTCTTTGGAAGTCCGCGTAATGCTGTAGTTTCCTTGACGTGTGATGGCGAGGAAACAACATTGTCGATAGTTAATGCGGGTGACACTTCTTCTCGGTGTTTGATACAATGTCTGGGAAGGACGTCTGCTTTGCTGTCGAAATCTCAATTGGCTCTTGGAGGATTTGTATTCCATCGTGGCGACCAGTTGCGATTCACAATGTATTCAAATTCTTGTGGTGACGTAATTTCCCGTGAACAGCTTGATAATCCTATGTCAAGCAGTGAGTATACGTTTGATTTTACCGGGATACAGAATATCCGTCCAGATTTGATTTCGGAATACGACAGCGTGTGCAATATGGATTTGATACAATGGACTTGGCAGCCAGTTGAAGGAGCCGACGGTTATAAATATTGCTATTCGAACGATTACGAATCGGCTGTGGATTTAGGGACAACAACTGCTGTAACATTTGGACCACCAATAGATTCAAGTAGCAGTTATCGTATGTATGTTTGGGCGTACAACGAATGTGGTGTGTCTGATGCAAATGTACTTCATGCATCTTCTCCTGCTCGTCATGTTACAGACGCTGAATACGAAACAGCAACAGCAGAAGGTTCAACACTTAGGATTATGAACATCTTCCTGCAGCCAGATTCGACGATTCTGCGTACTCCTTCGATAAATGTCAATATGGAGGACACTATATGGAACTATTTGGCACAGAGGATGTACCAGACAGCAAGGACTACGGGTGTCGGCATAGCAGCACCTCAGGTGGGAATAAACCGCAATTTGGTATGTTTGCAGCGTTGGGACAAGACCAGTGGAACCGGACCGTTTGCAAGTCATCCATGGGAATTCTACTTTAATCCGCAGATTGTTGAATATGCCGATTCGGTTGTGCGGCGTGATGATGGTTGCCTTTCTGTGCCAGATGGAGGCGATTATCCTGTTATTGACGGTTTTTCCTATCGTGCAATATGGGTGAAGGTCGCATATTATGATACGGAAGGTGTTTTCCACGAGGAAAAGATAACACATCAATATACCGCTCACATATTCCAGCATGAAATCGACCATCTTAATGCAGTTATGTTCTTTGACCGTCAAGTGGAGGAAAATGCATTCAAATATACAATTATTGAAGGCGATTCATACGATGGTCTTCCCGATATTCGCTAGTCGTAGCTGATGAAATTTTGTCGAGGGATATTGCTATTACTTTTTGCGTTGCTTGTCGTTCAGTTGGTGTTTGCCCAAAGCGACGGTTTCGTACAGTATCGATATCCAAATGGAGCTGTGTCGAGCGAAGGTTTGTTGCGCAATGGCAAGCCCGATGGATTTTGGAAAAGTTATTATGAGGACGGAACCTTGAAATCGGAAGGTACGCGCACAATGTTCGAACTGGACAGTATCTGGAATTTTTATGCTCCCGACGGACATATTGAAAAGTCGATAACCTACCGCGATGGCAAGAAGAATGGTTTTTCCTATGTGTACAAGTCATATTATAACAAAGATTCTGTATTGGTTTACTATCTCGATTCCAAGGAGTTGTTTTTGAATGGTGCACGCGAGGGGAATTCTTTTTTCTACAACAAGGATGGTTATCTGCAATATGTCTATAGGTATGTTGGCGACAAGCGCGATGGCGAAGGATACGAATTTGACCGTGATAGCACTATAATTTCCATAATAACTTATCGTCGTGGTTATCTTGTGCAGACGCAGAAGATAAATCGTACCGATGAAAACGGTCAGAAGCAAGGCCGTTGGGTCGAATTTTACCAGAATGGTGCGAAAAAGACGGAAACGCAATATTACAATGGTAAGGTAAATGGAGTGCAGCGAAATTTCGACCAGTCGGGAAGGTTGGTGGATGAGCAGCGTTTTGTCGATGGCAAGCCATTTACAGTTGAGAATGATACGACTTTGGCGGATGTCGAGATTGCTGAGTACAAAAAGACGTTTTATGATGACGGCAAATTGAAGTCAGAAGGCGCATTTATGCACAATATGCCAATAGGCATTCATAAGGAATACGATGAAAACGGAAAGTTGGTCAAGACTTTGGAATATTCGTCAGAAAGTGTTCTGGTTGGCGAAGGGATGTTCGATGAGAAGGAAAACGTACAGGCAAATGGCGGTTGTATGATGGTTATTGGGATTATTTTTATGCCGAAGGTTCCTACCGCAAAGGCATGATGACAGGTCAATGGTCGTATTTCTATTCAAGCGGTAATCCAGAAATGCAAGGCGAGTTCGAGAATGACAAACCTGTGGGCGAATGGACATGGTTGTATCCTAATGGTGTCAAGCGTCGTATGGAAAACTATTACGATGGACTTCTCGATGGTGCCTACGAGGAATACGATTCGGTCGGGAATTTGCTTGTCAAGGGTAACTATTCCGAAGGAATGAAGACTGGTGAATGGGAGACGCACATTGGTGATGTGGTGGAATATGGTTCTTATTCGTCGGATGAGAAAACAGGAGAATGGAAATCCTACTATGTGGATAGCAATAAATTATGTTTTTCTGGGTCTTTCCGCGATGGTGATGCAATAGGTTTGCACAAGTGGCTTTATCCCAATGGTCAGATAGAAACGGTGGGTGAATATCGCGGTGGACTGAAGCATAAGGTTTGGTACAAGTATTATTCAGACGGTACTATTTATATGACAAGGACTTATCGTTTCGGAAAACTGATTAAGATTGACAATGTGAAGGTTCTAAAGCCTGGTAGAAAGAAATAGTACCGAATGGCGACTGTTAACTCTTAACTTTTAACTCTCAACTTGAATGTCATTATCACCGGATTGTGGTCGCTGTACATGAAGTCGGCATCGTAGTTTATGGCTTCGGCTTCGATGTTGTCCGAAACGATAAATCCGTCGAGCACTGCGGTGTAGTTCACGCCTTTTGTGTATGGAATGTCGGTGCTGCGGCAGGTGGGCACATCCTTGATGTTGCTGGCTTCCACTATCCTGAAATGTTCTGGAATTTCGCTATCGGCCATCACCGATACCCATTCGGGAACCTGCTGCTGGCTAGCGAAGGCTTCTACGGTGCCGCAAAGCGCGTGGTTGAAGTCGCCGCCAACGATGACATAGTTGCCTTTGTTATATTCTTCGACCAGAACGCTGAGCAAAAGCTCAAGTTGCTGCTGCCTGATGAGTCCGCCTTCGTCGTATGCCGACATGTGGCTGTTTATCAGCACGAGTTCCTTGTCGGTGTTGGTTGGGATGCGTGTTACGACGAAGCATCTGTCGAGGTCGAAGAATTTGGTTATGAAGCTTTCGTCAACTGGATAACTGCGGCGCACTGCATTGGCGATTTTGTAGCGGCTGAGCGTGAGAAGTCCGGCGCGGACGCTTCCGTGCGGGTCGTTAATCGGGTAGCATAGGTACGAGCTGTGGAAATTTTCGCCATATACGCTGCAGTAGTCGTCGAAAGCCGATTCGATGATGTCGCGCTGGTTGATGAAGAAACTGCGTGTCGAGGCGGTATCAACTTCCTGCAGTATGCAGAAGTCGGGGCTATGTTTTTCGATGTGGGATTTGGCGCCATGGGTGTTTGTCTCCACCGATTCCTTGCTTCGCGCCTTGCCGTAGGTTCCGCACACTTCGCTGCCGTCGCTCATTCGTCCTTTGTCCATAAAGAACGAGTATTCGTGGTCGTAGGCTCCGAATCCGATGTTGTAGGTCATCACCGTGTAGTCTTTCCCGACTTCGATGTTTTCGGTGCGCTGGTTGCTTACTGGCAGTTCTACGCCATCGTCGATGCGGTAGTAGTTTATCTGCAGGTATGCTATGTAGCCACCTATTGTAAGTACTGCAATTATTAGCAGGATTAGGATTGTGCGGAAGAGAAATTTGAGAAATGAAGACATAATTGTATGCGATTATTCATTTTTATATTCTTTTTCTGGAATGTTTTCCATAAGGAAATTTCTTATTTCGTTTTCTGATGGGAGTTGAATTTGGTATTTACTTACGAATAGATTTTGCGATAGCCCTTCCGTAGCATATTTTACTGTAGTTTCTCCGTAATCGGTACAAAGAAGCAATCCTATTGGAGGATTGTCGTCATCGCACATAATTTCGTGTTTGAAATAGTTTAGATATAAATTCAATTGTGAGGCATATTCGTGTTTAAACCGGTCAATTTTTAAATCTACTATTATGTGGCACTTTAAGATACGGTGATAAAATATTAAGTCTGCCTTGTAATAGTCATTGTCAACTAAAATTCGTTTTTGCCGAGCTTCAAAGCAAAATCCCGAACCCATTTCCAATAGGAACTGTTGTAAGTGATTGAGTATTGCAGATTCTAATTTAGTTTCAGTAAAAACATCTTGTGACTGCAACCCGAGAAATTCAAGAGAAACGGGATCTCGTATAATATCTGTAGCCACAATCGGTTTATTGTTCTTTGCCAATTGCTTTTGCAGAGCTTTTTTGTTTTTTGACAAACCTAAACGCTCGTAATATAGAGACGAAACTTGTCTGTCGAGTTCCTTTACTGTCCAGCAACCATTTATGGATTCTTGTTCGTAAAAAGCTCGTTTTAGTGGGTCTGTGATTCCAGAAAGATAAATTAAGTGAGTGGCAGATAGACGGTTAAATAGCTTTTCTGGAGGAGTTTCCCATAAATTTGTTTCCTCTTTCAATTTGGCGGTTGGCAACCGCCAAATCTGTAAACCATTGGGTTGATTTTCAAAAATGGCGGTTGGTAACTGCCATTTTGACTCCGTCGAATCTAATGATAAAGAACCTTTATCGTTTAGATATTTTTCAACTACAATACTTAATTGAGGATATGTTTGATAAAACTGACGAAATTCTCGCAGTCTTCTCGGTTCTAGTCCTTTTCTATTTATCCTTTTAGAAAGTTTATTCAATAAGTTTTCTCCGTATTGTGCTCTATCTTCTCCGTTCTGCTCATATTCAACTATATAATATCCTATAAGCCAATTGCGTACCGTCAAGGCGGTGTTAATTGCATGTGCCGCTTGTGCCTGCAATACATCTTGAATATTCGTTATATTGCAGACTAACCTGTCAAAATTATTAATGTTTTCTTTTTTCATAATTTGTGTTTATCTCTCAAATTCTTCAAACGACCCGTTTTTCTCTATCTCGTTTTCAATATCGTCGGGGAGGATGGTGAAAAAGTCCAGACCGGTGAGTTTTTCAACTTCATCGACTGACTTTGCGTAGGTGTCGAGAGGCTTGTTGCCCGACTTGTTGGCAAAGACAAAACCGAGCGAACGCCAGTTGCCGTCCCTGTACATCAGCACAACCTTGAAGAATGAATCGGGCACAGCGACATTGTTAGCACCGACAGTTGCGTAATTCTTCTTCACGATTGGTCCGCACACCACATAAACCTTTTCGTTCTTTATCGCCCAGTCGCGCACCTGTTCTTCAAGTTCCTTCCAGTCGCCTGAGTTGAGGTTGTGGTTCTGCGGGCAGATATTGGTGGTGTAGAAACTTTCTTCCATTGCTTTAGCGTCCCATTTCATATCGCCGGCAGGAGCCATGTGACCGCGGTCGTAGCCCGAGCCTTTGTAGTCGTCGGTGGTGGAGCAGCGTCCTTTGATGTCGGGGTCGGGGACAAACTTGTCGGCTCGTGAAATTTGTCCGACAACTTCCTCGTCTGTGAGTTCGTATGCTACCCAGTTGGGAATGAGCCAGGTGGTGTTGTAACTTACTGTGTATCCCTTGTGCTCGACGACCTGTTCCTTGAGTTTCTTTTTCGACTGCGGAATTTCAAGTCGTTCGTAGTAGGGGACTTGGCTGGTGTCGGTACCAGTAATTTCTTTGTAATAGTCGCGGGCTTTGTCAAAGACTATGTTCAAGCCTTCTTCCAGTTTTTCCACGCCCTTGTCTATTGCCGATTCTATGATTTCCTCTTCTGCTTTTTCGGCAGCGTGGTCGTTGCAACTAATAAGGCAGATTGCCACTGCGAGAGCGAAAGCAAGTGCCGTTTTTGAGTTCTGTCCCTTCATTTTTGTCTGTTTGCAAATGTTTGTGGCAAAGGTAGGAAAAATTGAGGACGGGATAGAGTGATGTTGTTAGATTTTATGAACCAAATCACGGACAATCCATAATAATCCCCGAATAAGTCTTGCCATTTATCACTCTTTTCGTGTTTCCTCTTTCAGTTTCTATTGTGTTAAGTCCGATAGAAATTCTGTTGCTGTCGGTGTTGTAATTGTAATATTCGTATTTAGGTCTGCTGTGCTTGGAATACTTGTATATATAGTTGCATATTGTAGCAAATTGAAAGGACGAGAGATTTCCTGCCTTTAGGTTCTCAAACAGAATTTCCTTAAAGTTGTCCTGTACTTTCCGTGCAGTTGAAAAGTAGTGCAGCAACATAAAATAGGCCTGCCATTGTCTCAAGTGTATTCCGTATTGTTTGATGTATTCTATTTGCAGAGCAGAGTCTTCGTAGGTTGTAGGCAGACCGATAATTCTTTCTCCCGGAAATCCATATTCCCTTGTTATGCTGTATATTGCCCTGAAAGTCCGTTTGTTGCATCTTATCCATCTCAAACCGTATATCGGACGAAAAAGAATGAAACCGTCATTTACTTTCTGCGTATATTTTTGGTCAATTTGGAAAATGCTGTCAATTGTTTGCGCTAATTTGCTGTTAATGTGTGATTTGTATGTAAAACGAAGACTGTCGTAATGCTGTGTCGCATTTGCAGAAGTGGAATAAGAAAGTGATTTTGCTGTTATTTCGTCAGTTCTGACAGTCCACATCGGTATGCCTTGTTTGAAACATTTCTCTAGCCATCTGCTGGCTCTTGTGCTATCGTTGACAGCACAGCATATTTGCAATGCTTTCATACAATGTTGTGCAAAAATGTAGTTGTAGTTTTCGTAGATGCTGTCTAATCGTTCTATTGCACGAGTGTAATTTTCCGACAATATGTCTTCGTCAATCTTGTTGAATGTCTTGTGGTATTGTATGTAATTTTGTGCAGGACAGACGATTGCTACTATTGATAGAATAGCAATAAAAAAGAAAATCCGCATTGTATGAGAGTATCCGCTCATAGGGCAGCAATGTCTGTTTGCAAATGTTTTGGGCAAAGGTAGGAAAATTTGGGGATGGGGAAAATAGTTTTGATGTAGGTTTTATTAGGTGATGTTATATCGTGAAGATATGATTCTTATTATTATGAATTAATTCAGCAGTTCTATATTGCGATTCCATTTAATTCCATCAAAAATAAATTTTGCCATTCTATTCTCTTTTCTTATATTTGCCGTTGGTTTGGCGATGAACCAAGCCGTACATATTGATTAACGAAGCGTTTATGCTCGTCTTGTTGATGAAAACCTGAGAAATTTTCAAAGTGGCAAGAGAGTGTAAAGGTTCGCGCATATAGCGTGGACTGTTTGCATTTCTTCCACACAGGTAATCTCAGGACCTTCATCAAGAGAAGTGGTATATCAGTACCACGCTTCTTTATTGTAGAATGGAGAAAAAGGATTCTCCTGCGCTTTTAGGGACTGGAAGCCGAAGATAGATTTATGTCATTTTCAAAAGGAAGAAATCTTTTTGAAGCATATATTGATGAAAAAGCGGAGATGCTTGAACGCTTGATACAAGAAGTCCCTACATTGATTCATCAAGAGTATGAAAAAAGAGATGAATTTGCGAGAAATATTGCAAAACAAAATTCCGATGATGATTTAGAGGTTGAATCTTCAATATATAATTCGTATTCAGGACTCATAGATGGAGAATCGGAAATGATAAATGATTTCTATTCGTCAATAGTTTTAATGATTTCAAGATATTGTGAAATAACATTAAAAATAATAGCTGATTGCGAACAGATTAAAGGTAAACGCTCTAAAATAGACATGTATTACAATATTATATCAAGAAAATATGATATAAAATTGTTGCCAATTAAGAAAATTTGGAAAGGCAAAACAAACTTTTGCAAAAAAAGAAACTCAATAACGCACGAAAAAGACATCAAGATTGACAAAAACTATTTGCTTGACAATTTAAATGCAGTAAATCAATTACTTCATAATACAATAGATTTAATTCCTAAAGAACATATTCAATGCTTAATATCCAAACTATATAAACTTTAAGCCTTTATTAAACAATAAAAGATGTTATATAAAATGAAGAAAATACAATTATTAATCATCTCACTATGCGTTTTCGCGTTTAGTTTATTTGGACAAAGTGTAACTGTTGTACCTCAATACACTCCATTTTCACTTGAAGAGATGGCTACGCCTTTGATAATGGCTACAGAAATGCATAGACAAGCAGAAAATAAAATTAACAATTTAAAAATATATATAGTTGATGTCCTTTCAAAAGATATTGATGAAAAATTAAGGGAAGAACTAAACTATGAATACAATCAGCTTAAACGGCTATCAAGCTATTTAAATGAAAATGGAATTTCTCAAAAAGTTTTATCAGGCATTAACACCATATACAATAATATAATTGAACATATCAAGAATTACAATGATAGGGTTGCACAACTAGAACGAGAACATGAACGCGAACAAAAAAGAATTGCTGAAGAACTAGAACGACAACGCAAAATTGAAGAATCTAAACCAAAAGTATGGTCGGGAACAGGATTTGCTTTAAATAATGGTTATCTTGTGACGAACTGGCATGTCGCAGAAGATGCACAGGCTATTCATGTATATGGAGTCCGTGGTGATTTTACAAAAAAATATATAGCCGATGTTGTAGCAAAAGACAAGATTAATGACCTTGCAATTTTGAAAATTTCTGATAATGATTTTCCTGGATTTGGAACTGTCCCATATAAAGTAAAAACAACTACTGCTGAAGTCGCCGAAGAAGTATGGGTTTTAGGATTTCCTTTGACTATAATAATGGGAGATGAAGTTAAATATACAGATGGCAGAATAAGTGCTTTGAGCGGATTTGACGGTGATGTTTCAATGTACCAGATTTCTGCTCCAATTCAGAACGGGAATAGTGGCGGTCCTGTATTTGATAATAGTGGCAATGTGATAGGTATAGCCTGTGCGGGAATTGACAACAGGCTTGCCCAAAATGCGAATTATGCAGTAAAAGCATCCTATTTGAAAAATTTAGTTGATGCAATGCAACTTACTAATGTAATGCCGACCGCTTCGCAAATGGCAAATTATTCACTAAGGCAGGATAAGGTAAAATTAGTTAAAGACTTTGTATATTACATAGAGTGTTACGGTAATGATTCTTTGAATGACAATGGAAATCCAAAAACAATTGCTCAATCTGGAGGGAAAGGACAGCAAAGTGGATTAGAATGGGTTGATTTGGGCTTGCCAAGTGGCATAAAATGGGCTACTTGTAATGTGGGTGCTAATTATCCTGCGGAATATGGCAATTATTATGCATGGGGAGAAGTAGTATCTAAAAGATCGTCTAATATGAGTAATTATACTTATTTAGAAAATCCTACAAATCTTCCTGCAAGTGCAGATGTCGCTGCCAAATTGAGTAATGGTTGGCGTATGCCGACAAAAAAGGAAATAGCAGAATTGAAAAATTACTGTAAGGTAACAAGTAGCACTATAAATGATACAAATGGACTGCTTTTTAAAGGTCCTAATGGAAATTCTATTTTTCTTCCGTTCGCAGGTTACCGTAGCGGAAGTGAATTATTAAATGCTGGTTTCTATGGCTTTTATTGGACAAGTTCAATAAATACTGAAGATAAAAACAGTGTATGGTATCTTGATATAGGTTCTGGCAAAGCTGGCATAAGTACTTGTTATCGTGAGTACGGGCGGTCAATCCGTCCAGTTTATGACGAATAAAAAATTACGATTAAATATTTTGTTCTTTTATAACATCCATCTCTCATCCCACCGCCAACACTCCGCAGCACGAATCCTTTTTTGCACCAGTAATAGAATGAACATTCGTTTCTTTGTAGGATTGAAAAATATAATGTATTAATTCATTGTCATAATTGCGAAAATGTGTATTTTTGCAATGTTGTATCAAAAATGAAAGAAATATGGCAAGACCGATAGAAGCGACACCAGTGTTGGAAGGTAATGATGCTCTTGCTTTCATTGCTGAAATGGAAAAAGCCGAGAAGGTTTCCAACGAAGAGAAACGGCAGGTAAAAGCCGATGCCGACATTCTCCGCGCTATGCTTACTTTTACCTTTTAATTGCTATTCAAATGCTTGATAATTGTAGGATTGTAAGGCTGACATCAGACTATGCAATAAAGTCGTTTGATTGTGGAAATGCAGATTTGAATGATTTTCTGCAAAACGATGCCAAAGCGTATGCAAGTCATTTGTTAGCGGTTACTTATCTTCTTGAAAATGATACAGAATTGTTGGCTTTTTTCTCCGTATCAAACGATAGAATATCCATTAACGAAAGCGACAAGGCAACTTGGCGAAGAATAAAGCAGGAGTTTCCGCACAGCAAGCACCGTAGCGACTATCCTGCTGTAAAAATAGGACGATTGGGTGTAAATGTGACACATCAGAATGAACATTTGGGTCGGCTTATCATTAATTTCGTCAAGGATACATTTATTACCAATAATAGGACAGGTTGTGCATTTATAACAGTGGATGCATTGAAAGAAGCTATTCCGTTTTATCAGAAAAATGGATTCAAGTTGCTGAAACCAAGTGAACCAGATAATTCCGGAAAGGAAACTGTTCCTATGTACTACGACTTGACGCAATTGCTATAGGAAATATACGATTGTTAGATGCCAAAAGTGGCTACCGTTTTTGTCCTCTGTTCTTTCCTTCTCATCCCACCGCTATCACTCCGCAGCACGAATCTTTTTTTGCACCAGTAATCGATGAGAGGCAGTTGTTTTTGCCACAGATACGCAGAAGTCCGAGGAAGGCGAAAATTATCGCTTCCTTGTAGTTTATTGTGGTGTCGTCGGGGATTATGATTTCCGAATTGCAGTTTCGGCGGATGTTGTCAATCAAGAACTTGTTGTACGCTCCGCCACCAGTTACCAGCACTTTTCCGCAACTGCCTATGGCTTTGCCGATTTCCGCACCGATGTGTACCGACAGGGTGTTGAGCATGTCGGCAACGGTTTCCGAGGCGTACTCTGCTAGGATTGGCTTCATTTCCTGCTCAACCCATTCGCGCCCGAGCGATTTAGGCGGTTTCTGGCTGTAATATTTTATAGACGAAAGTTTTTTCAGTAGGGCGGGAATCGTTTTGCCCGAGGCTGCAATGTCGCCGTTTGCATCGTAGTTTTTGCCAAGTTTGCGGGCGTATTCGTTCATGATGATGTTGACGGGCGAAATGTCGAAGGCAATCCGTTCGCCCTGCTTGTTGCGCATCGAGATGTTTGAGAATCCTCCGAGGTTGAGGCAGGCATCGTACTCGCCAAACAGAAGTTCGTCGCCAATAGGCACAAGCGGTGCGCCCTGTCCGCCAAGGGCTACATCGCCGCTGCGGAAATCGAAGACGGTGGGAATTTTTGTTTTCTTGGCAATTACATTTCCGTCGCCAATCTGCATGGTGTATCCCTCGTTGGGGTTGTGGAAGACTGTGTGTCCGTGCGATGCCACGAGGTCGATGTGCTCCGCTATGTCCTTGCGGAACTCGTTTATTGCATCGGCGGAAAAGTTGCCGAACCACACATCGGCTCGCTTTAGGTCTTCGGCCGAAAGCGTGTGCAGCGAGAGCATTTTTGCTTTGGTTTCGCTGTCGTATTCGTAGGTTTTTGCCTTTATCGGCGTGTATTTCCAGTTGTAGTCGCTGCCTTCGAACCGGCACAGCACGACATCGAGTCCGTCAGCCGATGTGCCCGACATTAGGCCTATTATGTTGTATGATTCCATTCCTGCTTGAATTTTAGACTACAAAGGTAAGCATTTTTGGTGGAAGATTGCATGGCTGAGCAGTTTTTGCCCCCCATTGGCATTAAGGGCTTTAACGCCCTTAACGACCCTAAAATGGGGAGGGCAAAACTGCTATTACCAGTATCCCCAAGCAGGAATGGTGTGGTTTAGTGAGTAGTTCCGGGTGACATTCCGTTTTTGAAATCTTAAATTTTTGAATCTTTAAATTATTTATTTTTTG
>CAJOEG010000036.1:10710-11649 GCA_905233405.1 uncultured Bacteroidales bacterium | reverse complement strand
GACAGTTTCTTAGATATGATCCGCGACGGCGTTATGCTTTTCGAGGGACATCCTGCCGGCGTGCAGTCGTTCCTGTGGTTCTGGTCGAAGATTTTCGGAACATCGGAGATTGCAATAAGGCTGCCGTTTGTACTGATGGGTATTGCCTGTATTCCGCTTATGTACCTTGTTACAAAAATCTGGTTCAACCGCACTGCTGGAATCTTTGCCGCATCAATAATTGCAGTAAGCCAATATACCATATATTATTCAATACTTGCACGCCCGTACGTTTTCGGACTTTTCTTTGTGCTGCTGGCGTTGGTATACTGGTCGCGGATGATTTACGAGGAAGACTATTCTTGGAAAAACGTGATTCTGTTTGGCGTTTTTGCCTCGTGCTGTGCCTATACCCACCAGTTTTCGATGATGGTGGCGTTCCTTATTGGTATTGCGGGCTTGCTTTTCCAGTCGCGTAAGTCTATAGTGAGGTATCTGCTGGCCGCCTTGATAGCCCTTGTGCTTTATGTTCCGCATATTCCGATAACAATTTACCAGCTTACCGAACTAAAGGGGGTCGGAGGATGGCTTTGTGCTCCAACGTTTGAATTTGTTACCCAGTATGTCCGTTATCTTGCTCATTTCTCGTATGTTGTGTTAATTTTAGTTGTATTGTGCATAATAATATCTGGCGAATACACACGCGAACATTTTTATGCTGTCTATAAGAAAATTATAACGGCGATATTGCTCTTTGTCCTTCCTTTAGCTGCGGGTTACTGGTATTCAGTGCATGTAGATCCGGTTTTGCAACAGTCGTGCCTGATATTCTCGTTTCCATTCCTTGTGTTAGCTGCGTGCTCATTAGTTGGCGAGAATTTCAATCCTTTAAGGATTGTCTCTGTTGCCGTGTTCTGTGTAGCTATGGTACTTAGCCTTATTTTCGTCCGCGAACATTAC
>CAJOEG010000036.1:576-10618 GCA_905233405.1 uncultured Bacteroidales bacterium | reverse complement strand
CAAATTTAGTGACAAATTTATTGGGTATTACGAAAATAAATATGGTAAAAAGATAGAAAACAAATATGCAGGCTACGATCCATCGGCATTGTGTTCCCAACTTGAAACCGAAGATGCTGAATATTTGGTCGCTGCCAACCTCGACGACTTTGAAATGTATGCAGTAAGACGGCACTATCCGTATGTGCTTGACTATTCGGAATATATAGGTGCCGAAATTTATGTTTTGTCCAAGACCGAGAAACCTGAATGTGAAATGCCAAAGCCAGTATTTGACCACACCTACGATCTCACGGGCTACGATGTTGATAATGAATGGATGACCTTGCTTGACACCCCGTTCGTTGCGCTTTCAAATTCTCGTTATGTGAGAATGGATGTCGAAATGACTTATATGCAGAAAGATACTTCCGATGATTTCCTGATTGCATTGCAAACGTTTGATGCTGAGGGAGAGTCGTATGATTGGCGCGAAGCACGTATTAAGAATTTCTCCGTTCCTGTAAACGACACTGTCCGCAGCATTTTGATACCATTTAGATATGAACTGATTTTCAAGGATTCACGCAAGCTTTCTGATTATTCGTTAAAATCTTTCCTTTGGAATGTTGACCATGTAAAGTCGGTTCGACCGCTAAGTGCAAGGATTAGGCTTACACCGGACAACAAGTATATTTATTCGTATATCGAGGATTTGGAGTGAAAGAATTGAAGGCAAAGGCTTGCTCGCTCCATTTTAACGCCTTTAAGCCTGTTAGCCTGTCAGCCTCTTTTAAATCTTGTTAATTTCTTTCATTATCTGGAATCCTATGTTGCAGTTGAGGCAACGTTTGTGGTCGCAATAATTTTTCTTCAGGTTTAGCATTGCTTGTGAGTCTAGGGCGTTGTTGCATACTATTTTGTCAATTCCTGCAAATGCGCGGGTTTCCCTGTTGTCTTCGGCCTTGATGGTACGCATAAAATCTATGATTTTTTCGCTGTCAAAGTTTGTGTTTGTCGTCTTGGAGTATATGTACGAAAACGGGACTACAGTATTTATCAATATTGTGTCAATGGTTTGGTTGCCTATTTTTGTTTCCTTGTTTTTTGAAGAAATTTTGCCGAGCGAAAAATGTGTTTTCCAATAATCAGACAATTTCAAGTCGTTGAAAATGCTACGGTCGAAGCGATTGTTGAGTATGCTGTCGGAAAGTGATTGAAATTTCTGCATTGTGGAGGCGAACTGTGCAAGGCGTGTTTCGGGCGAATTGACGGGATGCATCTTAGAGCGTTTCCATATCGATTCTGGAATTGGCGTCAGATTGTATTTCTTTTGTTGAAAAAGGTATTCTTCGGCAAGTTTTTTAGTGTATTCGTCGTTTGGCTGGCTGACAAGCATTCCTGCCTGACCGAATATTATTGCTTCGAGAGCAAACGGGTTGTCGGCGTTGTGTAGCATGACGTTTAGCGGCGTGTGCATCGCAAGTTGCTCGAACGGCAGTGCATTTGTGCCGAATCCGAAGTTGCGAGCAAGGACGATGTAGAGTGTTTCGTTCCAGTTGCCGTTTGTGAACTTTAGTATTTCGGCAATGTGTTCCGACTTGTATTCCAGCCTTTCGACTGCCATTTTTTCCATCCACATTGCAATATGTATGTCATCCACGAGGTCGATGTAGTCAGCACAGGCGATTGCCTTTCCATTGAGTTTGAAGTCGGAGTAGCGGTTGAATACGGTCTGTGGAAACGAAATTTCCCAAGTGGGCAAGGTGCGTCCGTTTTGCAGGACAATGTCGCAGTCGTAGTTGTAAACCACATGCAATATGACGTTGTCGTAGGCGTGGTCGCCGTCGTGGTGATGCCTGTGCCAGTCGGAGGCGTTCACATGTATTTCGACGTTGCCTGCCCATACAATTCCGTCAATCTTGATTTTCGCGTTGAAGAAATCCGGTCCTGAATCGTGGTTATGGAGACCTGTGTCAATTATCTCGAAAGGAGTGTTGTCGGTAAGAAGTTCCGTGCCTTTTGTCCACAGACGGTTCTTGTATATGAAATGCAAAAAGTCCTCGTGCATGGTAATGTTGTTTGTTGCAAATATAGTTAACAATGGATAATTAACAATGGATAATTAGCAATGGATAATTAGCAATGGATAATTAGTAATTAGCCACCCTTCGACTAACGCTCAGGGGGCAAATAAATGGATAATGGGTAATTAATAGTGATAAAAAAATCCTCGCATTTGTATGGCGAGGATTTTTTATTTGTTATTCTACAATAACCTTTTGGGTAATAGTTTTGTCCTGAAGTCTGATGTTGAAGAAGTATATTCCTCTTTCCATACCGTCGAGCGAAATGGTTTCGTTTGTTGTTGTAGCGTTTATGATTTTTATTGTTTGCCCAAGAATATTCGTGATGCTTATTGTGGCATTGTCGTCAGGTAGACTTATCATTATGTTATCTTTTGCAGGGTTAGGGAAAATACTTACATCATCCGCTTCTATCATTTCCGTTTCAACATCTGTCCCAATGACAATATCATCAATGAAAAATGCAAATACATCGTATGATACACAGATTATTGCAATATACAAAGTCTGTCCTGCATAATCTGACAAGTCGTATATAAATTGAGTCCATCTTACTGGTGCACTTATCGATGAGTTTGAGTCGCCGGCAATGTATGTATAATTTTCATCGTCAGTTGAAACGGCAACTCTAAACTGCTCAAGTCCGTATGTGTCGTTTGCAGAGCGAGCCCAGAACGAAATTTTTATTCCGTCGGTAATTTCTGTCGCAGGTGTAATGAACCAGTCTTCGTTCTGACCATTCATAGCAGCCATACAACAACCGAACATTGTTCCTTTATGAGCTGTAAAGTCGTTAGCTTTGCCACTTTGGAATGCAATGTATGCCCCTGTATATCCTGAATTATTGAAAGCAACATCTGTTATCCCGTATGTAGACAGGTTATCGGCATCGTATGTTTCACAGGGGGAGAAGTTGTCAACAGTCCATGGAGTACACGATTCGAAATCGTAAGAAAAAATAGGCGGATGATAATTGCCGTTGGCAGGATCGTAGAAGTTACAAGTCATAGCTCCTGTATTTGCAGGGTCGAGCCATGGTTTCAACTGATGTTTATTACCGCTTCCGTTAGCAGGGTTGTCCCAGTGATATGACATTTTGCCGTATAGGTCGTATCTATCGCTTGCCGATGCAGTACATGTAGACAGACCTCCGCTTAACGTTCCGAATACCCTCTTGTCTGAATTAAAAATGGGAGAACCAGAAGAACCGCCCTCGGTAACACCTGTTTTGTCGCCTGAGTTTTGCCAATCTATTTTCCAGTGTGCACCATTTGCTCCAGTCATGCTGCTTCCTCCGTAGTAGGTTGTAGTTGTTGGTGTTGTGGTATAGAAAGAAATCTTTTTTATGTCGCCAGCAGGGTGGTGTATTCCTACTCCGCCACCACTTTTTGCTGTTGTGCTTCTGTCCCAACCATTATATATAGCGCCAATATTTATAGCATTCTGCTTAGTAAAATTATTCAGTTTAAGCAAATAGAAGTCCGAGCCACCGTTGTTTGAACCTTCCGCAACCTTAGAACAGCCGGTGAAATCGGTGTAGTTTATAGAAGATTCTGATATTGGATTAGAACAGCCAGAAGCCTCGTAGTTGAAGCGGAATACCCATTGGTTAAAGTTGCTTTCGGTAGCAGTAGGTCCACAGTGGTCAGCAGTTAGGAAATACGGAGTTCCATCGTTTCTGGTATTATTTATAAGAGTCCCTGTGCAGTAACCTGCTTTAAGACCTTCGCGAAGGTATATCCTTGCAACTCCTCGTTGCTGTATCCTCCAATCTGCACCGACAGAACAATTAACATTAACTTCGCAATTTTCAGATGCTCTATGACATATACCAGCGCGTGTACCTCTTTCAAACCCACCTTCTCCGCGATATACATATCCGAATTCGCCTATATTTATAATAGGTGTGGTATTGTCGAAGGAGATTGTTCCGTCAGGAGATTTTGTCATCGGAGCATTATATTCGATGGTAATGTCATCTCCCAAGATGTTGCCAATTACATATTCATTGCCATCAGGATTGTCGCTGCGATGATAAGGTCCATCAACGGTTTTCCTGTCACTTGTGTAAACATAAACAGAAGCACCTGATGGAATGTCAAATTTGTCGAAGTATAGTGCCGAGGCTTTTGCTCCTTCGCTTGAAAGACGAAGTCTCCAGATTGCTTGCCCGTTGTCTAATGTTTCCCAAGTTCCAGAATTTTTAATCGTTGTATTTACTGGAACAAGTATGGCTACTTTGTAAAAAGTGCCGTTTTTGTCGCTTTCTGCTATGTCGTCTGCAATAAGCTGTGCTGATGGCGGGTAAACATAAATGTGGTCTATTTCGTCATTTATTGTTTCTGACTTAAAACTTGGAGGCAACTGAATGGTTTTGGTTTTATTTTGAGCCACACATAATGTAGTGACAAACAATAGTGCTAGTGTGATAATAAAATGTCTCATATTCGAAGTAATTTATTGTGCAAAATAATTCTAATTTGATTGAAATACCAAGAAAAAGTAAGAATATTTTTAACAAACAAAGGCAAGTTATACTGGTTTTACTTGTGTAATTGATTGATAATTAGTGTTATAAACTTTATGTTGATAAAAAAAGCAAAAACATCGGAAAAAAATTTGCTGGTTTAGTAAAAAAGTGCGACTTTTGCAGTCCGAAATTTAAAAGAGAAATAATATAAAAGAGTTATGGCACGAGTTTGTCAAATTACAGGAAAAACGGCAATGGTGGGAAACAATGTATCTCACTCAAGACGCAGAACAAAAAGGATATTTGATATCAACATGAAGTCCAAGAGAATCTTTGACGAAGAATCAGGACAGTGGGTTGAAATGAGACTTACCACTTCGGCAATGAGAACTATCGCAAAGAAGGGCTTGAAGGCTGCTCTTAAGGATGCCGAAAAGAAAGGTTTTGTTAAATAATTTTAGTCGGGAGGATTAAAAATGGCAAAGAAAAGTAAAGGAAATCGCGTACAGGTGATACTTGAATGCACTGAGCATAAGGAATCTGGATTGCCGGGAACTTCAAGGTATATAACAACCAAGAACAGAAAGAACACTCCTGACAGACTGGAGATGAGAAAGTATAACCCAATTCTGAAGAAGGTTACTCTTCACAGAGAAATTAAATAGTTTAGGATATGGCAAAGAAAGTTGTTGCAACCCTTAAGAAGGAAGGCGGACAAGTCTTCGTTAAGTGCATAAAGATGGTTAAGAATCCTGAAACCGGCGCATATCAATTCAAGTCGGCTATCATGGACAAGGATCTTGCAAAAGATTTTTTTAAGAAATAGTTGTTTAATCAATTGAAATTATAGCACCTGCCGTATAAATCTTGACAGGTGCTTTTTGTCGTTTTTTTTAATCGTTTTGTTATGGGACTCTTCGGGTTGTTCGGTAAGGAAAAGATGGAAAAGTTGGACAGCGGGTTGGAAAAGACCCGTACAGGCTTGTTCTCTAAAATCAGCAGGTTAATATTCAGCAAGTCGAAAGTCGATGAAGACGTGCTTGACGAACTCGAAGAAATCCTCATAACATCCGATGTCGGCGTTGATACGACGTTAAAGATTATCGACAAAATCAAGGAACGTGTAAAGACCGAAAAATATGTCGGCACCGACGAACTGAACGAACTTCTCCGCTCTACCATTGCTTCACTTATGGAAGATGGTCCCGACATGAAGAATCCCGATTTCACCACACCAGACGGGTCTCCGTATGTAATTATGGTTGTAGGTGTTAATGGTGTCGGCAAGACTACCACTATCGGCAAGTTGGCTAACAATTTCAAGAAGGCGGGCAAAAATGTTTACATCGGTGCTGCCGATACTTTCCGTGCCGCAGCAATCGACCAACTGCAGGTGTGGGCCGACAGAGTTGGCGTACACATGATCCGTCAGGATATGGGTTCCGACCCTGCTTCTGTGGCTTACGACACGTTGGCTTCGGCTAAGAAATCTGGTGCCGACGTTGTTCTTATCGACACAGCCGGTCGTCTGCATAACAAGATAAACCTGATGAACGAACTGTCGAAAATCAAGCGCGTGATGCAAAAACTCGTACCCGAAGCACCGCACGAGGTACTGTTGGTTCTCGACGGCTCTACCGGACAGAACGCCTACGAACAAGCCAAGCAGTTCGTAAAGGCAACCGAAGTTAGTTCGCTTGCTGTTACAAAACTCGACGGCACTGCAAAGGGAGGCGTTGTTATCGGCATTTCCGACCAGTTCAAGATTCCAATCAAGTACATAGGTGTCGGCGAAGGCATCGACGACCTTCAGATGTTCGACAAGCGCGAGTTTGTAGATTCTTTGTTCAAGAAATAAATGAAGCGTTTCCTGCTGACATTATTTGTTTCGTTATTGTCGGTGGCGGGATGGTCGCAAGTGTGGATTCCCGTTACTGAATCCGATGCGGTTTCGTGCAGAAACTATTCCCAGAAAATAAAGGATAATTCATTCCATTCGTCTGTAACGTGGAAAGTTACGGTAAAGGATAATGTCATATCAAGGACTAAAGTTTTGTTTTCAGAAACTTATTATAACGAAAACGGACAGCCGTCGCGAATAGTGTATTTCGGAGATGGCAACCGCCCGAAATCATTTGTTATCGTAAAGTATAATTCCCGCAATCTGCCTTTCGAGGAAGTTAATTTTACAGCCGATTCGGTTATGATTGGCGGAACAATTTACGAATATAACAATGACAATATGCTCTCAAGCCAGATTTCTTACGTCGGCAATTCTGTTACAAGTAATTATCGTATTGAGCGAATGGCTGACAGCATTGTGGTTTCTGAAGTAGATTCGTTAGGCAAAGTAATAAGCAACGGTTCTATTTCGAGCATTGCCACCGACCAGAAGGAATTGGTTTTCAGACGTGCGCAAAATCCAGAAATAACTAATTATGACTACGATATTCTTTCGGAAGTCACTCGTAAGCACATAGTTGGTGGTGCTGAAAAGAAGGTTTTCATTTACGAGAACGACAAAGTTGTGAAAACATCTGTGTTCGACCGAAATAATGAGGAAATATCAAGCGCATCGTTAGAATACGACAGGTTCGGCAATATCAGCCGAATAATTGAACGTCGCGAAAAGGATGGTGCCACCAACGTTTATATGATAAACTACAGGTAGAACCTATTGGTCGCCTGATGTATCCAATGTATTTGACTTATGCTTAAATTCTGTGGTGAAACCAATAGTAAGTTTCATATAAAACATATTAGGATTGATACGAGGTCCTTCTATGTTACTGCTGTTGTTACTCCACGAATGGCTGAGAACACCTTGATAACCAGCACGAATTCCTATACGACAACCGCTTCGAGAATATTCAGAATCGCTTACGGTAAAGTCAAAGCCAACGCCAATATTCACGAATGAATTTGTGTAAGTTGCCATATTTCCGTCATTGGTTGTGAAAATCTGGCTGAAATTGCTCGCTATAGAATCGGGATAGGAACTTTTGGTGTTGAATTTTATTAGGTTGCCACCGATTCCTATTTCCGGGAAAAAGTTGAACTTGTCCCTGTGAACGACATTGTATCCGAAACGAATCATCGTGCGCGAACCTGACATTTGCGCCCTCATCGACAGGTTGGGGTTTACTGCCGTTGCCGTATTGTTGTTTTTGTCCCATTCCGCGCCAATTATCCAGCGGTTGTATATGGTCACATCAATACCGAAGCCAGTCAGGTAGTTGATGTCGGAAAACTTGCTGTAGCCTACGCCTGTAAGTTCATTGTTCACGGCTTTGGCCTTTATGTATTGCATTCCACCCGAAAGGTAAATTGTTGTTCTGACGCTTTCGCGGTCGTTCTTTGGTGCTGTTTCCTGAGCCATTGCCATTGAGGCTGTTAGAATTGCAATTATGGCTATTGCGGCAAGTCTTGTCATCCGTTTCATAACGTTATTATTTTTAAGGCTATCGGTAATAATTATTGCCGATAGCCAAGATTTTTTGTGTTCTATTTTAGAAATTCGGTTTGTGTTCGTAGTTGCGGTAGAAGTCTTCGATAATCTTTACTGCTTCTTCGGGAGTGTCAACAATGTTGTAAATTTCAAGGTCTTTTTCAGAAATGTTGTGTTCCTGTTCGAGAACGCATTCCTTAACCCATTCGAAAAGTCCATTCCAATACTTTGAGCCGAAGAGGATAATCGGGAACTTAGCAATCTTCTTTGTCTGTATCAAGGTTATTGCCTCGAAAAGTTCGTCGAAAGTTCCGAAACCGCCCGGGAAAACGATGAATCCCTGTGCGTAACGCATAAACATTGTCTTGCGGGTGAAGAAATAGTCAAACGTAACAAGTTTGTCGGTGTCGATGTACTTGTTTGCTGCCTGTTCGAATTCGAGTACTATGTTGCAACCTGCCGAGAGACCACCGCCACGCTGTGCTCCGCGGTTACCGGCCTCCATAATGCCAGGTCCACCACCGGTTATTATACCATAGCCCTTCTTAACGAGTTGGCAGGCAGTTTCTTCTGCATTGATGTAGTAAGGATTGTTTTCCTTTGTACGTGCCGAACCGAATATTGCAACGCACGGTCCTAATTTTGCGTAGTGGTCAAATCCGTTTACGAGTTCGCCCATTACCTTGAACATACTCCACGAGTCGAGGGACTTTATTTCAGTATCCCATTTCTTCTGCATTCTGTTTTTTTCGTCTGCTGTCATAAGTTTTAAGATTTAGTTATTTAATTAGTTTCTATGTTTCACGTTTCTGAGTTTCTAGGTTTCTGGCTGACGCCGTTTCTAAGTTATTTAATAATTTGATGATTCGATGATTTGATGATTTGTAGCGACGTGGCACGCCGCGTCGCTACAGATTATCAATTATACATTGTCCATTATTATAAGTTTCCAATTAATTCATCCAAGTCCTTCTTGAAGGCTTCGGCGTTCTGGTATCTGTCGTTGAGTGATTTAAGTACAATAAGTTTCTGTGCGTCCTCGCTTATTGAGCCGGGGATGTACGAGAAAGGTTTCACCGTAGCCTTTTCAATGAGAGCATAAACCTCATCATTAATACGGTAGTGCTGTGCAATCTTGTTAAATACCTGCTGGCGTCTCACAATAGGTTTTTCTGGCGAATATACAGGTTCGCGGGCAATTGCCTCGTACAATATCAATCCCATAGTGTAGACATCGCTGTAGTCGCCGACAAGGTCTTCAAAGCCAAGCAGTTGTTCTGGACTTTGGTACAAACTGTCAACTTTGCGGATTAACGGCATATTCTTGAAACCAAGTTTTATGCTTTCAATGCTCAAGATTTTTGCCGTCGGGTGCAGGAAGTCGAACTCCTCGCATTCGTCCCATTGCACGATTATGTTCTCGGGACGCAGATTGCCGTGGCAAAGTTTCAGTTTGTGAATGAATGACAATGTCTCAAGGCAATTTGATATTATGCGCAGGAAGAATATGTCGTTGCGGTAGTCCATAAATTTCGGGTCGTATATCAATTCCTTAAGGGTTCGCCCCGAAACGTATTCGCAGACTAGATAGATGTCGCCTTCGTCGAATATCATGTCGCTGATGCCGACAAGTCCGTCAAGTTTGACTTCGGTGCATACAGTCGCGAAGAACTTGAACCTTTGCGAATCGTTGCCGAAGAGCGCGGGTGATATTTTCTTCAGGATTACCTTTTCCTTGGTGTCGGCGTTGGCACCAACATACACGGTTGCGTATGCAGTCCTGTTAAGTATGGTGCCCGCTTCCTCGGGGAAAAATATGTATTTGGCATTGTCGCCTTCTAATAGCCTAGGTGTCATTACGTTATTTATTAAATTCTTCTATAGCACGGCGTTCCCAATCGTTGTCAAACGTGTTGAGTCCATATCCCGACGAAACATTGTTTACAGAATTGTATGTATCTGTTACACCATACGATGATGCTTTACTGCGCGACAAATATTTCGTCCAATTGAAAGTGTGGATTTCGCCCTGCTTGTTTGAGTGCAGCAACTCAAATT
>CAJOEG010000036.1:0-558 GCA_905233405.1 uncultured Bacteroidales bacterium | reverse complement strand
GAACACAAACTTGCAGTTATTGTCTTCGCCGAGACGGTAGTACTGCCAGATTTCGTATGGATAGGCACCCGGTTCTATAGGCGACTGGAATATGTGATTGGGAATTCCGTACTGCAAATAGATTACGCCTCGGTCTGTTTCGAATCCGTGACGGATTGTGGTAGCATAGTTACGTTCAACCAATTCGACCTGCTGCTTATAATTGTACCATTCGCTCTCGGGATTGACATAATTGCGCTTTACCCAGAACTCTACGAAATACTTTTGCAAGGTTGCAAGTTCGCACAAAATTAATACCATGTTCGTACCAAGTTCGAATGAAACTGGAGTAATTGGTTCGAACTTGGCATGATATGTGACTTATATTCAATGAGTTAAGTGCAAATGTTAAAATTTATTAACATTTAAAAAAGCATTAATACCCCAAAAATTAGTTTGTAAATAGCTGAAATACAATTATTTAGAACGATGTTGAAAACTTAGTCGTTTTTCGTACGACTAATTCGTTTGAAGGGTCGTATATTTGGCGCTTTAATAAAATAAATCTTTTACGAATAT
>CAJOEG010000035.1:14096-22309 GCA_905233405.1 uncultured Bacteroidales bacterium | reverse complement strand
CACGACCACGAAGTCGGACTTCCTGTAGAAGCATCACTGAAAGCAACTGTACCTCCAACATTTACAGTAGTTGGATTAGCAGCAAAATCAGCAGTCAAAGTACCTGGTGTTGGTGGATCAGGATTTGTACCAGAGTTCGGATAACGTCCTGGACATGTTTCTGCACCAGTATTTTGGGGATCGAGCCATGGTTTCAAACGGTTTGCATCGGCAGTACCACCGTCTTCCCAGTGCAGGTCGAAACGACCATATACGTCATACAACATACTTGCAGAAGACGAACAATTATAATACGGACCGCCTGACAATGTTCCCATTACAAGTTTATTAGCATCACGGAACAACGGAGAACCCGAAGATCCACCCTCAGTAAAGCCAGTAGATGCATTCCAAGTTGCTCTCCAGTGACCATTTTGCGTATTAGTCTGACCGAAAGTACTCAAAGTCAATTCACTCGTAACTATAGATATTTTTTTAATATCACCACTAGGATGATGGATTCCTGTAGAATTCGGTGCTGTCACATCCGTTCTGTCCCAACCATTATAATAAGCACCTATTTGCTCCAGATTATCCTCTGTAGTATTTAGCTGCAAAAGCAAGAAATCGGTTCCTGACGCCTGAGCTCCAGAAGGACGGGCTTTTAATGTACAACCACTAACAACGTCATAATTAGGCTCTGATGTTGGATTATTACAATTAGAAGATTCAAAATTAAAATAAAATTCCCATCTATTAAAATATCCATTTCCATCAACACCACCACAATGGTCTGCCGTCAAAAAATACGGAGTACCATCGTTAGCCGTGTTATTTACAAGTGTTCCAGAACAGAATCCGCCTCCTTCTCTCGAAATAACCCAAATTTCAGCAACGCCCTTTTTCTGATCTTGCCAGTTGGCTCCTGCAGGGCAATTTACATTAACCTCACAATCGTAAGATTCTCCGAAACCAGTCTGACGCTTCTGTGCATAATACCCTACAAAAGCTCCAACACCACGATAGAAATACGAAAGAGCATCAATCATCATAACTGGCTCTCCAGCAACCGATGCTGGCTGTACGTATTCCATATACAAGGCATCACCCTGAATCATCTTCGGCGAATAGTAAGTACCGAACTTTGGATTATTGCTTGCATCCACCTTTACGACCTGCTGTCTGTTTTCGTTGTAAAGATACAACTCTGCACCATTCGGAATATAAAATTCCGGGCACATTACCTTCAATGCCATTGCTCCTTCGCACGCTATACGAACACGCCATACCTTTGTGCCATCAGCAAGTATGTCGGTAGTACCGCAATTGTCCATATTCATATTGACATCAAGGATTCGTGCGACCTTGTACATCTCGCCATTCTTCTCATCGGAGGCATCCTCGTTCATAATCTGAACCATATCCGGAGGAGTTACGACCACATTGTCTATCTCTGATAAAAGTTCAGAATGCTTAAAGCTAAATGGTTGATTCTGAGAATAAACCACGTTAGCAAACAGCAATGCTACAAAACTTAAAACGAATATTAAAACCTTCTTCATTTTAGTAATTTTTATGTTAATAAAAAACGGTGCAATTTAAGAAAAACTTTTTACAATTCATCTTTAATTATCAATTTTTTTAACGTTTTTTTACTAATACGGTTGCCTGCATTTGTCAAGGGAATAGTTGCTGTCAATATAATATATAGTGCATTTTGTCCAATATTACATTTTAACGCATTTTTTTAGCGAAAAAATTTGCCATTACAATTTTTTACTGTACTTTTGCAGTCCCAAATATTGGGAGGACTGACCAATTAGCTCAGCAGGTAGAGCACCTGCCTTTTAAGCAGGGGGTCTGGGGTTCAAGTCCCCAATTGGTCACATAAAAGCCGCTTGACAATCAAGCGGTTTTTCTTTTTATTCATACCCAAGTATACAAAAAAAGGAAGCCTCATCGACTTCCCCGTATTCCACAAATTCTTGTGTCCTATTTTTCCAACTTTTTCTTCATCCCATCAAGCAGCGACTGAATATCATTTATATCCTTCTCCATTTTTGAGATTTCCTTAGAATATTCGTCAAGCTGTTGTATTTCTTTCATAGCATTCAATTGAGTTCTAAGTGCTATCAGAGCTTCCTCGAAAGACTTTACTGGCCGAAAAATATATTTCTCCAAAGCCGATTCCAATGCTTCCCCACGAAGATTCTTGGCAACTATAACACCGTTGCCATCAATAAGGAAGTTACAAGGAATACTATTAACCTGATACAAACGACCAGCCTCAGAATTCCAATACTGTAAATCGCTGACATTTGTCCACGTAAGCTTATCGGACTCAATGGCTTTTGTCCAGTTTTCCGCCGTTTTGTCCAACGAAACACCATACACAGTAAAGCCATCGCCAGCCTGGAAATACTTATCCTTGTATGCATTGTAAGCCTTTACTACATTGGGATTTTCCTTGCGGCACGGACCGCACCACGAAGCCCAAAAATCTATGAGAACCATTTTTCCGCGCAACGATGACAACTTCACCGTATCGCCATTTGGTGTCGGCAAACTAATCTCTGGAGCAATGTCACCTACATTAATGCCAACCTTTTGCGCACTTACAAAAAATGAAATCATTATGGCAACAGCCAAAAATACCAATTTCTTCATAATATCAGTAATTTATTCGTTCTATTTTTGCGCCCAACTTGTTCAGGCGTACATCAATATTCTCATAACCACGGTCAATCTGCTCAATGTTCCTAATTATACTCGAACCCTGTGCCGACATTGCTGCGATAAACGGATGTCGGGACTCGACATACGGCTGGCGCGCAGTTGGCGCTTGCGGTCATTTCCTACGACGACAGCTCTGTGGGGGTCGCAAAGGATAATCTGGGCACCCATGTCGATGAGCCTGTCAACGAAGAACAGACGGCTCTCGAACATCTTCTGGTGAATCAGCACACTGCCCTTCGCCTGCGTAGCAACGACCAAGAACACACTAAGCAAGTCGGGCGTAAGTCCTGGCCAAATGGCATCCGAAATGTTCATTATGGAACCATCAATGAAACTTTCAATCTGGTAGTGCTCGTGACGTGGAATATAAATATCATCATTTATATGTTCGAGCGTGATTCCAAGCCTTCGGAACGAATCTGGGATTATTCCCAGCATATCGTAGCGCACATTCTTGATTGTCAGTTCCGAACCCGTCATTGCAGCCATACCTATGAAGCTTCCGATTTCAATCATATCGGGCAAAATTGTATGTTCTGCACCATGAAAATCGTCAACGCCCTCAATATGAAGCAAGTTGGATCCAATTCCCGTTATCTTTGCGCCCATCCTGTTCAACAATTTGCACAACTGCTGGATATATGGCTCGCAGGCTGCATTATAGATGGTAGTTTCTCCTTTTGCTTTCACTGCCGCCATAATAATGTTGGCAGTACCAGTCACCGAAGCTTCCTCAAGATGAATGTAAGTACCTTCAAGTTTTTCTGCTTCCAGGGTATAGAAATTTTCCTCGAAACTATAGTTAAACTTTGCACCAAGTTTTTGGAAACCAATAAAATGCGTATCCAAACGACGACGACCAATCTTATCGCCACCCGGCTTCGGCATATATACTTTTCCGAAACGCGCCAACAACGGACCGAGAATCATAATCGAACCTCTAAGTGCAGCGCCATCAGCACGGAAAGCATCCGATTCGAGGTAATCGAGATTTACATCGTCGGCCTTGAACGTATAAACGCCATTGCCGTGTCGGGTAACCTTCACTCCCATAGCAATGAGCAAGTCAATCAACTTGTTAACATCCAAAATGTTAGGTACATTGCTGATTTTCACGCTTTCGCTCGTGAGCAAAGTCGCACAAATTACCTGCAAGGCTTCATTCTTCGCTCCCTGCGGAACAATTTCACCACTTAATGTATGTCCTCCCTCTATCTTGAAAGTTCCCATTATTGCTGAACGTTTTTGTGTTTCTTTTTCTTTCTCTGCGGATTGCCCATAGGCTGTGGCTGTGCAACTTTTTTCTTCTTCTTACCAGCTACTGGAGCAGCCTGAGCCTGCAAGAGAACATCCTTGTAATCACCAAGTTTTATATTTTCAGGAACCTGTATTCTGCCCTCGCTCATAAATACAATCTCACGGAATATTACATCATCGGGAATCAATTCCTTTTTCCACTGTATATACGAACGCTTCATATAGTTTGCAACTTCCAAAAAGAACTCGCGCTGTCTGTCGGGGTCGGTTTCTTCTTCCAATTTCTTAAGCATTCCCTCGGTAATCTTGCCGTAATGCCTAAAAACAATCTTATTGTCTGAATAGGAAAGACGCTCTGGTTTCTGCGACTTAACCTCCTCTGTTATCACAGGATAAGGCCAATCGACATCAAGTTTAAAACCAGACAATTCGGCAAGTTGATCCCATAGTTTCTTCCTATAGTCAGCCTCCTCCCTTATGGCAGGATTCATATTCTCCATAATCTTAACGAGAGTCCGAGCCGCCCTGTTGCGCTCATTTCTATCAGCAATTTGGCAGCAATGTTCAACCATCTGCTGCGTAATCCTTCCATACTCAGGGATTCTCAAGTGAGGCCGTTGTGTATTGTAATCCATGTTTTATTTTTTTGCAAAGTTAGTCCAAGATTTGCAATTTAGCAAACTTTAATAATAATGTTTTAGTGTCACCACTGTCGAATTCAACCACCAGCTTAGTATTCTCGCCATAACCGATTCTGCTCATTATCCTACCCTCGCCAAACATCTTGTGCTTTATTCTTACACCTTCGACCAACTGACTTGAGTCGGCGATTTCCTCAGACGGACGCGACGACATCTTTTTCAACGGCACAAGATTCCTCGGCTGCTGCTGTTCAACAGGCTTAAAACTAACGGTTTGCGGCGACGATGCTGTCGAGAAAGACGGCTTGCGCTGGAACTTTGTATAACCTTCAAACTCATCGTCGAACGTAGCCAAGAACGGACTAACCGAAAGTCCGTGCCAGTCAACATACGACGTGTCGATGTCCTTGAGGAAACGGCTTGGTGCCATTGGCGTAAGTTTTCCGAAACGGAAACGGTTTTCGGCGTAATACAGCATTATCCTCTTCTTCGCCCTTGTGACCGCCACATAAAACAGGCGGCGTTCCTCCTCCAAGTCGCGCGGATCCATAACCGTAAGTGCACCAGGGAACAAGTTTTCCTCCACACCTGTCACGAAAACATTGTCATACTCAAGTCCCTTCGACGAATGTATTGTCATCAGCGACACGCGGTTAAGGTCGCCATCGTCAGGCTCTTCTAGGTCAGTAAGTACTGATACGTTTTCAAGGTAGTTCAGGATTCCAAATGGGTCGCCAGTTTCACGGCGAGTATCGCAGAACATCTTCACACCGTTGAGAAGTTCCTGCACGTTTTCACGACGTCCCTCCCCTTCCGGAGTCTTGTCGGTCTGCAAGTCGCTGATAATACCAGACTCCTTAAGCATCTCATCCACAAACGAATATGCATCGTAGGAATCTATCTTTTCTGCAAAGCCGCTTATCATAACAGCAAACTCCTTCAGTCGCATACGGGTGGGCGTATTCACATCAAGCGGATACTTCTCAGGAGAAAAAATTATGTCCCACACCGAAACCTGCATACTTTCTGCCGCAGCAACAACCTTATCGATGGTTGTCTGCCCTATTTTTCGCGAAGGATAGTTCACGATTCGCTTGAACGACTGCACATCGTTGTGGTTCACTGTATATCTGACGTATGCTAGCACATCCTTTATTTCCTTGCGCTGGTAGAACGACATTCCTCCGAAAACCTTGTATGGAATGCCAAGATTACGCATCGACTCCTCCAGAATTCTCGACTGGGCATTGGTTCTGTATAGCACCGCAAAATCGGAATATTTAGCCCCTGCATCGTGCAATTCAATAATCTTCTTGGCGACCATCACGCCTTCCATATTGTCAGACACAGCCTTGTTAATCTGTACTTTATCTCCGACTTCGTTCTCAGAGAACACTTTTTTCTTAATCTGCTCCTTGTTCTTCTTTATCAACGAATTGGCGGCATCGACAATATTCTGTGTACTACGATAGTTCTGTTCAAGTTTAAACAACTTATAGTCGGGGTAGTCGTTCTTGAAATTCAATATGTTCTGGATTTCGGCGCCACGGAACGAATAAATACTCTGCGCATCGTCACCCACGACAAAAAGCCGACGGTTCTTTTCTGACAACCTCTTGACAATCAAGTACTGAGCAAAGTTAGTATCCTGATACTCGTCAACCAAATAATAGTCGAAGCGTTCCTGATATTTAGCCAAAGTCCCGGGATCAATCTTGAAAAGAATATTCGTGTACAGCAACAAGTCGTCGAAATCCATCACATTAGAACGTCTGCACCTTGTATAATACATTTTGTAGATATTTCCGAACTCGGGACGTTTCGCGCCACGGTCTTCGGTAGCATAGCCCGGATTAGCCAAGTATGCATCGGGAAGGACAAGTCTGTTTTTGCATGCCGAAATACGATTCGCAATACTCTTGTACTTGTAGTTGTCCTCGTCAAGTTTCATCTCCTTGATTATGTCCTTTACAAGATTTTGCGAGTCGGTGGCATCGTTAATGGTATAACTGCTCGTGAAGCCAATCTTTTCGGCTTCAATCCTAAGTATCTTGCCAAAAATGGAGTGAAAAGTACCCATCCACAAAGCCTGCGAAGCATTGTAGCCGAGCAAGGTGTCGATACGTTCCTTCATTTCGGCGGCGGCCTTGTTGGTAAACGTAAGCGCCATTATCCTATGCGGATCCATACCCTTTGATATTAGGTAAGCAATCTTATGTGTAAGCACCCTCGTCTTCCCAGAACCAGCACCAGCAATCACAAGGCTAGGTCCATCGCAATATATAACCGCCTCTTTCTGAGGCTTATTCAATCCGTCTACAAATGTATTTCCCGTTTCCATCGTCAATTTTTGTCAACGACAAAAATACTAACGAAACGCATTAGCGAAAGTATAATTGGACATAAACTTATCAACAAAATCACTTGTTGAGTTTGCGCTGCTCACGTCTGTAATCACGGTTAATATTTGGATTGTATTTCCGTCCGAACTGGTATGCTATATACATCGACCACATAAAGTTATGCGGCTGATCATACATTATTGTCACTGGCCAATAGTACAAATCGAGAATGGTGCCAAGCTCTATCGCACTCACAGTCATTGCATTTTTTGCAAAGTCAAATGACAAATCCAACTTTATATAATTCCCAGGACGTATCTTTATTTCATTGAGTCCAGTTGAATACGAAGACTTTGTTATAATATCATATACCTTACCAGAATAATAGTCCTCAAACTTATGACTACTGTAATAATAGCTAGCCTGATTATTCAACACCGTCACACTATCAACCATTTCATAATATATTGGCTTTTCGAAAGCAAAAGAAAAACCGGCATTAGCCTGCAAATGAATTGACACGCTATTTTTATCGCGCTTATCGAAAATCATCCAGTTGTAACCATAACCCAACCGGATATTATGCACAGAATTTACCTTACCAAAAACAAACCTCTTGATATTATTGAAGTATGATGAAAAATAGGTATTTATCACCTTTACTTCCTTCAAATTTTTAACATAATCATACTCGACCTCATAGTTTCGGCGCAACCTATAATTTACTCTTTGAGCAAATGTGTACATAAATCCAAAACCATTAGTATTGATTTTTGCTCCGAACTGATTGACGTTATAGTTAGAGGCTTCCCTATCTTCAGCGAACTCGCCTTGAGCATTCGCCAACGACGACAAACTCACAACAAAAAAAAGCAGCACTATGATTCTTCTAATCAAAGTCATAATACCGCAAAAATAATAAAAAACTTATTCGCACAAAAATTATGCGACTTCTTCTACTTCCACTTCCAACTGAGATGCATCGCTATATGCAGGACAATTCTCAGCTGTCTTGCAAGAAACCAAAACAACTGAAGCGAAAATAACAAATAATAATATTGCGACTAATTTCTTCATGGTTATGATTTTTATGACACAAAAATAGAAATGATTTCTTTCAGACACAAATAAAAAATCATTTTTTATTAACATCCTCAATTTAATAGGTTCCATACATAAAAAAGAAAGGAGCCTAACGACTCCTTCCCATTGTTATGAAATAGTTATTATTATTCAACAACGATTTTCCTTGTAGCAA
>CAJOEG010000035.1:0-14091 GCA_905233405.1 uncultured Bacteroidales bacterium | reverse complement strand
GTTCCTGCAGGCAACGACTTGTCAAAGTTTACGGTCTTTTCTCCGCTAACTGACACCTCATCCATAACAGCACCGCTTACGCTGAATATCTGGAATGTAACATCGCCCTCGAAATCATCAGAGCTAATAGTGAACTGTCCGTTATTTGGATTCGGGTATATGCTCAAGTTTGCAAACATATTTTCTTCAACAGAGTTGGGGAAGAATGAAATTTTGATATGGTGATCAGAATTTACATTTCTAAATACTATTTCTGTAGAAGCGTAATCAATAACAATATTACCATCTACCTCAAGCTGTGAAATGTGGAATCCTTGGTTCGGCATAATACTCAAAGTAACATCAGAGCCAGCAACAACCGTTGTATCAGTCGGAGTTACAGAACCACCAGCAGTTTCGATTTCCACGTGTATATTGTAGTAAGGTCTAACGTCTCTGAACTTAGCAACAACATCCTGATTCGATCTAATATTTGTAAGAGTATAATGGTTATCAACAACGGAAACTGATCCATCAATAGCCGGGTATTTCGTAACGCCATTAACTAATAAGCTATCGAGTTCGTAATTCTCGTCTGGAGTGAATATTAATTCAAGATCCTGACCTGCAGACACGACAGTTGTGCCTTCAGGAGATATTGTACCATGTCCATCCGGAACACTAGTAGTGACAGTACATGCATTGGCACCCTGTAACTTCATTGTGAAAACATATTCCTTTACCACAGTCTTATTTGTACAAGTATTTGCATATCTATCATAATGAGTCATACCATCGCAATTTTCTGCGACAAAAGAAGTTCCTATTGCATCACCACCATTAGAACAAGTAGCTAGCGACACTGTGAATTGGTATTTACCAGATCTAGTAAATACCATATCAAAATCGACAGGTCTATTCCTATTTACACAATCATTATCAAGAAGGCCAAGCGTAAATGCACTTATATCATAGGTCGAATTATTGTATTCAACATTTGTAGAGAAAGTTCCTGAACCTCTTGAAATAGGAGTTGTGAGAACTGTTCCATTTGAAAGACTAATGTCGTAAGAGAACATTCCATATCTTGACAAATCAGAAAGATTCATAGAAGGATTGCCATTGACATTAGAACTATATTTAATCTTATAATCTACAGCACAAAGGTTATCGACATTTCCATTAGAATGAACCTTAATTGCAAACTTAACAGAGTCACCTACACTATAGGATTCTTGAAGATCTACAAATTCAAAATATGGACCTACTGGTATTTCTGCAAATGTAGCCTCTATAGAATGATCTGCTGTTACATTTTCAAAAGTATATGCACCATTTACAACCTCAGAAGTAACATTTGTTTCTACATCAACAATTACTCTTTCAATACGATATCCATCATTAGCTATGATATATACAGTATGATTAGCACCTTCTTCTACAATTGCGCTAGCTGGAGTAATTGAACCGCCAACACCAGCTGTTGCTGTGATTGTGTAAGTATCTACTGGATCTGCCTCGAATGTTGCTGTATAAGTTGCAGTTCCTGTAACTGTTATTTCTCGTGGATTGTCGGTGTTCTCATCGTTCCACTTTACGAAATGATAATGTTCAGCTGCTGTCGCGGAAATGCTTACGGATTCTCCTGCATAATACGAACCGCCGCCGGATACTGTTCCATACTCGTCATTGTTCGACTCTACTGTTATAGTGTAATGTGGATCTTCCTCGAATGTGGCGGTATAGGTTACGGTTTCAGTAACTGTTATTTCTCGTGGATTGTCGGTGTTCTCATCGTTCCACTTTACAAAATGGTAGTGTTCAGCTGCTGTCGCGGAAATGCTTACGGTTTCTCCTGCATAATACGAACCGCCGCCGGATACTGTTCCATACTCGTCATTGTTCGACAATACTGTTATAGTGTAATGCGGATCTTCCTCGAATGTTGCGGTATAGGTTACGGTTTCAGTAACTGTTATTTCTCGTGGATTGTCGGTGTTCTCATCGTTCCACTTTACAAAATGATAATGTTCAGCTGCCGTCGCGGAAATGCTTACGGTTTCTCCTGCATAATATGAACCGCCGCCGGATACTGTTCCATACTCGTCATTGTTCGACTCTACTGTTATAGTGTAATGCGGATCTTCCTCGAATGTTGCGGTATAGGTTACGGTTTCCGTAACTGTTATTTCTCGTGGATTGTCGGTGTTCTCATCGTTCCACTTTACGAAATGATAATGTTCAGCTGCCGTCGCAGAAATGCTTACAGTTTCTCCTGCATAATATGAACCGCCGCCGGATACTGTTCCATACTCGTCATTGTTCGACTCTACTGTTATCGTGTAATGCGGATCTTCCTCGAATGTTGCGGTATAGGTTACGGTTTCCGTAACTGTTATTTCTCGAGGATTGTCGGTGTTCTCATCGTTCCACTTTACGAAATGATAATGTTCTGATGGAACTGCAGTGAGAGTTACAGTTTCGTCTTCGTAGTATGTTCCGCCACCTGTTACAGAACCGAATTCATCGTTGTTTGATGCTACCGTAATCGTATATTGAGGTATTTCCTCGAATGTTGCTGCAATGGTATGGTCTGCATCAACTGATGTGAATGTATACACACCTTCAACAAGATCATTTTTAGCCTCCTCATCATCAACCAATACGCTCGCAATTCTGTAGCCTGTGCTTGCTGTAATTGAGAAAGCCTGATCTTCTCCTTCTACAACCGTAACTGCGCCAGATGGATCGATTGTTCCATTTTCACCAGCAGTTGCTGTGATTGTGAAACTTTGGGCATTGGCAAACATTGACAGTAGCAATGCCACACAAATTAAAATAAAACTTCTTCTCATAACAATTCTGAAAAATCGAAGACATAAATTTCCTGAAAACGCGCACCGTCCTCGGTTAAATGCACGCTCTTCCTTAATTTACTCTTATGTTCTAAATATCTGTTATACATAAATTTATAACCACAATTTTCTGCAATATGGGTACAATTACCTTTATTACAAAAAACCAGACAAAGAAAACACTTTTTATTGACAATGCAAAAAAATTATTAAGTATTTCCAACAAATTTGTTAACAGCACATTCACAAGTACACATATACATAAAAAAAAGCTGCCGAAATTCACGGCAGCCATTAAAGTCAAATCCTATTTTTATTTCAGATGGTCATCGAAATACCTTGTAACTGTCCTCATCAAGTGAACCCTGTCAAGTCCACGGACATTGTGCTCATGGTTCGGATAAACGAAATAGTCAACCAGCACCTTATTTTCGATGCACTTGTTGAGGAACTGCAAGCTATGCTGCCATACCACAACGGGGTCGATGCATCCGTGGATAATCATCAGACGACCTTTGAGCTTGTCGGTCTTGTTGAGCAGACTTGCTTTCTCGTAACCTTCGGGGTTCTCCTGTGGAGTGTCCATGTAACGCTCGCCATACATCACCTCGTAGTATTTCCAGTCGATAACCGGTCCGCCAGCAACACCAACCTTAAAGATGTCGGCACAGTCGGTCATAAGCGTAGTGGTCATAAAACCGCCGAAACTCCATCCGTGAACGCCAAGCCTGTCCATATCAACATAGCCGAGAGTCTTCAGGAACTCAACACCGGTCAACTGGTCGCGTGTCTCAACAGTACCAAGCTGCCTGTGTATGCAACTTTCGAACTCGAAGCCACGGTTAGCCGAACCACGGTTGTCAAGAGTGAACATAACATAGCCATTCTGCGCCATATACATATCCCAGCCAGCAGCACCACCGAAGCGCGAATTTGTAATCATCTGAGCATGTGGACCTCCATAGACATAAACTATAGCAGGATATTTCTTGTTAGAATCGAAATCAGGCGGAGTGATAAGACGATAATACAGGTCGGTCTTTCCATCATCAGCCTTGAGCGTTCCGATTTTCACCGTAGGCATATTGAATTTAGCAAGAGGATTTTCTGCCGTCAACAAGGTTGAAATTTTCTTTCCGGTAGAAGTCTGGTAAAGAACATATTCACGAGGAACTGTTGTCGATTCGTAAGAATCGATGAAATACTCGCCATCGCTTGAAAGTATAGCATCATGGCTTCCACTATTACCAGAAATCAAAGTCATATTTCCAGAAGCGATGTTGACCTTATAAATCGTGAAGTCAATCGGAGTTTCCTTATTAGCCTTTATGATAATATCTTGATTCTTATTTGCGAAGCCACAAATTTCCTGCACTTCGAATTCGCCTTTTGTAATCTGCGAAATCTGCTTGCCATCTATATTATATAGGTATAGGTGCCAGTAGCCATCCTTGCGCGACCAATAGATGAACTTTTCGGGGTCGTTGGGCAAGAAAGTAAGCGGTTGCTGAGGCTCAACATAACGGTCGTTCTTCTCCTCGAACAGAAGTTTCTCGAACTTTCCTGTTGTGGCATTGTAACGACGCATCTGCAAATGGTTCTGCTCGCGGTTGAGAACGCCGACATAAATAGACTTCTCATCCGGACTCCAAGTCACCATAGTAAGAAACTGGTCTTTAGGTCCGTCCACCTCAAGGTAGGTTATCTTCTGCGTAGCCATGTTGAACACTCCAATCATAACCTCTTCGCTGTCCATTCCAGCCATGCAGTACTTTTCTGGCTTCAACTTTGCCACGCGCTCGTTCACGTCAACTATCGGGTAATCAGAAACCTTGCTGTTGTCCTTGCGGTAGAAAGCCAAGTAATTGCCCTTTGGCGACCAGAAAATTCCACCATCAATACCAAACTCGTTACGGTGAACGGTCTGGCCATAAACGATGTTGCTGTCCTTTTCGTCGCTGACTTTCATAATCTTACTGCCAGACCTAATGAGAAGATTGTTGTCAACCGTATATGCAATACTTGAATTCGCCGCACAATAGGTTGCATTCTCGACATCATCGTCACACTTAGCAGCCGACTTAAGCGTCTTTTTTACCACATCAAAAACACAAACATTATTGCCTACATGAATCTCCATCTCATTCTTGGAAAGCCAAGAATATTCGGGATAAGACCTTGATGGAGCAAAGCCATTTTTCTTAAGTTCAGAAACTAATTCCTCCAATGTAAACAACGTGGACGACTTCTTATTGTCGAATGAAAATTCCACCAGGTTACGACCATCCCACTTTGTACAAGTCTTGGTATCGGGACGAATCTGCAATCCGTAAATCATTTCAGGATAATACTCACGCCATACGCCTACTACGGCATCATCAATTGTCAAAGATTTGGTCTGCGCACCCACATAAAAAGGCAGAAGGCAAGCCAACAACGAAATTACAAATACTACTTTTCTTACCATTTTCGCTTATTTTTTATTATGCAAAAATAAATAATTATAGCACTCCACGGCACACCTATTAATTATTTTAAGGAAAGTATTATACACAAACATAAAATGAGTGAAAGAACACCAGAAGCAACAAACTAATAACCAACAACATAAAGAAGCGACAACCTCACATCACAAAAAAATCACAAAAAATCTTTTCAACAGCTCATTGTTAATTAAAACAAAAGTCTTACCTTTGCAGCGATTGTTTTTGAGTAAGAGTTTTGTGTATGGGTATTGCTTGATGCCCATATTTTTTTGCAAAGAGATGAAACAGAAGCTTCACATATTGCTAATAATAACATTTGCCCTCGCAGTTGCATTGCCAGCAAACGCACAAAACGACTCTTTGAACCAACGAATCAAACTGCACGACATTTCAATAATACCGCCAAAGCATTTCGAATGCGACACTGCATCTAACAAGATTTTCCACCAAGGCTCAATGACTTCCATACAAATACAGATTGTCACAAGCCGCAACTTCAGACGCATAACATCTGCAATTACAGACAAATACATAATATCACAAGGACTAGAACCACTTGGCAAGCAAGAAACCTCAATGCAAAACGGCAACGAAGCCATTATCTACAAATGCAAGTTCAAATCGCACGATAACAATGGCAAAGAACTATATTTCATAAGGCTAATGCTTTTCACAGGAAAAGAAAACACAATATGGACAACAGCGGATTTTCCCGAATGCATAGCGAAACAGATAGAAGAGCCATTAACTAGCAGCATAAAAACCATTTTATTAGAACGATAGCTAGTCTTTTTGATTTGATTTTCAAACAGATATACAATCAAACAGCACAAACGTTAAAAAAAATTAACATTTTTTTATCAGAATGCTTGTTTGTATTGAAATAATCACTACATTTGCACCTATGAGTCAAACTCTAAATATTGAAGATCATGAGTAAGAGTTTAATAAAGGTATTAATAGTAGTTGCGACAGCGATTTTCTTGAGCAACAGCACATTACACGCGCAACAGCTACCATTGTTCAGCCAGTATATGATGAACGACTTCTACATAAATCCAGCTGTGGCAGGAACAAAAGATTATGCACCTATCGTCATCGGTGTACATAAGCAATGGGTAGGTATGAAGGAAGCTCCATCAACACAAACGTTATCGGGACACACATCCTTATACCATAAAACTATGGGACTCGGCGGCATCCTATTCCACGACAAATATGGTCCTGCAAGCGAAATAGGCTTCAAGGCAATTTACTCATACATTTTCAGGATAACAAGACACGACAACATTTCACTCGGTTTATCTGCTGAATGCTACCAATATAAACTTGACCAGAGAAACTTTGACCCGACTTGGTATGACGACCCATCATTGACTTACCTTATTGAAAAGACAATAATTCCAGATGCTTCGTTTGGTGTATATGCGTACGGTAAGCACTACTATGCTAGTTTGACAGCAGCAAACCTTTTCCAGTCGAAGATGAAAGTTAACCAGAACATCAAGGAAAACAAAATGGTAAGACACTATTTCCTGTTTGGTGGCTATAGATTTGAATTCAACAAGAAGAGTAAAAAGTCTACAGAATTTGAACTTGAACCGTCAATAATGATTAAGACGACCGAATTGACTCTTCCTCAGTTTGACATCAACCTCAAGTTCTTCATCAAGCAGGACTACTGGTTTGGTATTTCGGTTCGTCCAGGCGACTCGTTCATTGCTAATGTTGGTGTCAAGTACAAACAATATTACTTCGGTTATGCTTACGACGTTACATTCAGCGACCTTTCTAATTACACTTGGGGTTCGCAGGAATTTATCTTCGGTGTTAACATTGGAGAAAATTCACGTAAGCACCGTAGTTTCTTCTAGGATTATCAATACACACAAATATTTAAGGCTGTCCTACGACAGCCTTTTTTGTTTGCAACACAGTCAGATACCGTAAATCTACTATTGCAGGGCAAAGATTTTCCTAGCGAGATACGACTATCCTTATTTTTTCATCCACACAAACACCCCATGGCTGATTTTACCACCAAATTGCGATATACCCTTCACTTCCTCACACATTTCAACATTGTGATGTGGAAAGCACCTGTGCAAGAGTTCTCGAACTTCCATACCATATACAGAATGAGAATACAAGTTCATTATAATGAACGACTTGTCTTTTGCAATGAGATTTACGTTAGTGAGAAGATTCTCAATCATTTCGTCGAAAATCCACTTTTCGTTCTTTGCTCCGCTGCCAATGGCTGGCGGGTCGAGGATAATGCCGTCGTACTTGTTGCCACGCTTGATTTCTCGTTCCACAAACTTCTGAGCATCTTCGGTTATGAGTCGGATGTTGCTTCTGCCTGAGTTTTCGGCATTGCGACGTGTCCATTCCACAACCTTGCGAATGGAATCGATATGGGTTGCCTTGTCGAAGAAGTTTGATGCGAAAACTGTGGATAATCCAGTGTAGCCGAATAGGTTAAGAAAACTTTCGTGTCCGAAGTTGACACTTTCTCTTTCGATGAACTGCCAGTTGATGACTTGTTCGGGGAAAATGCCAATGTGCTTGGAGGTAGTGAGGGAAAGTTCGGCGGTGATATGAGTTTCTTTCCAGGCCTTCGCACCCTGAGCGTAGTCGAAGGGTCGAAGGCTCAGTGGTCGGGAAGTGTATTCCATCCTCCAAGTTTCTGGAATTGGCTTGAAAATATTCCATCTGCCCGAATTTTTTGATGTCTCAACAAATTCGGCATTCGCCGTTTCCTTCCATTGTGCTTCGGAAAGGTGAGGTTTGCCGGTGGCGGTTATTTCGGGACGGATGAGTGTAATTTCTCCGAAACGCTCAAGTTTGCGACCGTTGCCGCAGTCGATGAGTTCGTATTCGTTCCAGAGGTCGTGGAGGCAGATTTCCATTACTCGCAACTTGCAAATTGGGTGTCAACAATCTTGTACAGTTTATCGCCCCGACGGACGACTTCGCTCGTCTTTATCGAGAACAACGAGCCTTGTACGACCTTCGGCACTGGTTTCAAGTCTTCGCGGATTTCGTCGGCAATCTGCTGGACAGCACCCGTAGTCGTACCTGTAATTAAGATTTCGTCGCCAACAGAAAGTTCCTCGGCGGTTTCAAGTTTGATTTCTGCAACGTTGATTTTCGAGAAGAAATTTAGCACCTTGCCGAGATAAACTTTTGTCTTGGTTGCACGTGAACCATAAACTTCCGACCACTCGCCAAGTCGTTGTCCGAGGTAGTATCCGTCCCAAAAACCACGGTTGAAGACCGTTTCCAAACGTTTCTTCCAACCATCAATCTTTTCGCGGTCGTATGTTCCATCAAAACAGGAATTTAGTGCTTCGTCGTAGCATTTAACAACCGTTTTTACGTATTCACACGAGCGGGCGCGACCTTCAATCTTCAGTACGCTTACGCCTGCGTCAATGATTTTGTTTATGAAACCAATGGTACACAAGTCCTTGGGTGACATAATGTACTTGTTGTCGATTTCGAGTTCGTCGCCACTTTCGATGTCTGTCACGCGGTATGCCCTGCGGCAAGCCTGCAGACAGGCACCGCGGTTTGCCGAATGATTGTATTCGTGAAGGCTGAGGTAACATTTGCCCGAAACTGCCATACACAAGGCACCGTGGCAGAAGATTTCAATCTTAACAAGTTCGCCCTTCGGACCGCGAATGTCGCGCTGACGGATTTGCTCGGTGATGTACTTCACTTGTTCAAGCGAAAGTTCGCGTGCTGTTACCATCACGTCGCAGAACTGTGCAAAAAATGCAACCGCCTCGATGTTGGATATGTTCAACTGTGTAGATGCGTGAACCTCAACACCTTTGCTACGGGCATACTGCATCACGGAAATGTCGGAGACAATTATAGCAGTAACGTGATTTTCTGCGGCAGCATCCACAACCTTGTGCATCTTTTCCATTTCCTCGTCATATATTATGGTGTTGACGGTAAGGTAGGTCTTTACGTTGTGCTCTTCGCAAATAGAGACTATGTTACGCAGGTCGTCGAAAGTGAAGTTGTTTGACGAGCGGGCTCGCATATTAAGTTGCTCAATGCCAAAGTATATGGAATTGCTTCCAGCCTGAATTGCAGCCATCAACGACTCGTATGAGCCAACTGGCGCCATCAGGTCTATGTCGGTACGTTTGCGTTGCATTATTTGTCTGTAAGTTTTTTAGCGTTCTTGACCTTTTTGTCGGTAATGGCGAGTTCAAATACGTCAGAAACAGTGTCAACGTAGTGGAACTGAACACCTTCGAGGTACATTGGCTTTATGTCGTTGATGTCCTTTTCGTTTTCGCGCGAAAGTATGATTTCGGTGATTCCAGCGCGTTTTGCAGCAAGAATCTTCTCCTTGATTCCACCAACTGGCAGAACTTTTCCGCGCAGGGTAATTTCTCCCGTCATTGCAATGTGCGACTTTACTTTACGCTGAGTGAAGGCCGAAGCAATAGCGGTTGCCATTGTGATACCAGCCGACGGACCGTCCTTCGGGATTGCACCTTCGGGAACGTGCAGGTGGATATTCCACTTTTCGAACACTTCGGGCTTTATGCCTAGCATATCGGCGTGCGCCTTCACGTATTCCATAGCCAGTTTTGCCGATTCCTTCATCACGTCGCCGAGATTGCCCGTGAGTGTCATCTTGCCGTCGCCTGCCGAAAGGCTGCCGACAGCCGTCCAAGCCAATCCGGTGACAACACCAGCAAATTCTTGTTCCTCGTACATATCGCGGTGGAACAGAGGCTTGCCAATGAACGTTTCAAGGTTCTCGGCTGTGATTGTCTTAGGAAATTCCTCATCCATACCTATTGCCTTTGCAAGACGGCGAGCCAGTTTTGCAATCTGCTTGTCAAGCGAACGAACGCCCGATTCGCGAGTGTAGTCTTCGATAATCTTCAGAATTGCAGAATCGTCAACCTTAATTTTGTACTTCTTGATTCCGTGGTTGTCAAATTCCTTCGGAATGAGGTGACGCTTAGCAATTTCCAACTTTTCCTCGGTGACATAACCACTGATTTCTATCATTTCCATCCTGTCGCGAAGGGCTGGATTTATTGTGGAAATGTTATTTGCAGTAGCAATGAACATCACTTTCGACAAGTCGTATTCCTGGTCGATGAAATTATCGTGAAATTCGGTATTTTGTTCAGGGTCAAGCACTTCAAGCAATGCCGACGATGGGTCGCCACGGTAGTCGTTGCCAACCTTGTCGATTTCGTCTAGGATGAACACTGGGTTCGAGGATTTTGCCTTGTTGATGTTCTGCAAAATTCTGCCTGGCATTGCACCTATATATGTACGGCGGTGTCCGCGAATTTCTGATTCGTCGTGCAAACCGCCAAGTGACATTCTGACATATTTTCTGCCAAGTGCATCGGCGATGCTCTTTCCTAGCGATGTCTTGCCGACTCCTGGAGGTCCGTAGAGGCAAAGTATCGGAGATTTCAAGTCGCCCTTAAGTTTCAGGACTGCAAGGTGTTCGAGAATTCTATCCTTGACTTCGTCGAGTCCAAAATGGTCGCGATCGAGGACTTTCTGTGCGTGTTTCAGGTTGAAATTGTCCTTGGTGTACTCGTTCCACGGCAAATCGACGAATATGTGCATATAGTTCATCTGCACAGAGAATTCGGCCGACATTGGGTTCAGTTGCTCGAGTTTTTTTATCTCAGCCTCATACACTTCGGCAATTTCCTTGCTCCATTTTTTCTTCTTCCCCTTTTCGCGAAGTTCATCTATTTCCTTTTCGTAAGGAGAACCGCCAAGTTCCTCCTGTATGGTCTTAATCTGTTGGTTTAGAAAGTATTCGCGCTGTTGCTTGTCCATATCTTTCCTAACCTTGCCTTGAATTTCATTCTTCAAGTCAAGGAACTGCTTCTGCTCGTTGAGGTAACGCAGAAGTCCGATGGCGCGTTGCTTTAACTCATTGGCTTCCAAAAGAGTCTGCTTTTCATCGTTGGTACAGTTGCAGTTGGTCGCAATGTAGTTGACAAGGAAAGTAGGATTGTCGATGTTTTTCAGTGCAAAAGCAAGTTCTCCCGGAGCATTCTGACTCATTTTCACGATCTTAATCGCAATGTCCTTGATTGACGACATAATTGCGTCCATATCGTGGTCGTTCTTTGGCTCGACAGGTTCTTTTAGATAACGCACCCTTGCCATAAAATAAGGGTCACTGCCAGTATATTCCAGCACTTCAAACCTTGATTTACCCTGGATTATAACAGAAATGGTGTTGTCGGGCATTTCAATGACCTTCAGAATTTCGGCAACCGTTCCAATATTGTGCATATCAGAATATTGTGGGTCTTCGACTTCTGCGTCAATCTGCGAAAGCGCACCGAAAATGCGTGTAGTCCGTTGTATTTCACGTATAAGTTTGAACGACTTCTGCCGACCTATATTTATTGGAAATACGACACCCGGAAACAAAACCGAGTTTCTCAGAGGAAGTATAGGCAGAAATTCGGGCAAATCCTTAATTTCATCTGTCTTTTTTATTATGTCTGTGAATATTGGAATAACATTTTCGCCTTCATCCATATCAGACATCATCCTGTAGTCTTCAAATAAATTCATAAACAATATGTCAAAATGGCACTTATTCTTTAATTTTTAATCGAGGCACATATATGGGCAATCTACGTGCCAATCAAAATGCAAAGTTAATGATTTTTCTGGAATTGCTTATGAACAATGTTACAAAGGACTTACTTTGCTTCCTTTTCCTTTGCCTCTACCACAGGAATACGTTCTCCGTTGTAGAACGATACGATAAAGGCATCTGTCACACCCATAGAACGAGCATTATCAACAGCCAACTTTGCGTCATTAAACTTCGAGAACGCCCCTACCCTATAGTTTGTAAACCTACCATTCTTCACTGTGGAGAGCCGTGAACCATTATTTGTCGCAATAGAACGGAAAGTTGCCATACTTCTTGCATCGGGCGTATTCACAAAAGCACCGAGTTGAACAAAATACTCCACTCCGCCCTGAGTCTGCTGTAAAGTCTCCTTTGGAACAACTGGTTTAGGCTCAACATTAGAAGTTGGCTGAATGGTTTGCGAAGACGACTTTTGAACTGCATTATTCCTAATTGTATCGCCAGAATTGCTTTCTATTTGCCTTACAGTATTTTGCAAGCGAATTGCCTCGGAACTTGAAATCTGTTCATCGCCCTTGAACGCCACAATGAAAGCATCAACGATTCCGAACGAACGAGCCTCGGCAAGCGTATTTTGCGCCTCCTCATACGAGTTGAATACGCCAATGCGATAAATCTGCAAGCCCTCGCGCGGGAACTTAACGTGAATCTTGTCGCCAGCAACTTTCGAGAATACCGATAAAATTTCCGGGTCAGGCGACTTCGAGAACGCACCTATCTGAACATAATACGAAATGCCGTTCTTATTGTTTTCTTCGGTTCCCGTGTTAAGGTTCAAAGGTGCATATTCAACATTCGACAGATTTTCTTCGCCTGAAACAGAAGTTTGCGACTTGGAAGTTGTATTTTCTACATTTGCTTCGGCTATAGTTCTGCTAGCCATCGACTTCTGATATTCAACACCTTCCGAGAAACTAACTTTGCGACCATCAATGTAGGCAATCACAAAAGCATCAGTAATTCCCTGACGGCGAATGTTCATCTGCGATGTCCTTGCCTGACTGTAATCAGTAAACAATCCCGAAATGTGACGGATGAAACCATTAGGCATAGTCTCGTATGCAATCGGCGAAACGCCCTTCAACTGCGAAGACCGACGTCTGTCCTTGTAAACACCTACCTGAACGGTGAAATAAACACCTTTTGCAGGAATTCCGTTGGCTTCTATTGCAGTTCCAGTCGACGAATTGGCAACACCACCATTTACCAAAACATTCTGTCCGTTTACAATACCATTTTCTACAATCACATTATTTTCAGGATTTGCAATTGTTTCCGACTTAGTCTGTGAACTAGCGATAATATCTTCAGGCTCAACATATCCAGCAGGTGCTTCGTGACGGATTACAACAGGAATTTCTTCGTTTTCACCAGCATTCTGCAGTGCCTCGAGCCTACGAGCCTCGCCAATTGAAATCCTCTTCCCATTGTAATACGCAACTATGAAGGCATCGCTGAAACCAAGTCCCCTAACCTTTGGCAAATCCTCACGAGCCGACACATACCTATAGTATTCGCCAGTCATATAACGAATAATGTTGGTATTCGGAATCTGTTCGGTAAATATCAACGACAATCCCTTGAAATCACGCATCCTGTACTTCAAACTGACTGCAACTATCTGTATGCGGTAATACAGACCCATATTTATTTCCGGCATTTCATAAATTCCATACGAATCGGTATTATATCCCGACATTGACTTGCGCTTCGACTTATCTTGTGACGAATCAACATTTGCAATTGCAACATCAGTTGTATTAGAAACACTTGTACTTATGCTGACATTATCTGATTTGCCAGAAACATTACCACCCGTAGAAGTGTTATTTTCAGCGACTACACCCTGCATATTATTTACAGCATCAGAACCATTTGCGCTTATGATTCTATTATCAGACTTTCCGGAAACATTACTTGTAGAAGTATTATTTTCAGCAACTTCCTCTATTGTATAACTTACAACAACGCGATACTTTCTCAAATTGGAATTTTTGCTCTCCATCCTAAGAATCATATTGTCCACGACATTCCGCACCTCGCCAGTAGTTACCTGTTTCATCTGCTGCAACAACTTATATTC
>CAJOEG010000034.1 GCA_905233405.1 uncultured Bacteroidales bacterium | reverse complement strand
CTTATTCAAGTCAACATGCAGACCATCTTCATTTTCCTCGCAGTAGCCCCTTATGACAAGCACAATCTTCACGCCCAAGTCCATCAACTGGACAACAGGCACCAACTCCGTTTCCAACTTATGAAAATCGACTACCGCCACAAAGACATCCGTCTTTTCGGCAAGCACCAGATTGCGGAAACGCTTGTTGGCATAATCGTCACCAAAAATGTAATCAACTTGTGGCAAATAAGTTACGTTAATGTCGTAGTTCTCAAACTTGGCATTCGCCTCCCCGCCAAACAATCCCGTGGCAAACGATTCCTTAGTCAGGAACAGGGATACATTCACGGTATTCAGTTCGTTGATTATAAAATCCTGACATTGCGGGTCGGAAGCCGCAACCAACGACAGATTAGAGAGATAAGATTTGGGAAATGTGCAGTTTCGTTTACAACCTTCAACTGAAAAAACAAGGTTACCATCAGCATCAGACTTCAGCGCAACAATCTTCTTTCCGACCTCTATGCCGAAACCTTCAATCTTCTTACGAAAATCGTTACAACCATAGATTTTGGCTATATAATATTCCTGATTACAAGCAATTTGCAAATCTTCAACCATTTCAATCTCAATTTCTCTATACAGTTTGCAAATGTAAAAAGCACGAAAATCTTGTCGCAGAAATATCGCAACAAGATATTAACCATATTCTATTCTCGAATGTGAATAAGATTACAAGGGCAGGCACGAAAAACAGGCGAACACAGCTCGCAATCGCCATTGATTTTTATCTCAAAAATACCTAAAATTCTCAAACAACTAATATACAAATCATTACATTAAATTTTCGCACTTTTTCAAACGACTTTTTATCAGAAAGTGCTTTTAACGAAATTACTGATAGACATAAAGTTTTGAATCACAAAACAACTTCTTCACAAATTCTCAAAATTTGCAAATCAGCATTGCTATTGCAAACACAACTCATTTCCAATTTCTGCATTTACTGATATTTTATTTGCAAACTATGAAAAATAATTTTTATATTTGCAAGTCAATTTATTTACGCAAAAAACTTGACTAATTTTTAGTTTGTATAACACAAATTATTATATGCAAAACATTGATTTAATACTAAATAAGATAGACAGATTTAGAATCGGATATATATTCACACCATCCGAATTTTACGATGTTGTGAACTGTCCGTCAGTTGTGAGTAGAATCCTGAACAAATTGGTTAGCAATGGACATATAAGAAAATTATCGAAAGGCAAATACGACAAGCCCAAACAGTCAGTTTTCGGAGAGATGCCACCTTCAAGCGACTGGCTGATTCGGGAATTTTTGTTTGATGGGAAAAAGCCAATCGGATATATTTCCGGAACCAGGGCTTTCGCACAAATGGGACTTACAACCCAAATTTCATCCGCATATCAAATTGGAACAAATACATATAGGCGTGCCGTGACGAGAGGAGAAAGCAAAATAAGTTTTATTCTGCAACCCAATGTGATAAACAAGAAAAATATACCACTGTTGCAACTGCTTGATGCAATCCGTTTTATTCGCGACATTCCAGCCACCACACCCGATTCTGCCATTGAGTCAATCAGATATATTATGAAAAACCTTTCTGCAAATGACAGAAAATCCCTATCTCGTCTTGCAATGGCATATACAAGTTATGTTCGTGCTGCAGTTGGTGCGCTGTTGGATGAAATGGGCGACGACACGAGTGCATTGTATAGGTCGCTGAATTTGGCAAGCGTCTATAAATTAGGAATATCGAAAGAAGCCCTGCCTAAGGCTAAAAAATGGAGAATAATATGAAACTGCACAAAAACAAAGAACTTTTTTCACAAGCAATAGAGATGGCATCTAGGCAATTTCGCATTAAGCGTGAATTTGTCGAAAAGGACTATTGGATAAGCAGGAGTTTGCAACTGCTTGCCAATGCAGACGATGAACATTATGCAGTTTTTAAGGGAGGAACGAGCCTTGCCAAAGCCTACGGCATTGGTTCGCGCTTCTCTGAAGACATAGACATTGCAATCTTAGATACCTTCCGTATGTCTGGCAATCAACTGAAAAACATAATAAAAAGAACGGCTCATACTATGTCGTCAGGATTGGTTGAAGTTCCAAAGTTGGGCATCACAAGCAAAGGTTCGCATTACTACAAGTCATTTTTCGCATATCCTACAATATCCGACATTCCTAATGCAACAAATACATTCAAGTATGGAGAAATCCTCCTTGAAATCAATTCTTTTGCAAATCCTTATCCTTGGGGAATGAGGAGAATCAGCAGTTTCGTAACAGACTTCTTGGAACGGCAAGGCAGACAGGATTTTATTGCTGAATACGAAATGCAACCTTTTGAACTTGCAGTGCTTGACAAACGGCGAACATTGGTCGAAAAGTTGGTGTCGCTTGTAAGATGCTCTCTGGGAGACAAGTATTTGTTAGATTTATCCGCTCATATACGCCATTTCTATGATTTATACTATTTGTCCCTTGATGAAGATTGCAATGAATATATACTAAGTTCCACATTTCTTAATGATTTCGCCGAGTTGCTCTATCACGACAGAAAAACATTCCAAAAACCTGATGGCTGGCAAAATAGGAATTTGAAAGAATCATTGTTGATTAATGATTTCCATAATCTATGGAAACAATTGGAAGCAACCTACATTCGTGAATTGCCAGAATTGTCGTATAATGAAATTCCGGCAGTCAATCATATAGAAAAAACGATGACGAATATTATTGAAATTTTAGGACAAATATTACAATGACTTATTTGCATTGTCCCGCCTAAACATTAAGCCCAATAATCACATACAATCATTGTTGTCCGTTGTCACAATTTTTGTTTTGCTGTCGCGACAAAAATATGCGCCAACGCCACTTAACGCATACTCTATTCTATATATATGTAACCTCTCCGAGGTTAATATGGTCTTTTCAAAACCAAGTCCACATATTTTGTTACCAATATAACAATTTGATACACTATACTGTGTGCAGTTTTGTTAAAAATTTTAGCGGACAATAATCACATACAATATTTCTTGTATTTTTCAAATTTTTCTTTGCTTTTCCGTTCCAACAAACTATCTTTGTCCCGTAAAATTAACACGAAGTCGAACTTAAAACATTACGCCTATGTAGCATAACAAAGACTATTGATTTGTAAACATTTGATTTTAAAATAAAAAAGCGTTTTTGCTTCTATTCTTGCCGTTAAATTCTGGAAAAATTTGTACCACAAGAAAAAGCAGAAATGCTCGCGGTTTTTCCGTGGGCTTTTCTTATTTGTGGTACGGGTCATCCAGAAACCTAACGGCATATAAGAGTAAAAATTAAGCCCACTTTTTTATTTGTGTATTTTGAAAACTGCTGATTTTGGGCTTACAGCAAGGGAAAAAAATAAGTATTTTATGAAGAAACTTTTATTTTTTTTAGTTTTTGCAGTTCTGTTTGGCGGCTATGCTATGGCATACGATTTCTCGGCTGTATGCAGTAACGGAGATACATTGTATTATGAAATTACATCAAGTGCAGAGCCTTATACGGTAAAGGTGATTCATACCGAAGCACTTTATTATCAGGATGGTGATAGCGTATATGTAACCTATTATTATAATCATGTTAATCCTTCTGGTTATCTTATTATACCAGAATCTGTTAGTTATGATAATATTACATATTCTGTAACAAGCATTGGAGAGTATGCATTTGCATATTGCAGCGGTTTGACATCTGTAACAATCCCTAATTCGGTTGCCAGCATTGACGGTTATGCATTTCAAAATTGCAACGGACTGACATCGGTAACAATCGGCAATTCGGTTACAAGCATTGGAATGTGTGCTTTTTCTGGATGTAGCGGGCTGACATCGGTAACAATCGGCAATTCGGTTACAAGCATTGGTCGTCAAGCATTTGCTGGTTGTAGCGGACTGATATCGGTAACTATACCCAATTCGGTTACAAGCATTGTAGATGGTGCTTTCTTGGAATGCACAGGGCTGTCTTCTGTTTATTATGCAGGCAATATTGCAGGATGGTGCGAAATAGAATTTGGTGATAATCCTCTTGAGTATGCACATAACCTGTATATCAACAATGAATTAGTAACTGATTTGGTAATCCCAGAAAGTATAACGGAAATAAAGGATTATGCTTTTTGGGGAGCGACTTGTCTTACATCTGTAATAATCCCCAATTCGGTCACAAGCATTGGACGTATGGCATTTCGTGATTGTGCAGGATTAGCTTTGGCAACAATTGGCAATTCAGTTACGAGCATTGGTGAGTTTGCGTTTGTTGGTTGTAGCGGACTGATATCGGTAACTATACCCAATTCGGTCACGAGCATTGGAGGCTGGGCTTTTTCTGATTGCAGCGGACTTGAGTCAATAGTGGTAGATTCTGGTAATTCCATATACGATTCGCGAAATGATTGCAATGCGATTATTGAAACAGCAACAAATACTTTAATACAAGGCTGTAAGAATACGGAAATTCCAAATTCAATAACAAGCATTGTTGGTGCTTTTGCAGGATGCGTTGAATTGACATCTATAATTATTCCCAACTCTGTTACATACATTGGAGATGGGGCATTTGGAGATTGCGAAGGTTTGACAACTATAATAATTCCCAATTCGGTCACGAGCATTGGCGAGGAGGCATTCGGATATTGCAACGGTCTGACAACTATAACTATTCCCAGTTCAGTCACGAGCATTGGCGAAGAGGCGTTTGTCGGTTGTGTCGGATTGACTTCGGTAACAATTGGCAATTCAGTAACGAACATTGGCGAGTGGGCGTTTTATGATTGCAGTAGTCTTGCCAATATATTTGTAAAGGCCAGTGAGCCTCCTGTACTTGGCGAAGAGGTATTTGATGGAGAAGAATATGACATAATTGGCAATGCACATCTGTGGGTTCCGTGTGGAACAGTTGATGCCTATAGCTCTGATGAACAGTGGGGGCAATTTGCCAATATAAATGGTAGCAGTGATATATATACCATAATCCTCGAAAGTGCTAATCCGGAAATTGGCGTGGCTCAAATAGTTCATGCATTAGACTGTGAAACTGGCACTGCAGTAATTGAAGCAATTGCTGTAGAAGGCTACGCTTTCCTTGCTTGGACAGACGGCAACACGGATAATCCGCGCACGGTTGGAATAATTTCGGACACAACATTTACGGCAATCTTTGCCGAAGCACGTACTGTAATTGTAGAGGTTGCCGACAGTGAAATGGGTTCTGTAGTCGGCAGTGGCGTGTATGCCGAAGGCGCAGAGATTCAAATTACGGCAATTCCAAACGAGAACTACCGTTTTGAACACTGGATTGATGTGGAGAATCCAACCCGCGACTTCAACACCGACAATCCACGTACGATAGTGGTTTCAACGGATGTTACATATATCGCGGTATTTGAAGTAGTTACTGGCATAGAAGATGTAATTGCACCTGAAATTGCCCTCTTCCCCAATCCCGCAACAGATATTCTCAACATTTCCTCTCCAGAAACAATTTCGGAAATCGAAATTGTGAATGTGATGGGGCAAGTGGTAAAGCGCATTGAGGTAAATAGCAACAATGCGGTTTGCAATGTGGAAGATTTGACAAGCGGGGTGTATGTGGTACGCATCCGCACGGCTTCGGCTACGCTCAGCCAGCAGCGGTTTATTTATAGAACGATTAAATAAGAGTATTAATCGAAAGCCCACTTTTTTATTTGTATATTTTTAGGAACTGCCGGTTGTGGGCTTACGGCAAAGGAAAGAAAGGTATTATACATGAAGAAACTTATATTACTACTGTTGGGAATGCTATATGTAAGCCTTGCAATGTCCCAAGATACAACTGCCGTGTGCGGTAACTTTACAAATATTGCTGCCGATGTAAGCAACTACTCCGAATTTACTTGGTTTGCAGAAGAACCAAATTCTACGGTTGGGACTTTTGGCGATGAACATAGTCCGACTACGACATACACGGCAGGAAGCTATGGTGTTGTGAAATTCTATTACGATGCGAATATTGGAGGTAATATAGATTCCGACACATTGTATATTGAATTTTTTGCGCCACCTGAACCAACAACTACAGATGGAGTAGATACGGTTTGCGGTCACACTGCTGAACTTCAGGTTTTCAACACCAACTCGGCAAACGAGGGCAGATGGACTGCATACGATATGAATAATCATGTACTCCCAGCTGTTTCGTACAGCGACTACGATGATGCAACAACTTTAAGCGACAACAATCATCCGCATTGCTATGTAACAGTTCCTATTCCCGATGATGTAACAGAAGTGGAATACATCTTCAGGTGGACAGAAGAAGTCAGCGATTCGCGACTTTCCGAAAGTTGTGTCGGGCAAGCAGAAAAGCATGTATTATTTCGCAAACTTCCATTCGTAAGTGTTTATCAGTGCGGTTCTTATGGCAACAGCATGACAGTATGCGGCAACAGTACTGTTGAACTTTGTGCAGATGCTTCAGCATCAGAAGGCTACGTAGAAACTGTATGGATTTGCAATGATATGGAAGGCAGTTTCTCTGCTCCAACGAGTAATCAAACAACATTTACGCCAGATTCCGATGTTCAAATTTCTACTTATCGAGATGTTGACTTCCTCTTTAATGCAACAAATTCAAATGGATGTACTTCAACAGATACAATGCATGTAAAATTCCTTCAGAAGCCTGTGGCTAATGCAGGTGTTGATGCTGCTGTATGCGGCAGTTCCTATGAACTTCATGGCGAATGGAGTATTCAGCCTAGCGATGATTATACACCGTATTGTCAGTGGAGCGGATTGAGTCCATCGGCAGATAGTATTGTTGAAACTATTAGCGTTAGCGGTTTTGGAATACGAACTATCGTATTGAGAGAATATAATACTGCTGGAGATGGATGTTACGATACAGATACTGTAATTATAGAATTTATGGAACAACCTTATGCGTATGCAGGTAATGACTTTATTGTATGCGGCCTTGATTTTCAACTTAATGCTACAGATTATTATGCCGATGTTGACAATATATCAGGAAACTGGACTTGCGTAAGTAGCGGAACGGCTACTTTTGAAGATTCAACCGATCCGCATACAACTGTGCATTATTCGGATTACGGGTATGCAACATTCCGCTGGCGAGAAACTGCTCACCCACACATAGAAGTTGAGAACGGCACTACCTGTTCTGCATTTGATGTGGTTACTGTTACAATCTACGAAAAACCATCAGCAGAATTAAACATGATTGAAGGTGATACTGCGGTTTGCGGACTTAGGTTTGAAAACCTATTGGCAGCAGACGACGGCTATAGCGGTTACTGGTACGAGGAAAATACATCGACAGTATTCGGTGCTGGCAGCAGCACCATAACTGATGTTACTGTTTCAAACTATGGTCGCCACGATTTCTACTGGATTGAGTATAACGGTCCAATGGACAACCAGTACTTCTGCAAGGATACCGCTGGTCCGTGGACAATAAATTTTATACAGCAACCAGAAGCTCAAATTGCAGCAGAAGAAATGTATTTCTGCGGATACGATGGGCAAATGCATGTCAATTTCAACGGTGTAGGAGAAGGACAATGGTCAACTAATGCACCAGATATGGTTACGTTCGGCGAAACGACAAGCCCAAACACTATGGTGCAAACAACCGTGCTAAACAGTGGAAACACGCAATATCCATATTATGAACTATATTGGACGGTAACGAATACCGAATACTGCACCGACAAAGATACATTAAAAATTACCTTTAATGCAATTCCTTCGAGTTCAATAAATGTAATTCCACCCAGATGCTTCGGGGATACTGCCATCCTTACAGCAGACGAGGACTCGCTTGCAATATATAACTGGGAATTTGGCAATGGCATATTTGACGGTACAGAAGAAAACTCCGTATGGGGTATGTATCGTGTGTATTTACACTGGGATGACTTACAAACAAGTCATATGGTTGGACTTACAACTACCAACTCATATGGCTGCCAGTCGATTTTGGGTATTGCAGAAGTAATTGAACCTGACAATTATTACATTATTGACACAACGGTAAACAATTACATTCAATTTGAAGGACACACATTCTATGCGAGCGGAGTTTACGAGTTCGAAATGGAATCTGACGATGAAGAATGCCCACACAAAATAATTTTAAATCTTACCGTCTTGAATGGCGTTGATGAATATGCTGCTGACAACATCTGCATTTTCCCGAATCCTACCAATAATATCTTCAATATCAATTCTAATGGCTTCATTTCGGCTGTGGAGTTCTATTCTACCACAGGACAGCTCGTTATGTACAAGGAAGTAAACGGCTACGAAGCAGAATTCGATGTAGAAGGACTTGTGGATGGTGTTTATTTTTTAAGGATATATGGTGAAGGATGTCATCTGCCATCTGCATATAAGATTGTAAAGGAATAGTTAATGCAAATACTTAGTAAATATATGATTACACGGTTTTCAAAGGTTCATTATATCTTGTTGCTTGCGATAGCGCTGATACTTTCGCTAACATCGTGCCACAAAGAGCCGATTGAGCTTTACCCATTGGCATCCTTGAATATAGAATTGACAAAAAAGTCTGGTGCGGAAAACATTACAAGCAAAATTTCTGTTCAGGAAATAGAAGCAGTAGTGTCGCTTGCATATGAAGACGATACGGTTGGCTACAACTGCCATTTTGTGGCAACTGACAGTGATTCGGATTTTTATATGTATGACTATGCACATAGCGATATTGTATATGCCGCATTGCACAAGCCATTCAAAATTATTGTAGATGCCAGATTTTTTTACGACGACTACTATGATTACTATTATGATTATGATGAATATTCTTATTATTTTTATAATGATTATTATTATCTACACGGAGAATCTGATACGTTATATGTCATAGAAGACGAACCTATTAAAGTGTCAATTGAACTCGGAAATACTGAAGTGCAGGAAAATTTCATAGACTTAGGTCTGCCAAGCGGACTATTATGGGCAAAGAGCAACTTGCATGCTAGATCGCCAGAAGATAATGGGAACTATTTTGCTTGGGCAGAAACATATCCAAATAGGTCATACAACTGGGATTATTACGACTACTATTCTTACGATTACGATTCTTACATTTATAGAATTGCAAAATACACAAGTTCCGACGGTCTTGTCGAATTGGAAGCGACCGATGATGCTGCTTTTGTTGATTATCTATCAGGTTATAGCAGAACTCCGTCAAGAGCAGATTTTGATGAGTTGCTAAACTATTGCACCAAGACATGGATAACTCGGAATGGGGTAAACGGCTATGAGTTCGTTGGTCCAAACGGCAACAGCATTTTCCTGCCAGCATCGGGCGGATATAGCGATGAAAGCCTTTTGAATAACGGTTCGTGCGGGTTCTACTGGTTAAACTCTGTTTATTCTGACGAAAATTATGCATACGGTTTCCTTCTCGACTCAACGACTGTAACAGAAACTAATTACTACCGTATGTACGGACAAACGATAAGGCCGGTGTATGAGAGAAGGTAGGAAACATTTTCCTCAATTGAGGTTGCAATGGAGGCACATCGAGGTAAATAGCGATAATGCGGTTTGCGATGTGGAAGAATTGCCGAATGGTTTTTATGTTGTTCGAATATATAACGAAGACACGAAATCTTTCTGTCAGAAGAAATTTGCGAAGGAATAGCCGAACTAAATTAATCATGTAAAGTTGGAAAGGGATTGTCAAAAAATGACAGTCCCTTTCGATTTTAAAAATTACATTCAAAATTTCACCCTTTCAACATCTATTATTATTTTTGTCAAAAATTTAAGAAATGACAAAATCGGTTTGCGTATTCTGCAGTTCGAGCGAGGACTTGCGGAAAGAATATTATGACTATGCAGAGCATTTCGGCAAAATCTTGGCCGAGAATAACTTCACCATATACCACGGCGGCGGAATCATCGGTCTTATGGGCGCGATGATGCGCGGTGCATACAGGCAAGGCGGTGCAAAAATAATTGGCGTCGTCCCCGAAAAGCTTTGCCGAGAGGGCATTGTGTCGGATGAAATGCAGGAACTAGTTGTCACCAACGACATGAAGGAACGCAAGTCGTACCTGCGCGAACACGCCGACTCGTTCGCCATTATGCCCGGTGCTTTCGGCACAATGGACGAAATGTTTGAAATACTGACGCTCAAGCAGTTGAAGTACCACAACAAGGCAATTGTAATTCTCAACTTCAACCATTTCTTCGACGATATGCTAGGGCAGATGGACAAGTTCTTCGACGAAGGATTTACCATAAGTAACTACAGGACAACTTATTATGTCTGCGAAACGCCAGAAGAAGCCGTCGAGTACCTAAACGGACCTCTACTCATCA
>CAJOEG010000033.1 GCA_905233405.1 uncultured Bacteroidales bacterium | reverse complement strand
TAATCCAATCACGAGTGCAAAAATAAGTATTTTTTGTGAAATGGACAAATAAAACAAAACGAAAAGTCATAAAAAGATAAAAAACAATTTGTTTTCCAATATTATTTGCTATTTTTGCATCACGATTAAAATGAATTATGGAGAAAAATGGGAATAACCACATGGTTATCACACTTTTACAGACAGATATTGAGTGGAATAATCAGTCCTTGAACATTAGACGTGCAGAATCTCTCATGGATACGTGTCAAGGTAGTGACTTGTATGTGCTTCCTGAGATGTTTGCCACCGGCTTCTGCAACGAAGTTGAAGAACTTGGCGAAACCAAGTATGGACAAATCGTTGACGCAATGAAGTTGCTTGCGGCAAAATACGATGCCGCAGTTTGCGGTTCGCTTATCCTGCGCGATGGTACAAAATATTACAATTCTTTCCTTTTCGTTAAGCCCGACGGTGAAATTATGCGCTACGACAAGCGGCACCTGTTCCGCTTTGGCGGCGAAGCCGATATGTTTTCGCAGGGCGAAAACCGCGTGGTGGTCGAATACAAGGGATATAGGATTTTGCTTCAGGTATGCTACGACCTGCGTTTCCCGGTATGGAGCCGTAACCGCAACGACTACGATATGATTTTCTATGTGGCAAACTGGCCCGACAGCCGTCGCAAGGTTTTCGACACATTGCTCAAGGCTAGGGCTATCGAGAATCAGGCGTATGTGGCTGGGGTAAACCGCGTTGGCGACGATGGCATGGGCTTGCACTACGACGGTGGAAGCTGCATAATCGATTTCAAGGGCGAGTATGTTGGGCGCTGTCCCGACAACGAGGAGTTTGTCCTTACAGAAAAACTTGACATTGAAGCGTTACGGCAGTTCCGTGAGAAATTCCCAGCGTGGAGCGATGCCGATGAGTTTTCGATAGGAACAATATAAAAATGCCCTTGCTAAATATTACTGCTGCACCTCAAATCTTAGTCCGTTCCACTTTACAATTATTTCTTTCTTACCTTCAGGACGGTTGTTTATGACTGCTGTAATGTCCTTTTCTTCGCGTGGAAGGTTGTAAGTTACGACAGGATATTCATCTTGCCATTTTTCAAACTCTTCTTCAGTCATGTTTTTTCGTTCGCCAGTTTCAGAGTTTTCCCAAAAGTAGTTGCCATTGTCATAGCCGTGTGATACGTACTCCATACCAGTTTGGACTTCTACTCCCATCATATCTGCAGGCATAAATGCCAACTTGCGTAAATTATTGTCATATACATAAAAAGAAATACCATCGTGCTGCCATCCCCCCGAAACATGACCATTGACATACGTGTAGCACGTCTGTGCAAAAACCTTGTATTGATTATCAGAACAGTTCCAATAACACATCTCTATAATAGTCTTGTAAGTAGCATTCTGATCCTCGTCAAAATCGTTCGTTTCGATCCTGACATATCCATTTTTCTTATCAACGAGAATTTTGTCACCAGAGGACTGCGGCTTGTTTTTCAGATATTTCCGCCATACCCTACCAATCGTTGCAGCGAGATCACCGTATGCATCAGAAAGATAGGCATTAACAAAATCGACGAGAGTTGGTTGCTGCCCACGAAAGTTAACAACTGTGGCATTAGCGAAACTATCGAATTCATCTAACTCTGGGTATGGGTTTGTCTGTGCCGAGACGCACAAACTTCCTAAAACCATTGCCGCGAAGCAAAGGAAAAATCTTAATGTACTCATTTTATTTGCTTTCATCTTTCTCAAATACAGCAATAATTATACCGTTTTCTATACTTCAGCAATTAGAAGTTCGATTAAGTATGTAAACTTGCTAATCGGAAAATTTATATTACTTTTGCACTAAAATTTTAAGAAACTATGGCACGAATTGTATTTTTACTAGTAATATTTGCACTCGTTGTTGTGATTGTAGTATATGTTGTAAAGGCTATAAAGATGAACAACACCAAGGAAGAAAAGCAAACCCCGATACAACGCACCAAGGAGCGCACAAACTTTTCGGTTGCCGACGAACTTCTCAAATTGCAGAACCTCAAGGAGGAAGGCATTATTACCGAGAAGGAGTTCGAGGAGATGAAAAAGAAACTGATGGAATAGCATTCTACCTTTGCCACATTTAACCAATTATGATTTCGTTTGAAAGCGACTATATAGCTGGTGCGCACCCGAAAGTGCTTAACCGACTGGCGGAAACTAATATGGAACCACTTGCCGGATATGGTGAGGACAAGTATTGCCAGATTGCAGAAGAAAAAATCCGAGAAGCCTGCCATTGTCCCGAGGCGAAGGTCCATTTCCTTGTCGGCGGCACACAGACTAACCAGGTTGTAATAAGCAGCATACTGGCAGACTACGAGGGAGTTATCGCTGCCACAAGCGGTCACATCAGCGTACACGAAGGCGGTGCAATAGAATTTACAGGTCACAAAGTGCTTTCTCTTGAAGGAAACAATGGCAAACTGAACACTTCCGACATAGACAATTATATTACGACTTTCCACACCGATGGTAACCACGAACACATGGTTTTTCCGGGAATGGTATATATCTCCCACCCTACCGAATATGGTACACTATACAGCAAAAATGAATTGACAGAAATTTCCAACGTTTGCCGAAAGCATAACATTCCACTGTTTATGGACGGAGCAAGGCTCGGCTACGGACTGGCAAGTCGTCAAACCGATGTAACTCTGCCCGACATTGCAAGTTTGTGCGACGTTTTCTACATTGGTGGAACAAAAGTCGGGGCACTATGCGGTGAAGCAGTTGTCTTTACACACGACAATGCTCCCAAGCACTTCATCACCAAGATGAAGCAACGTGGCGCACTGCTCGCTAAAGGCCGTCTGCTCGGTATCCAGTTCGATACGCTTTTCACCGACAACCTTTATATGGAAATAAGCCGTCACGCAATCGAAATGGCGGAACGTCTAAAACAAATCTTAAAGGACAAAGGATATCGCTTTTATATAGAATCACCTACAAACCAGCAGTTTATCATACTTAGCAACGAACAAATGAAAGAACTAAGCGAACACGTTTGCTTCAGTTTCTGGGAAAAATACGACGACTCGCACACAATAGTCCGCCTCGCCACAAGCTGGTCAACCACAAAAGAGGATTTGGAAGAATTGGAGAGATGGCTGTAAGATAAACCATAGTCCCCAACCCTAAAAAACTTTTATTCGTCAACTTTAAGATTGGGGACTATGCTTATATTCGTATCCTTGTATCAATTAATTTACAATCAATATCTTCCGATTTAGAATACCATTTTCAGTTTCGATTCGAAGAATATATTCGCCAGAAGGAACATCCATATATATTTCGGTAACCGTAGATGACGGCACAGACCTTCTTATGAGCTTACCGCTTAAATCAACTACCTCAAGCGAATTGATATTGTCGCCCTCCACAAATACTACTCCACTTGAGGGCACAGGATAAACATTAACAACCGACTCAACATCAACAACATTAGAAAGAGGGTGTATTATAATCTCTGCTGTGTCGGCACAATGGTACTCACTATAGCCGATTACCCAAATGGTATCGTTTGCAGCAGCAACCATAATGCTTTCGCTAGTCTCGCCAGTTTCCCATTGATATGTCGAAGCGCCTTCGGCTGAAAGCATTATCTCTGTGCCTATTGTTGTTTGAACAACAGAAACTTCTGGCACTTCGTGGACAGTAATGTTGATGGTAGCAGTATTGTCGCAACCATTCTCAACATTTCGCACCATAAGGTTATATTCTCCTGCATTATCCGATGTAGCATTAGGTATTTCAATATATTCTTCGGTTGATGAAAATCCACTGGGTCCTGACCAAGAATACGAGTAAGAATCTCCACTTGACGAACCTTCTGCACTAAGAACTATTGTTTCGCCATTGCATACTGCCGAAGTAGAAGCCTCGACACTCACGTCTGGACGAACAACCGTTGTCCCTATTGTTGCCTCAGTGCTCTTTTGGCACATACCATTGCTCACCGTAACAATGTAGTCGCCATCCATAAGGTTTTCAAAGACAGGACTTTCCTGGAAGTTTTCGCCATCAAGAGAATATTCGTAGCCATCTCCTACAGGCGAAGTCACTGATATAGTGCCATTGCCACTTCCAGAACAATTTGTATTCGGTGTAGTTGAAACAACAGGAACCTGTGGATATGGATATACTGTAAGATGCAGTGTCACAATGCTGTCGCAACCGTATTGCGTTTGCATATATGGCATTTGGTAGTTACCCGAAGAAGAGTATGTATAGCCATTATACCTGAAAGGACCGCATGATTCCTCATAAATGTCAACATAACTGTCGCCAGTTACAACAAGCCTCAAAGTTACAATGCTGTCGCATCCCGTTGCAAAAGAATAGAACCTACGAGTATAATCCCCAGATTCTGTATATGTAACATTTCCATATACGGACTGCCAAATATATTCGTAGCATACTGTGTCGTAAATATATGTGGTATCTGAAGAATGTATTGTAAGGTGAAGGGTCACAATGCTGTCGCAACCTGCGGCGGTCTGCAGGGTATCGGTGTAGTTGCCACTGAGCGTGTAGGTATTTCCGTGCCAATCGTAAGTGTTGCAATGGCTTGCACTTTCCTCTGCATATATTTGCAAAATTTCAAACATCGGTGAATTTTCCGCCAACATAAGTTCGTAGTTGCCGCCAGCATCAAGAGTGCCAAGCGTATAGTTGTATGTTCCGACCGATTCGCCTTCCTCACGCGACAATTCTCCACTTACATTAATGTTGTCAGACAGCGAGTACTGCAATGCCGGGTCGGTCTGACCGCAATTCTTGTGCTGGTTTGCCAACGGAGTTACGGTAACTGTTCTTGGCAATACCACAACCTCAATGTTGATTATGCTATCGCAGCCTCCGTTGTTGTGGAATGTCCACTGCAAGTCGAATTCGCCGGCATCGTTGAAAACCATTGTGCTGTCGCGATACGAATACGACTGACCGAGTTCTATGGTTGCTGTGGCGCTACCAATCTGCTGAGGCGTTACTGCGACGGTATGCGTGTCGTTTGCACGGCAGGTTGCCGAATTATTGAAACTAATCAAATCCGAATACCTAAAAGCAACCACAGGACGAACAACGTGCGAATCAGTCTTGGGATTAGACGCGGTTGCCGTTCCCAAAGAACACCAAGCATTGTTTGAATTTTTTTCCGTAACCGACCAGTAGTAGACACTTTCGCTTATTTCAATTCCTCCCGCTATGCTTAAACCATAATTGACATTAGTAACATTTGTTTCCATTGCATACAATTCACCTTCAGCCGGCAAGTACCAGTCGTCGCCTTTGGTGCGAGCCTTCAATGCTGCGATGTAGTCGGCTTCGGCAGGAGTTGGCCGCGAATTGTTGTAGGCGACAATCGCATCCGTCATAGCCTTGCCGTTCATCTTGGTTCGTGCATCGGTGTAGTCTGCCACATATTCGCCGGTGGTAAAACTCGATGTACCCCACGGAATGCCTGCATATTCGTCAAGTGAAACGACACGTACCGAATCGGCGTTGGTCGAATACACAACACCTATAGCCTCCAAGTTTTGAATTTCGGCTTCCATCCATTGCGACGGCCTTACAACTATGTTGTTGCTTGTCACAATGTCACCGACGAACACATTGCCCGAACTTGGCGCGACGCCCGATGTCTTAACCGCATTCACTCCAAACTGCGCATTTTCGTAAAGAGCAGCCGTAGAAATTGTATTTTCGGTTCCGATGACCACATTGTTTACGGCGTTGTACCACGAGTATGTCACCATTTCGCTGCTGCTCGGAGTGGCAAGCAGAGTAGCACTTTCGCCATAGCAAACAGCATTGTCGCCACTAATGGAAACCGAGAACTGTGGTGCTACATTGACCGTTATGCTTCCCGTTCCTGTGCATGTTCCACCGCTAACGCTTACTGCGTATGTCGTCGGTGCTGTAAGGTTTGTCGTGGTGAACGTACTTCCGGTTCCAAGATGGTTTGCAGGATTTGACGGCATATACCACACGTATTCAAGATTTTCGTCATCGGGAACACTCAAAGTTTCCGAAGTGTTGTAGCAAACGATTCCGCCACCATTTATTGCCACATCGGTTTCAATTACTGAAAGATCAAACGACTGGCTTGAGGAGCAATACCTTTCTATCTGTTCGAAATATTGTCCTACCGTAACCGAATACTGGTGAGGTTCTGTTACGTTCCAAATAGTAGTAAAATATTCGGTGCAAATTGTCACATTAGGATTCTGCTCGTCTCTCCATAAGTATGTAAAATCTCCATCTCCGTGAGTTACAGAAATATCCGCGTTGGATCCCATACACACGAGCATATTCCCAGCCAATGCATATTCGGGCTCAAGCACGTGGACATTAACACGCACAATGCTGTCGAATCCCTGATACGAAGTGTAGGTTCTTGAAATAAGCGTATCGTTTTCGGCAAAGAAATCGTAGCCCAAATCGACAACCTTTTCGCCGCGGCAATAGTACTTGTCCTTGGTTATGTCGCTAACAAAGCCAACGTTACGGATTGGACGTATATAATATCCCGAGCCAATCCACGTAGGAGCTAAGACTCCTGTATTTCCGTTCAATGTAATCGGATAATCATTTTGCGGCACAGTATAAGTCCAGTATTTCTGTGATTTCAGCCAATAGCCTCCAAGCCCAACTATCACGTCGTACGTATATATTTTCGACGAATACAGTTTCCTCATCTGTCCGGCTGTTGGCAAGTACCAGCCGTTTTCGAAGTCCATGGCGAAAATTGCCGGGTACAGGACGTGTAGAGTTTCACAATTGTCACACGACTCTTGATCATATATACGGTCACGAAATCTCTTGTTATCTAACCATCCTTCCACATCATCCATATATTTTCCATATTCGGCTAAAGTATTCGACTCTATAGTTACAGGTGTGTTGGTATTAATACCACTAACAGTCCAGTATTTTGTTATAGGATAATCCCTTAGCGAAACAGCCCAGCCGTGGTTGCCGTCGTCGAACACATAAAAAACTACAGCTTTTTCATTTGTCGGAGAATATACGGTATCTCCTATATGGTATCTCTGTGCAAATGCAAATGCAGGCACGAGAAATAATATTGCCAGTAATATCTTCTTCATAATCAAAAGTTTTAAAAGTTTCTAATTGCCCTTACACTCGCGTTATTGCCTTTGGGTGCAGCAAGCGGACCGCCGTCGTATCTCAGCATCCACGCACTAATCACCGCACCATTTTCCTCGGTACACGACCAGTATTGCTGTCCGTTCATCTTTGAACCGCTGCCTATTGCATCAATAGCGGCATTTATTTCTGGTAGGCTCGCATACAGAATCATCAGTTGTCCGATTGACGGAAGATACCAGCCTTCGCCACACTGTACCGCCGCAGCAACCGCCGACGAATAAGTTGACAGCGGCCAACCAATTATTTGTGCAGTGCGCACTATCGAATCGCAACGGGTAGCGCCTATTGTATCGCGGTAAACCTGCATAGTATTATTGTTGTACATAGTCAGATAGCAGAGGCTTTCGGTATTGCCCCACGCCATTGTTTCCGGACTTGCATCATTTAGAGCCAAAGCCCAGCCGTGCTGCTGTGTATTGTCAACAAAAAACACAATGCCAAGCGCAGTCTTGCCACTCGACGCAAAGTCTTCACGCGAAACAAAGCTATTGTCGGTACATAATATCTCCCCGACGTGAACATTTCCCTGAGAGTACGAGAATCCGCTCGCAAACATCAGCATAATTATCAGAAATCGTTTCATAATATCACATTTTTAATGCTAACATAATATTTCGCAAGTATAATATATTTTTTCGCAATTTCAACAAATTTTAACATTTTTTCAAAAAAAAATGTTCATCGTAGGCTCAAGACTACGACGATATATCACAAGGCTCTTGCCTAGTACAGTCGCATTTAAAACGCGACACTCCTATTTTTCACCGCCCTATTCAATATCTCCAGCGGATGCAACGCATCTACTCCCGTTCCGTCCTTGATTTGGCAACGGCAACTTGTGCCGACTGCTGAAATTATCGTGTTAGGCTCGGCATTGCGGATTGTTGGGAACAAAACCAGTTCGCCAATTTTCATCGAAAGTTCGTAGTGCTCCTTCTCGTAGCCGAACGAACCTGCCATACCGCAGCAACCGCTCGGAATTTCCTTAACGGTAAAATTCTTCGGTAACGACAACGCCTTCAAGGTGAATTTCGTTCCGATTAGCGCCTTTTGCTGGCAATGACCGTGGAACTTTACATTTGCACCCTCCTCGGTGAACATTTCTGAACTTATATTGCCACAGTCGATTTCTCGGCAGATAAACTCATCGAACAGAAGCGCATTTCTGGCAAGGTTTTCGGCTTTTGCATGGTTTTCCTTGGTGGCAAGGTCGGGATATTCGTCGCGGAAAGCAAGAATTGCCGACGGCTCGATGCCGACGAGCGGAGTTTTTTCGCTGATAATGTCGCCAAGCATGGAAATATTGGCGTTTGCAATATTCTTTGCCTTGCGCACAAGTCCTTTGCTGAGCCAAGTGCGCGCACTTTCCTTCGATTTGGCAAGTCTTACTTCGTAGCCAAGTTTTGTAAATAAAGAAACCGCATCGACAGCAACATGAGTGTCCAAATAGCGCGAAAACTCGTCAACGAAAAGGTAAATGGTCTTTTTCGGACTTTGCGACTGCTTTTCGGCAATTTTGCGAACTTGCTTTTTCAAATTTACCGTGCTCATCAGAGGAATGCTCCTTTCGGTGCTGAAATTGATGGATTTCTGGATTATTTTAGCAAAAAATTTGTTCTTGAAGAAGAAATTTGAAATATGCGGAACTAGCGATGCCAACTTGTAAAGCCTCGGCTGCAATGCCACAGCACGACTGCGCATAGGCACACCATAATGATCGTAATAGTGCTGCAAAAATTCCATTTTCAGCTTGGCGACATCCACACCCGACGGGCATTCCGACTTGCAGGCCTTGCACAGCAGGCACTGGTCGAGCACTTCGTAGGCTTCCTTTTCCATAAACGGGTCGGGCTTTGTGGAATTTGTAATCAGTTCGCGAAGAATGTTGGCACGGGCGCGCGTAGAGTTCTGCTCGTTGCGCGTAGCCTGAAAACTCGGGCAGAGCGTTCCGCCAATGATGTGCGACTTGCGGCAGTCGCCGGCACCGTTGCACTTTTCGGCAGTGCGCAGATAACCGCCAGTACGTGAAAAGTCGAAGTAGGTTTCAATCTCACGGGTCTGCTGTCCGGGTTTGTAGCGCAAGTGGGTGTTCATCTTCGGCGTACCGATTATCTTGTTGGCGTTGAACACATTATCCTTATCCCAGACCTGCTTCAACTGAACAAACATTTCGTAAATCCTGTCGCCAAGCATCAGCGGGATAAACTCACCGCGCAAACGACCGTCACCGTGTTCGCCACTGAGCGAACCGTGATATTTTTTCACCAGTTTTGCAGTTTCCAACGCAACAGTATGGAAAAGTTCAACATCGTGCTCGTCCTTCAGGTTAAGAATCGGGCGCAAATGCAGTTCACCAGTGCTGATGTGGGCGTAGAAAACACATTCGAGCCCCAACCTTTCGAGCATAGCGCGAAAATCCTTCATATACGCTGGCAAATCCTTGGGGTTGACGGCTGTATCTTCGATTACAGGTGCAGGCTTGCGGTCGCCAGGCATATTGCCAAGCACACCAAGACCAGCCTTACGCAGTGCCCAAACCTTTGGAATGTCGTCGCCATGGACAATAGGATAGCAATAGCCGTAGTTGTGACTGCGCAAATCGGCTTCGAGAGCCGCAATCTGCTGCTGAATCCAGTTTTCGTCGTCGTTTACCCACTCCACAATCAGCACGCCCTCGGGGTCGCCTTCAACAAAGAAGCGGTTTTGCCTCTGGGCGATGTTCTCTTTTGTAAGGTCGAGAACCTTCTTGTCCATCAGTTCAATCGACGATGGCGAATACTTCAGTGCCACAAGGTTAGCCTCGAAGACTTCGTCCAAAGTTGCGGTATGAACGCACATCAAAGCCTTGTTTTTCGAAGGCTTATCGACAAGGTTCAACTTTATCTCGGTGATGAACGCCAAAGTTCCTTCCGAACCGGCAATTAGCTTGCAGAAGTTGAATTTCTTGTCGGAATTGCCAAAAATCTCGTTGTCGAGAAGGCAATCGAGGGCATAGCCAGTGTTACGGCGGCGGATTTCGGGGTCGGGATAGTTGGCTTTTATTTCATCGACAACCTTGCCATGTTCGGTCACGACGGCGTGTACACCGGCGACTGCCGCAACGTCACCTGGGAGGGCAAGAAGCTCCTCACCGGCCGGACGAAGCTCGGCTGAGCGGGGAACGCAGGATCGGCCACCGGCCGGATAAGGAGGAAACATCAACATGAGCAAACGATCCGTTCTGGCCGGCCTTCTGGCGGCGCTGATGCTGCTGTCGGGCTGCACGCTCTTCGGCGGGAAGGAAGAACAGCCCGTTCCCGAGGAGTACCAGCAGGTCGCTGTGGTG
>CAJOEG010000032.1:4494-31550 GCA_905233405.1 uncultured Bacteroidales bacterium | reverse complement strand
GACCCTTCTGACCTTGACATTGTCGGAAGCCTTTTTGAGCATTGATGCAAGCGGAATGCTTTTCATTGAAGGTTTTCCCTTTTCGGTAGGATGGCCGCATTTAGGACAAAGTGCACCATCGTGCCAGTTTGGTCTGGCACCTCACCGGTGTCATAACAATGACGCACCGTGATGCCTTTTTCAAAGTCAATGGCTTGCTCCTTGCCACCCGCACGGCTCACAAGATGACAGAAGGACGATACAGCGTTGACCGCTGAAGCGCCAACACCATTCATGCCTCCTGTAGAAGTCTTGTAGCCGTTCGAAGTCATCAAGCGCTCGGTTATAGAATCCGGAGCCCTGCGGAGTGCGAAAGTTGGGCACAAATGATACGCTGCCAAGGAGTTTACGATAGGAAACTGCAACATCCACAAGACCACGGCCACAAAGAAGCTGTATGCTGTCGCCACGAGCATCGATGCGGTCTATACGGTCAACGGATTCCATGTATTTCTGCTGTACGATTCTGGCGTGGTATTCGAGGTGAGCCGCAGTTCCGATGAGTTCGGTAAGTTCCACAAGGTAGGGAATACCACCCACCTCTTCGAGTTGCCCCTTTGCCCTGAGTTCCTCCGAAACAGTTATGGTGTCGATAGGCTTTTCGGCTTGCATAAGGTTTCGCATAGCCTCGTAAATGGTCTGATGCGCCTGTATGTAGAAACTTTGCGGCTGTATGATGTTTGTAATGTCGTAGATTGCGCTCGACTGTATGAGGATAGCCCCGAGAACAGCCTTTTCCAATTCGGTTGACTGTGGCGGAATCTTGCCTAAAAGGGTATTAAGCTCATCGAGTACATCATTCGTTGACCGTTTCTTGCTTTTTCTTGCCGTTTCCTTTTCCTGTGCCATAACATTTTATTTTTGGGAGTGCAAAATTACTATTTTTCGTGCAAGCAAGTCCGCCAATTTATCAACGGGAAACGATTTTCGGTCTATATTATTAACAAATAGTAAGACAACAGATTGTACTATTTATTGTTATAATGTTGAAAAAGGCAGTTTTCGTAATTTAGCACAATTATGATTGTTTTTGTTTATTATTTTCTTGTATAGTTTATATAAGATTCTGCTAAAAGACAGCCAACCTGTTGACAATCAATAATAAAAATTTCTTTATTAATCTGTCGTATAAATCTCCTATTTTTATGTAAGTTTGCATTTAAATTTAAACAGTTGTCGACTATGAAAAGGACAATAATAATAATTGTAGCCATTGTCTCAATGTTTGTGACTGGCACTGCTGCAAAGGCGCAAAATACTCCCGAAGATATAATGGTGGGTTTCTTTACTTTGTTCAACAATGATGTAAATCAGGCTATTGACTACTTGTTTTCTACCAACGAGTGGCTCGAAAGCAATAAGGAAGGCACTACTGCAATTAAGGAAAAATTTGAGGCATCGCGAAAATTGCTAGGCAATTTCAACGGATACGAGCTTGCCGGTAAGTATTATCTCGGAGAATCGTATGCAAAGTACATTTATATACTAAAGTATGATCGTCAACCAGTTGAGTTTGTGGTTACAATGTATCGTCCCAACAAAGTATGGAAATTGCAGAACATGAACTTCCACAGCGACTTCGAAAAGGACATGGTAAAAGTGGAATAGTATAGTGAGGGCTAATTTCCCATTATTTGCCCCATATATTTCAAGAAATCCTCAAGCTTAACAGCCTTGCTTATGTCGGCTTCTCCGCTTTGTGTTCTGCGGAGGGACTTCAAATAGGCTCCGTTGCCGAGGCTTCTGCCGAATTCGTCAGCCAAAGAACGTATGTAAGTGCCTTTGCTGCAAGTAACTGTTACATTTACAATCGGTAATTCTATGCTATTGACGGCAATGTCGTAAACCGTTATTAATTTGTGCTTCAGTTCTACGCTGCGACCTTTTCGGGCAAATTCGTAGGCACGTTTCCCATTTACCTGCACAGCCGAATACACCGGCGGCATCTGTTCGCGTTCACCGCAAAGTCCCGCAAGTGCATCACGCACTTGTTGTTCGGTAATATCTGAAATATCAAAGGTCTTGTCTATCTTGGTTTCCAAATCGAAGGATGGAGTTGTCGCTCCGAGGCAAAACTCAGCTTCGTAAACCTTAGTGCCACCTTGCAGTTCTTCTATCAGCTTGGTTTTCTTGCCAGTGCAAAGTATAAGTAATCCAGTAGCAAGCGGGTCGAGTGTACCTGCGTGACCAACCTTAAACTTTCGTATGCCCGTGTATTCGCTGATTTTCTTGCGCACCTTGTTCACCACATCGAACGATGTCCACGAGTACGGCTTGTCGAAGATTATGACTTCGCCAGTCTCGAAATCGGGCAACCTGTCGAGCGAAAAGAACTCCATTTAGCTGAGGAATATTATTGTGGCAATACCTGCAAGGGCGCAATATACAGCGAACCATATCAGTTTGCCCTTCTTCACAATGTTTATCATAAGTTTGCAAGCAAGACTGCCAACCACAAATGCAGTTATGAAGCCAACAGCCAAAGGCAGTGCGCCAATCGAAGCGGTTGCAGCATCGGCACTGCCCTTTGCGATTTTCAGAACATCGAGCAAAGCTTCGCCGAGGATTGGAGGAATTACCATCAAGAACGAGAACTGAGCTAAATTTTCTTTTTTGTTGCCGAGCAAAAGTCCAGTTGCTATCGTAGAGCCAGACCTTGAAAGTCCTGGCATCACAGCCGCTGCTTGAGCAATACCAATCACAAAAGCATCTATCATGGAGATTTTCTCCTTCTGGCGTGGTTTTGCATAATATGCGAATGCCAGCAAGGCTGCAGTTACGAGCAAGCAGATTCCAACAACAAGCAATCCTGAACCGAAAATCTCTTCTACGGTATCTTTGAAAAGAAAACCAACTATTGCTACAGGAATCATGGAAATCAAGATGTTGGCCAGATATTTCATCTCGTCGTTCCATTTGAACTTGAAGAATCCCTTGAACAGCCAAACAATTTCCTTCCATAGGATAACCAATGTGCTAAGCACTGTTGCAACATGTACTGCAACCGTGAATGTCAGGTTTTCTTCGCCATTGAGTCCGAAAAGTTTCGCTCCTATAGCCAAATGTCCGCTGCTACTGACGGGCAGATATTCGGTAAGACCTTGAATCAAACCGAGTATTAATGCTTCTAGCCAATCCATACACTAATTCTTTTTTGCGCGCGGACGCCACATTATTGCAAAAATTTCGACTGCGAAGCCGATTATCAGCACTATCGGGGCAAGCGTTATGCGACGGAAGTTGAATATTTCGTCACCATTGAACACATTGGGATCTGTTGAAGCGCCACCCGACATAAGTGCGTAGCCGATAACAAGTATTGCAAAGCCTATTGCCAGCGCAATGTAGTTCTTCTTGCCAAGTGCAAAGCGTGCCTTTCCTTCTTCAGGAAGCGCCTTTTCGTTCAGTTGGTCATTTTTTGCCATATCTGTTAAATCAAATTTCGTGTTAGAAAACAAACTGCAAAGATAACACATTAAGTTGGGATTGGAAAATGGAATATTGGATTTTTGAAAACGAATTCAAAAGTCCTTATTTCTCCACTATCATATCCTTCAATTCTACCTTCGGATGATGGTACTGCCTTTCCTTGAGTGTCGGCTTACCGCCGAGTTCTACTGCCAGATGTGGGCAGAAATGCACGCAGGCAAGGCAGGACTCGCATTTGTCGCCGCAGTGGGCATGGTTTTCGGTCAACGAGATGTTGCCAACGGAACACACTTTTGCGCAGATTCCGCAACCTACACATTTTTCGGCATTGACTTTTGGTCGCAAAGCCTTGAAAATGGCATTGTCGAACACGTCGAACACGCTCAGAGTCTGCAAGGCAGCCAAAAGATCGGGTGAACCCCAGTGGTGCGCGTTCACATTTGCAGCAATGTCGTTCTTTATCTGCTCCAAGCGTGGTGCATATTTCTGGAATTTCCATAGCTGGTCGTTTGGATTGCGCCCGAAACCAAGCGCGCTGTTGTCGGGGACGCGAATCTTGTTGCAGTAGTTGAGCCGAATACCTTTCTGCTTCAATACTTTTTTGACTGTCCAAATGCTGTTCCCCGTAAGTGCGCCACAGGTTATTACGATGAAATAGTAAGCATCAGTGGGCAAATCCAGTTGTGCAACAAGTTTCGGAACAATCTTGGGCGCATCACCGTTGTAGCAGGGATACACGAAGCCTATGCGTTTTTCGTCCGACAAGTCGGCACCGACAGCCTCACGCAGTGGCATTACTTGTTCGCCAGCGCGTTCGGCAATCTGTCTTGCTATTGCCAAACTATTACCTGTACCTGAGAAGTATAGAATCATATTTTTTACATTTTTATTTCATCCAAAGCACCTGTCTCAGAGTCGATTATGAAACCGCGTACAACAATGTCCTTAGGCACCAGCGGATGTGTCTTGATGGTCTCGACAGTCTTACGCACAGATTCGGGCGTATCCTTGAAGCCCTCTAGCCAATGGTCCAAGTTGATGCCACATTTGCGGATTGTATCAAGCGTCTCGTCGGTGATGCCTCTAGAAATCATTTCGTTGTGAAAGTGATCGTAGCTCATGTGGCAAGCCCCGCAATGCGAGTGTGCCACCACCATAATCTCATTCACGCCGAGTTCGTAAATAGCTACAATCAGGCTACGCATTGCCGAATCGAAAGCCGAAATGACCAAACCTCCGGCATTCTTGATGATTTTTGCATCACCATTTTTCAGTCCGAGGGCAGCTGGCAGAAGTTCCGTCAATCGGGTATCCATACACGACAGCACCGCCAGTTTCTTGTCGGGGTACTTGTCCGTCAGGTATTTCTCGTAACCTTTCTGTTCAACGAAAGTCTTATTGTAGTTGATTATTTGGTCTATCATATATTATGGTTTTGTTTGTAATGACTTACAAAGGTAAAAAATAAATTAAGACCGGACATAAAATTTTGCCTGATATACGATTTTGTTTATAGTTGTAAATCAAAGCAATACAGCAAGTTGATTTTTTTTGTCATTAGCAAAGACAAGGAAAAAATATATAATTTTGTAAGATTTTATGATTTCAATCGTATTACATGCGGAAGATGATTAAGAACGACTAGAAAATGTCACACGAAGAGTTTTCAAATATGTACTTACCATTCAGCAGCAAAATGTACGCCCTCGCATACAACATATTGCGAAACAGCGACGAGGCAAGGGACTGCGTACAGGATGTTTATGCCGAATTGTGGCAGCGACGAAACAGCATCGACCACGACAAATCACCACTGCCACTAGTGCTGACAATGGTTCGCAACAACTGCTTCGACAAACTGAAAGGCAAACATACAGAAAACAACGATTTGGCAGACATACTTTTAGACAACAAAACAGAAGATTCAATCAATGCCAGCAGTACATTGGTCGAAGTTATGAAAATGATAAGTATTCTACCGAAAGACCAGCAAACAGTGCTTCGCTTGCGCACTATAGATGGCCTTGAAATACAGCAAATTGAAGAAATAACGCATTTTAGCCGAGAGAATATATACACATTGCTTTCTAGGGCAAGAAAAACATTAAGGGACAATTTTAAATCATTATGACCATGGAAACAAAATCAAATATTGAATCGCTGCTCATCCGCTTCTACGAAGGGAAAACAACACCCGCAGAGGAAGAAAAACTGATGGACTTTTTCCGTTCCGACGATGTTCCAGCCGAACTTGAAGCCGACCGAAAACTGTTTCTGTCAATGTCAGAAATCGCCGACACCCATATACCCGACGATATTGCGACGGAAATAAATGCTTTTGTAGGCAATCTCAATGATTCGGAAACGGAGAAAAATCCAGAACTAGCATCACGACAACCTAAAAGCAATGTTTTCCGACAAGAAAAGCCGCCAAAAACAATCTGGTATCAGATAGCTGCTGCTGTGTCCGTAATCGCAATAGTCGGAGTTTGCATAATGCAGTTCCAAAATCAAGAATCTAATGAATCGCCATTCCGCGACACCTGTACTAGCGTTGAAGAAGCAACAATGCAGATTGAGAGAGCAAACAGCATAATCTCCCGTTCTATACAAATGTGCAAAAAGCCTGCACAAGAAGCCATTCAAAAGACAAATTCAAAAATTAACAAGATAAAAAATCAGTCAAAACTTTAAAAATCAAGGAATATGAAACGATTAATAATAACAATTGCAATAATTGCCTGCACATTTGCAGCAATGGCACAAAACAAGATTTTCGAAAAGTACGCCAAAATGGAAGATGTGGATTTCGTTTGCATAAACAAAGCAATGTTTAACCTGGCAAACTCTGCCTTGTCTGCCTTGGACTCAGAACTCGGCAACCTCGTAGGCATAGAAAAAATGCTTATCATCAATTCGAACACAGCAAAGGGCAAGAGTCAAATAGACAAGGACATAGAAGTTTTAAGCAATGACAAAAACTACGAAATACTCATGACCGCACGCGATGGTGGCGAAAGTGTTGTTTTTATCTTTACCGACAAACGCAATCCGCATGAACTAATAATAGCCACACAGGAAAAGGAGGAAAGTTCGATTCTCGTTTGTGCAGGAAGTTTCTCCTCAAAAGAAGTATATGAAATGCTTAATGGCGAAGAGGATTAAAATCTTAAAATTTACTTACTTACGAAAGCAACTGCTCAATACAGTTGCTTTTTTTGTTGTTTCCGTTCCTAAAAAGGCTTGCAATACACAACATTGCAAGTCCGTCAGAATAATCTTGCAGCAATTAGCACTTCTTTCCCATTTCGTATGCTTCCTGCAACTTTGCATTCCCCGCAATATCATTCGGTTCGTTCACACCGCCGCAGAAAATATGTCCCTTGAGTGTAGCCTTCCCAAAACAGTCTATCCAGCCTTGCAGACCGCTTTCGGTACGTTTGGGAGTCCATTCCTCGTTTTCGGCAGCAGTGGTCAGCAGATAGACTTCGCGGAAACGGTAGTCCTTGGGGTACATTGCGTTCATACGGTCGATTAGGGTTTTCATCTGTCCCGACATTTCGTAGTAGTAAATCGGTGTTGCCCAGCACACTACATCGGCATTAAGCACACTATCCATAATTGCGGGAACATCGTCCTTGAATACACACGCACCAGTCTTCTGGCACGACAGACAGCCGACGCAGAACTTGATTTCCTTGCCTCTGAGCGAGATGAGTTCCACTTGATTTCCAGATGATTTTGCACCTTCGGCAAACTGCTCCGCCATTGCGTGGCTGTTGGAGCCAGCGCGGAGACTTGTTGAAATAACAACTACTTTTTTCATCACGTGTTATTTTGCAGGTTCCCACTTGCAGCGTACTGGCGAGACTATTGCGCCTTCCTTCTTGAGTTCTGCAAAAGCCTTGTCAATTTCCTTGCGGTCGGCACCGAGAGCCGTCGTTATTTCACCAGCCGAGACTGGCTTGCCAGCCTCGCGCATTGCCTTTAATACTTGTTCTTTCATTGCGTTATGTTTTAAATTTATACTGTTGCAAACTTAAGGATTTTTGTCGAACTGGCAAATTGCGAGAATGCAAAATGGGTTAAAGTTGTTTGAGGTGGTTTGAGGTGGTTTAATATTGTTTGATGTTGTTTGGGGTGGTTTGATGTTGTTTGGGGTGGTTTAATGTTGTTTGAGTTGGGTTGAGGTTGTTTGAGATTGTTTAAACTTTTTCACAAAAAATATCATCGTATTCAATAATTCATTACCTTTGACTTTTCAAATAATATGTAAAATGGATAATATCGTATTACAGAAAGCAAAATACTGGACAAGTGAAGTTTTCGACGAGCAGACCCGCAAGGCTGTAGCCGAAATGATTGAGAATAACCCCGAACAGCTGAACGAAAGTTTCTACAAGGACTTGGAGTTCGGAACTGGCGGTCTGCGCGGAATAATGGGTGCAGGAACAAACCGCATGAACCGCTACACCGTGGGAATGGCTACGCAAGGACTGGCAAACTATCTGCTTGCACTCTGCGACAAGGCTAAGGGAATCAGTTGCGCAATAGCACACGACAGCCGTAACAACAGCCGCGAATTTGCAAAGATTACCGCTTCGGTACTGTCGGCAAATGGAATTAAGGTTTATCTGTTCGACAAGTTGCGTCCGACGCCCGAATTGTCGTTTGCAATCCGTCACCTGCACTGCAATTCGGGAATCGTCATAACCGCTTCGCACAACCCCAAGGAATACAACGGATACAAGGTTTACTGGAGCGATGGCGGACAGGTAATTCCGCCGCACGACAAGGGCATAATCGAGGATGTTAGGAAAGTCACAGTTGAGGACATCAAGTTCAAGAATGTGGTTGAAATTGGCGCAGATGTCGACAATGCCTACATTGAAACTCTCAAGTCGTTGTGCCACAATGTAAAGGACAATGCAAGTGCAAACTTGAAGATCGTATATACGCCAATTCACGGTTCGAGCATAAGCGTATTGCCTCAGGCACTGAAGAGCATTGGCTTCAACGATGTCAACATTGTTGAGGAACAGGCAGTTCCCGATGGCAATTTCCCGACGGTAAAGTCGCCAAACCCCGAGGAACGCGAGGCTCTCACGCTTGCAATTCGCAAGGCCGAACAAATCGGCGCTGACATCGTATTCGGTACCGACCCCGATAGCGACCGTCTTGGCGTAGTGGTAAACCACAACGGCAAGTTCGTAATTCTCAACGGTAACCAGACAGCTTCGATACTTGTGCATTATCTTCTCGACAGCTTCAAGTCCGAAGGTCGTCTGAAAGGAAAGGAATTCATCGTTAAGACCATCGTTACAACTGAACTTATTCCGCAGATTGCCAAGGATTACGGTGTAAAATGCCTTGATGTTCTCACAGGCTTCAAGTACATTGCCGAGGAAATCGAAAAGAACTACGGCAAGATGCAGTTCATTGGTGGTGGCGAGGAAAGCTACGGATTCCTTGCTGGCGACTGTGTTCGCGACAAGGATGCAGTAATCGCCTCGATGCTGGTATGCGAAGCCGCTGCAAGAATGAAGGCTCAAGGCAAAACCCTGATGGATTTGCTGTTGGACATTTATACAAAGTACGGTTTCTACCTTGAAGGACTGAAGTCGCTCACCAAGCCCGGACAAAGCGGAATGCAGGAAATAGAGGCAATGATGGACAAGTTCAGAAGTACGCCTCCCGAGTCGATTTGCGGAGTACAGGTTGTGATGGTTCACGATTTCCAGGCACGCAAGTCGTACGACAAAATCAGCGACCTCTGCTACGACATCACCCTACCCAAGTCGAATGTACTGCAATACGACCTCGCCGACGGCAGCAAGATTACAGTCCGTCCGTCGGGCACCGAACCGAAGATTAAGTTCTATATAGGTGTAAAGGGCAAGCTCGAAACTCCGAGCCAGTACGAAGCAACCGAGGAGAAACTAAAAGCAAGGATAAACGAAATAATTGAAACGATAACGAAAGGCTAGAAGGCATGCAGAAGACCAGTCCAGCAGAAGACCAGCCTATCTGTCTGCAAGTCTGTCAGACGGTTAGACCGCAAGACTGTTAGACCGCAAGCCTGTCAGCCTTTGATCCCAATTTAGAAACAGGCGTTAGCCCATAGAAACGTGAACGGCGTAGCCCTCAACGAAGTTAAACATAGAAACTTTTAAACTTTGAACATTAAACATTGAACGTTAAACTTTTAAACTTAGAAACTAAAAAACTTATAGACTATGGCAAAAGATGGAAGCGGTTGCTTAGGAGCAACATTAATCGGAGGAGTAATTTTTGTAATACTTCTTATTTGTGGAATTTATGTATGGCGTTCGTACAACAAGATTGTAGAGGCCGACCAGGCTGTGAAGAAGCCTTGGGCCGATGTTCAGGCAGCATACCAGAAGCGTGCCGACCTCATCCCCAACTTGGTTGAAACCGTTAAGGGCTACGCAGCTCACGAACAGGGAACTTTGACGGCTGTTATCGAAGCACGCAGCGCAGCAACATCAATCAATATCAACGCCGACGAACTTGACAACGAATCGTTTGCTAAGTTCCAGGAGGCACAGGACAATGTATCAAGCACTTTGAGTCGCTTGCTTGCAGTACGCGAGGCATATCCTGAATTGAAGGCAGATGCTCATTTCACTCAGTTGATGGATCAGTTGAAGGAAATTGAAGCAGAAATCGCTGCAAAGCGTGAAATTTTCAATGCAGCAGTACAAGATTACAATGTACTTGTGATAAAGTTCCCGAAGAACCTTGTTGCAAAGATGTTCGGATTCGGCGAAAGGTCTTACTTCGAAGCTAGCCAGGCAGCACAGGAAGCACCGAAGGTACAGTTTTAATTGAATACTAACCGTCATTCCGCAAGGTATAAAAGCCGCGCACTTTCGCTCCCTGAGCTTGTCGAAGGGTCGAAGTGTCGCGATGTAATGCAATGCCTTGCGGAATGACATTAAAAAAAGTAATAATTATGAGTAAAAACATTTTGTTATTAGCAGCCGCAGCAATGTTTATCCTGCTGTCGTGCAACAAATCAGCCGACAAAAAGGCAACAGACGAAAACGAACCGGCACAGACCGAACAGGTCGCAGAAGAAAAAGGACAGGAAGTTCTTCTTGTCAAAAGCATTGAAAAAATTTATGACGGAGAATCTGCAGGTACAATCTATTTCAAGTACGACGACCAGAACCGTCTTGTCAACCAGAAAGACGAATACGATGAATATTCGGTAACATACAGTGACAACGAAATCAAGGTCGCAACCGAAAATTCAACTACCACATACAAGTATTCAAACGGCAAGCTGACAACAGGTTGCATCGATAACGGCGAACAAGGCAAGATTAATATCAAGTACAACTACGAAGGAGACAAGGTTAGTTGGATAACCCGCGATTTCGGACAACTCGCCGACCCTTATTATAAAGGTGAGGACATTATATACAAGTGGAAAAATAATTGCATGACCGAATATACTGTAGTTTACAACACCAACGACATGGAAGAACCGCAATCGACTACGGAATTTGAATATACTGACATTAAAAATCCGTTTACAATCGATGTGTTTACAATCTTCTATTCCGCACCTGGCGTTTCGTCGTTTGGAAAAGATTTGGCATCGGAATATCTTCCTTCGAAATCGCACTTCAGCGGCCTTGTCGATGGTTGGGAAACGGAAGAGACTACTACCTTCGAATACAAAATCGATGATGCAACCGGCAGGATAACCGAGATAAAAATCAATGTTGAGAACGAAACCAATTACGACGGAGAAATCGAAAAGGATAATAGTTGCCAGATTCTTAAGCTTAACTACTAGTAAATGAAGAAGATTTGTATCGCAACCATTGTGTTGGCAATGGCATTTATCGCATCGTGCGGTAGCTCCAAGGAAAGCAAAACCGAAGAAGCTACTGCCGAATCAACCGACAGTATAGTCGAAGAAGTTGTTGAAGAACCGTCTTTCCTTGTGAAAAGCATCGAAATAAATTATGATGTGGCTGGAGACAACAAGGTGACCTTTGCATACGACGAGTTAGACAGACTGATAAAAGTCACATCCCACCGCAACATTGGTACCGATTACGAGTGGGCCATCGAATCGACAGTTACTTACGGCGACGGTGTCATAACCTGCGATGCCGGGATGAGAAAGCTGGAACTTACCTTGGATGGCGAAGGCTATGTAAAGAAGTCGGAATACCTTTTGGAAGATGAAGGCTTAGTGCAACGCTACAAGTACAAGTCGGGCAAGCTTAGCGAGTGCATCGACGAAATGGACTGCGGCGACAGCTATCTGTGGGATGGCGGAAATGTAAATATCGTAAAGGTATTTTCTCCGGCCTGCGATGAATCGTTCTCGTTCGACAGTACTTTCTATAAGTATGGCGATGTTGACCGTCCCAACATTGATGTGCTGGCGTTTGCCGAAGAGTCGGGATTTCTCCCTGGTGCGACATCGGTTGCCCCGAAGGGACTGGTTTCCAAGTTTATGCCTACGGAAAGAAAGACCAATGTCTATAGCGACGCTCACATGATAATGGCGACCTCCATATTAAAATATACCTACACTGTTGACGATTACCAGCGTGTAACCGGCATCGAATGCGGATATAATTATTACGACGGGGAAGATGAGGAATCGGGAAGTTTTAGCGTGAAGGTGAATTATTAATATTTTTTGCAATACAACAATAGCTTTGTAAACAAAAAGATTTACGATTGGTATTTTTATTGATTTTCGCTCGTATTAATATTAATTTGTAACTTTGCCAACAAAAATTAGAATACAATGAAAGGTATAATTTTAGCAGGTGGTGCAGGAACTCGTCTGCACCCGATGACAATAAGCATTTCGAAGCAAATAATTCCGGTTTACGATAAGCCGATGATTTACTATCCGCTTTCTACGCTGATGCTGGCGGGAATCCGCGAAGTATTGATAATTTCCACTCCGACAGACATCGGTTTGTACGAAAAGCTTTTCGGTGACGGCTCACAACTCGGAATGGACATCCACTACAAGATTCAGCCTTCGCCCGACGGACTTGCGCAGGCTTTCATTCTCGGCGAGGAATTCATTGGCAACGATAAGGTTTGCCTCGTGCTTGGCGACAATATTTTCTATGGTCAGAGTTTCGGTCAGCAGTTGACCGATGCTGCAAAAATCGAAGATGGCGCAATAATTTTCGGTTACTATGTGAACGACCCAGAAAGATACGGTGTTGCTGAATTCGATAAGAATGGCAAAGTGATTTCCATCGAGGAAAAGCCAGAACATCCAAAGTCAAACTACGCAGTAACAGGACTTTACTTCTACTCGAACGATGTGGTTGCAAAGGCTAAGAGTTTGAAGCCGTCGAAGCGTGGCGAACTTGAAATTACCGACCTCAACAACTTATACCTCAAGGAAGACCGTCTGCAAATCAAACTTCTCGGTCGTGGTTTTGCATGGCTCGACACTGGAACACCGGACAGTCTTTTGCAGGCATCAAACTTCATTGAGACAATCGAGCACCGTCAGGGCTTGAAGGCATCGTGTATTGAGGAAATTGCTTATCGCAAAGGCTTCATAAACAAAGAACAACTTGCTGTGCTTGCCGAAAAACTTGCAAAGAGCAACTACGGAAAATATTTGTTGAGAATCGTAAACGAAAAATAGCAGAAATGACTGTAACAGATACCTTTATAAAGGATTTGAAGATTATTGAACCGAAAGTTTTCGGCGACCAGAGAGGATATTTCTTCGAGACGTGGAATAAATCCGTCTTTGAGGCGGCAGGAATCAACTTTGTCCCCGTTCAGCAGAACGAATCAAGCTCGACATACGGCGTTGTGCGCGGATTGCATTTCCAACTCAACCCATATTCGCAGGCAAAACTCGTGCGCTGCGTTGTCGGCAAGGTACTCGATGTGGCTGTAGATATTCGCAAGGGTTCGCCAACATACGGCAAGCATCTTTCGGTGGAACTTTCCGAAGAAAACAAGCGCCAGTTCCTTATTCCCCGCGGATTTGCACACGGATTTTCGGTTTTGTCCGACTATGCTGTGTTCGCATATCTTTGCGACAATGCCTACAACAAGGAAAGCGAAGGCGGTATAATCTTCAACGACCCGGAACTTGGCATAGACTGGAAGATTCCGCAGGACAAGATGATATTCTCAGAAAGAGACATGAATCACCCAACATTAAGAGATGCAAAATTAAATTTCTAAAAATGAAAAGAATACTCGTCATCGGTTGCAACGGACAACTGGGCAACAAGATTCGCGACAACCACAAAATGGTTGCAAATGCCGAATTCGAATACGTTGACATTGATAAACTTGACATATCAAACCTTGAGGCAACAACTAGCTTTTTTGCTAACAACAAGTTCGAAGTTGTAATAAACTGCGCAGCTTACACTGCAGTTGAAAAGGCAGAAGATGACCTTGAAAATGCAACCTTGGCAAATGCCGTTGCTCCTCGCAACCTTGCAAAATGCGCCAACAAGTTCGGTTTCAAGTTGATTCATGTTTCTACCGACTATGTTTTCGATGGTCAGGCAAATACCCCATACTGCGAGGATGCACCAACAAATCCGCAATCGGCATACGGCAGGACAAAACTCGAAGGAGAGCAGAACATTGCCGCCGAGAATTGCGATGCTGTGATTGTTCGTACGGCCTGGCTATATAGCGAACATGGCAATAACTATGTGAAGACCATGATTCGTCTCGGCAGCGAAGGCAAGATAAAAGGCGTTGTGTTCGACCAGGTTGGCACTCCTACATACGCAGGCGACCTTGCAAAGGCATTGCTGAAGATTTCGGACATTTATCTTAACAACGGCGAATGGCACGGCGGAATCTATCATTTCACCAACCGTGGCGTATGCTCGTGGTACGACTTTACGATGCACATTTTCAGGCTCACAAAGATTGAAGCCGAGGTAAAGCCTTTGCTTACAAGCGAATATCCCACCAAGGCAACCCGTCCCACATACAGCGTGCTGAACACAAGGAAGATTTCGGAAACTTTTGGCATCAACATACCGTACTGGACAGATTCGCTGAGAGAGATGATTGACAGGTATTCTAAAATTAATGGACAGTGTTAAGTCATATTGCATTTTGCTGCTTATTGCGTTGGCATTCTCTTCCTGCAGCAATGGTATTCACTACAAGCAGGTAAACGAAGACTTTTCCAACGTCGAATCCACCGCCGACAAAAGCCATATCGACAGCATACTGAACCAGTTGCCCAAGTATTCCGAAATCTGCAAAAATATCCGCCTCAACAAGGTGAAGTTCGACAAGGACTTGCTGCTTGACGTGCGTACCGCCGACCTCTACCAGAACTCGAAGGAAACCGCCATGGCAATGGGAATGCTAGTCGCTGACCTCGGATATGCACGCTACTTTGAACGTGTGCAGGTATGCACCGACATTCTTGATGCAACCAAACATATAGCAGAAAAATTGGCTGTCGATAACGACATTTTCTCGGAATATGTGCCCAAGATAGAGGAAAACCTTAACGACGAGCAGGTAATTTTTGCCACAATCGACAGCCTTCTCGACACAAACACCATTGTTCCAGCAGAAAACGAAAAATACGGAATTACCGCCATGTTCATCTGTGGTTTCTGGATTGAAACCACACATCTGGGACTTGCACAGGAATCAGAATCGAACGACGAAAATGCAAATTCGCTCGAAAACCATTTCAACGTGCTGCATTCCATCAACGAACTGCTGTCACAACTTTCCGACACCGATGTAATTTCAAACCTAAAGACCGACTTCAATAAATTAGAAAAGTCTGGTTTTCAATCGGAAACATTGCAAAACGATGTTGAAACAATAAGGAATAATTTTATCAAGACAATTTAAAAATACAAATATGTTAAGCGAAACCGAAATATCACGTCAGAAAAGCCTACTCGAAAGCGAAGGCAACTTTGTTGACATTGCAGTACCCGCAACACCCGAAAAGGGCATAACCATAATCAGTGACCAGCAGCACTACATCGACTGCTACGACGAAAAAAGCAAGAACTATACTGTCGAGAAGTTTGTCCCTGCATCAGGTGCGGCAACACGAATGTTCAAGCGACTGATTGCGTTCAACAACGAGCCAAACCTCAAAAACCTGCACGATGGTGACAACTATTCGGTCAAGGCAACAATAGATGCTTTGCCTAAGTTCGCGTTTTTCGATACTCTGAAGGACAGCATAAGGAATGCGGAAAACCTTGAGGAAATTTCCGACAAGATTCTGCACGAACCGCTTAACTATGCTGGATTGCCCAAAGGTTTGGTTGTTCGCGTACCGCTTTCGAGGAACAGATTTTCGAAGGCGTGGCAATGAACAATTCCGATCAGCCTGCAAAACTCGAATTCACAGTTTCGGAAGAACATTACGAGATGTTCAAGTCGTTGCTGGATAGGATTTTGCAGAAGAACAATCTGAATGTAGATGTGAAATTCTCGTTTCAGGAAAAATCGACTAACACGGTTGCAATATACAACGACGGCACTCTCGTTACTACCGATTCGGGCGAACTTTTCACTCGTCCGGGCGGACACGGCTCGCTGTTGCAGAACCTTAACCAGATTGATGCCGACATTATCTTCATCAAGAATATCGACAACATTGTGCATCAGGACTATATGGCAGAAACCTTACCATACAAAAAGTTGCTTGGCGGTGTGCTAATCGAAACTGCAGAAAACATAAAGTCGTACATGCAGAGCCTCGAAACTGACAAGTCGGCAGACAACTGCAACCGCATAGCCGACAGCCTCGAAAAGACCTTCTGCACAACTTTTGATCGTGGGGAAATCCTTTGCGACGTGCTAGTCCGCTTTATGAACCGCCCAATCCGTGTGTGCGGAATGGTAAAGAACACTGGCGAACCTGGTGGCGGACCGTTCCTTGTAAGGAAAGATGGAAGCATTTCGTTACAGAATTGTGGAAAAAGCCCAGATAAACCTTGCCGACGAAAGCCAGAAGGCACATTTCAACAACTCGACGCATTTCAATCCTGTCGATTTGGTATGTTACAACAAGGATTGCAAGGGCAACAAGTTTGACCTCAACAAGTTTGTTGATTCTTCAACCTGCTTTATTTCCGAAAAGACATACAACGGCAAACCAATCAAGGTGCTGGAGCATCCTGGACTTTGGAACGGTTCCATGGCCGACTGGCTGACAATCTTCGTAGAAGTTCCGCTTATTACATTCAATCCCGTAAAGGAACTGAACGACCTGCTGAGAAAGGAACACCAGCCGAAAAATTAGTCAGAAAACATTATTGTGTACTCAAAAAATGTATTTTTGCAAATTGTTTTTTGAAAGACTATAAAAAAGATGGATTCTCTATTATTGAACAACATAGAAAAGGTTCTGTTTGAAAATGAACCATTTCGCATTTCCGAAGAGTCGATAAAAGGCATAGATGATTGCTACAAGTTTCTTAAGGATTTTTCTTCCGAGAAGGTCATATACGGCATAAATACAGGTTTCGGTCCAATGGCGCAGTGGCACGTTGACGACAAATACCTTACCGACTTGCAGTATAACATCATCAGAAGTCACGCCACTGGTGCAGGCGAACCTTTGGACGACATCTACGTCAAGGCGGCAATGATAGCAAGGCTCGGCACAATAATGCAATGCAGATCTGGAATCCATGTCGATGTTGCATTGCTGCTTAAGGAATTCATCAACAAAGGCATATATCCATTCATACCGCAGCACGGAAGCGTAGGTGCAAGCGGCGACCTCGTACAACTTGCCCACATCGCACTTACACTCATCGGCGAAGGAAAGGTCCACTACAATGGAGAATGGCATCCTACTGCCGAAATAATGAAGAAATTCGACCTTACTCCGCTGAAGATATACATCCGCGAAGGCTTGTCAATCACAAACGGCACTTCGGTAATGACTGGCATTTCAATAGTCAATCAGCATTTTGCAGAAATTCTTCTCGAACTTTCGGTAATCGCCTCGGTATGGATGAACGAAATCGCCTCGTCTTTCGACGACCTTATGTCGGAACCTCTCAACGAATGCCGCCGCCACAACGGACAGCAGGTTATTGCTCGTCAGATGAGAGACTTCGCCAAAGGAAGCAAATGCCTCATACAGCGCGAACACGAACTCTACAACAACGGACATAAGGAGGAAAAAGTGTTTGAGCACAAGGTACAGCCCTACTACTCACTGCGTTGCACACCGCAAATACTTGGTCCTATATACGAAACACTTGTAAATTCGCGCCGCATACTGCAGGAAGAAGTCTGCTCCGCCTGCGACAACCCGATAGTTGACCCGGTAACAAAGAACGTTTACCACGGCGGCAATTTCCACGGCGACTACATTTCGCTCGAAGAGGACAAGGTAAAGATAGCGATGGTACGCATAGCAATGACTGCCGAACGCCAGCTCAACTACCTGTTCCACGACCGTATAAACGGCATTTTGCCACCATTCCTAAACCTTGGTACTCTTGGTCTTAACTACGGAATGCAAGCCTGCGGGTTTACAGCAACCTCGACTACGGCCGAATGCCAGACACTTGCAATGCCAAATTACGTCCACAGCATTCCAAACAACAACGACAATCAGGACATCGTAAGCATGGGAACCAACACGGCACTGCTTTGCAAGCGAGTAATCGACAATTGCTTCCAAGTGATGGCAATTCACTACATCGCACTTGCCCAAGCAACCGACTGCCTCGAAATTGCCAACAAACTAAGTCCCGCAACCCGCGCACAATACGATGCAATACGCAACTTGGTACCGAAATTCATCGAAGACACTCCTTTCTACGACGATATTGCTAACGTAGAAAAGTATCTAAGGGAGTATAAAAAGCTAATGGCATTATAAAGAAAGATGCAATTGATTATTAATCATCTTTTTTTATTTTGTTAATTCTTATTTGTTCTTCAAGTTTTCTCTTTCTACGTTTTGTAAGCCAACGTATTAGCAGGTTAAATGCTTCCAGACCAATAAGAACTAAAGCAGTAGATACTGCCGCAAGAATATACATTCCACCACCACATGCAAGACCTATCGCAGCAGTAACCCAAACGCCCGCCGCTGTTGTAAGCCCGCGTATTATGTTTTCACTCTTATTAAAAATGATTGTTCCTGCGCCAATGAAACCGATTCCTGTAACCACCTGTGCTGCTATTCTGGCAATGTCCCAACGTTGCTCTTCGCCTAGTTTGATACCGTCGAATCCGTATGCTGATACTATCATAAACAAAGCCGAACCAAGCGCTACGAGGAAATGTGTACGCAGACCTGCTTCCTTGGCGCGGTATTCACGCTCAAGTCCTATGGCTCCACCAAGCATAGCAGCTACAAATATACGCAATATGAACTCCCAAGTCATATCCATGACTGCAAAAATATGAATTTTTCTATTAATACAAAAAAGGCGGAAGAAAATCTCCCGCCTTAATTGAAATAAATTGTTTTATTTGTCCTTACCAAGGAACGGATAACCGTATTCTGTCGGAGGGCAGAAAGTTTCCTTTATCGAGCGAGTGCTAATCCATCTGTAGAGGTTGAGTTCGCTACCTGCCTTGTCGTTGGTACCCGATGCTCTTGCACCGCCGAATGGCTGGTTGCCTACAACTGCGCCTGTCGGCTTGTCGTTGATGTAGAAGTTACCAGCTGCATGGCGAAGTACATTTTCGGCTTCGATGATTGCATAACGGCACTTTGCAAAGATTGAACCTGTAAGTGCGTATGGCGAAGTTTCGTCGCAGAGGTGGAGAGTTTCTGTGTACTTGTCGTCATCGTAAACGAAAACTGTGATAACCGGACCGAACATTTCTTCCTGAATTGCCTCGTAGTGCGGATCGGTAGTAACGATGATAGTCGGGTCGATAAAGTAACCAACCTTCTTGTCGTATGTTCCACCGAGAGCTATCTTAGCCTTGCGCGACTTCTTTGCTCTGTCGATGTAACCAGCAATCTTGTCGAACGATTCTTCGTCGATAACTGCATTTACAAAGTTTGTGAAGTCAAATACATCACCAACCTTTACTGTCTTCATCATTTCCTTAACATTCTTCAAGGTTTCATCCCACAACGACTTTGGAATGTATGCGCGAGAAGCTGCCGAGCACTTCTGTCCCTGGAATTCGAATGCACCACGAACGATTGCAACTGCGAGTTCGCGTGGGTCAGCCGACTTGTGTGCAAAGATGAAGTCCTTACCACCAGTTTCACCGACGATCTTCGGATAAGTGTTGTACTTGTCAATGTTGTCACCGATCTGCTTCCAGAATGCCTTGAAAGTAGATGTGCTTCCGGTGAAGTGGATACCTGCAAGGTGAGGTGATGTGAAAGCTACGCTGCTGATAACCGAACCCTTGCCCGGGAGGAAGTTGATAACGCCGTCTGGCAAACCTGCTTCCTGGAAAATCTTCATCAGGTAGTAGTTGGAGAGGATAGCGGTAGTTGCCGGCTTCCAGATAGTAACATTACCCATCAATACTGGCGAAATGTTGAGGTTGCAAGCGATTGATGTGAAGTTGAAAGGAGTGATTGCATAAACGAATCCTTCCATTGCGCGGTATTCGTTGCGGTTGAGTACCGAATTGTCGGAAATTGGCTGCTGAGCGTAAATCTTCGATGCGAAATACGAGTTGAAGCGGAGGAAGTCGATAGTTTCCTGTGCGCTGTCGATTTCTGCCTGCATCGGGTTCTTGCCCTGGCCGAGCATAGTAGCTGCGTTGATTACATATCTGTATTTCTTCGAAAGAAGTTCGCCGATACGCATCATGATGGAAGCGCGTTCGATCCATGGGGTGTCTTCCCACTGCTTCTTAGCTGCCAATGCAGCGTCGATAGCCATCTGTACTTCCTTCTTGCCAACCTTGTGGTACTTTGCCAATACGTGCTTGTGGTTGGTAGGCATAACAACCTTACCCATGTCACCGGTCTTAACTTCCTTACCGCCAATGATACAAGGAATTTCGATGCACTGGTTGAACTGACGTTCAAGTTCTTCTTTCAATAATTTTCTTTCTGGTGTTCCGGGTGCGTATGAGAATCCCGGTTCGTTCTTCGGCTCTCTGAATGAGAATAATGCGTTATTCATAATATTTTTTTGTTTAAGTTATTTTTTTAATTTGCAAATCTAAACAAATAAACTGATTTGAGAATAGGTTTGACGAGAAATTTTTACAAAAAAACGGCTCCCGATAGAGAGCCGCCGTATTAAAAAATCCGTTTACTTTAAGATTTTGAACTTGCCGAAAATTGGCATTGGCTTGGTGCTTCCCTGTGCTGCGTTTATAATACCTATGATTGCAAATACCAAGAAGCCAATCCATACGAGCCAGCTGATAAGGCTCCATAATGTCAACAAACCGAATGACCATGAGTGAATCAGCAATGCGGTTATGATATAGCTTATGATACACCATGCTACTTCGCAAATAAATAGTCCAAGACCCTGATTTGCATGGAAACGAGCAAATTTCGATTCCTTTGCTGCAAATATTGGAACTAATACTAAAATTCCGAAGTATGCAAGAATTGCAAATACCTTGTTGTTCTGTGCATCATCCTGTGAAACTTCTGTCTGTGCGTTGTTCTGTGCGTTGTTTTCTACAGGCTTGTTTTCGAGTTCTTCTGCCATTGTTATATCTCCTCTATTTAAATTATGAATAAATTATTTTTTGCAAAGAAAATGAATATTCTGTTATGTTGCAATATTTTTTTTGTTTCTGGTTTCTCGTTTCAGGTTTCTTGTTCAAAGTTCAGAATCGAAATCGTAAATAATGTTGCCTTTGTTATCTGCTTGAAACTTAGAAACCCAGAAACTTTTAAACTACTCTATAGAGTACAGTTCCCTGTTGAGTGTCATCTTGCCTTTCTTGTTGTACGATTCGTACTTCACGGCACCTACGCCAAGTTTCCACCACTGCTTCGAGCTTACGTTTACCTTTACGAAAAGTATCTGTGCGCTGTCTTCCGAGTCGACGCGGACGCAGTCGAATGTGCCGGCGTTGGTTGTTACGCTCTGTCCGGTGGTAACGGCAATGTTGGTATTGTTAATGCCTATGCCGGGACCAGTGATGTGGCAGTCGTCAAGCTTTTCGCCGTTCGACGGATGTTCTGGAAGGATAATGGTGTGACCCTTTATCGAGTCGATATTCACCATCGAAGCCAGCGAACCGAGAGCATAACGTACATCGGTGTGAAAATAGCCGTCGGCACTCCAAACCTTGCCCTTATACACTTCGCCAGTCTCCTTGAAGTTGTCCTTCAGCCAAACTATGTCGAAAAGTATTGTGGTCTTGCCGTCGTCCTTCTGTACGTCGGTTATCTCGTACCTGAAGGCCTGTATTATCTTGCCCTTTGCATCCTTGTCGACGTAGGTAATTTTTGTGCCGACCTTTTCGGGCATATATGTCTGTGCGAACCCTGCATTGGCGAATACTAATGCCAATAAAACAAGAATCTGTATTAAAACATTTTTTTTCATAATCATCTGAACGTATTGTGTTAATCTATTGATTTTTGCTTCATTGTTACAGTCTCACCCTTAAAAGTAAACTTCATCTCCTTGTCGCTGACAGTAAATGTTGCCTTGTCAACAACATTTCCATTTTCGCCAAGGGGAATACTGCCTTCGCCGTTATTATATGTGACATCTCCAAACAGATTGCCACTATCCAGCAGATTGCCATCATCGTCATACTTCGTGAAGAAAAGATTTGCATTATCCTCGACGCTGATAGTCAGACGATATGTACTGTTTTCCGATTCATAAAACCATTTTGTCCTAGTAACAGATTCTGGAGCAGAACTTTTTGCTTGTTCAACGGATTCGGTAGCGGACTCGCTGGTTTTGTCTGTGTTTTGTTCTTTGTTGTTGTTACCGCAAGCTGTCATTAATGCTAGACTTGCAATGCACATAAGTGCTAAAAATGTCCTTTTCATATTATTAAGTATTAAGATTTATTTGTTTTCTTGTTGTTGGTCTCACAGGCTCGCAGTCTTGCTGTCTAACAGACTGTCAGCCTGTTTGCCTGCGAGCCTGTTAGCCATTTACTTCTTCACAAATTCAACCCTTCTGTTCTTGGCCTTGCCTTCGTCGGTGCTGTTGTCGGCAATAGGTGAAGTCTGTCCCTTGCCAACCGAGCTGAGCCTGCTGGCACTGATGCCCAATTCGACAAGCTTATCGACGATTGCCTTTGCGCGTGCTTCGCTCAAAGTCTGGTTAGATGCGGCATTGCCAGTATTGTCGGTGTGACCTTGAACTTCGAACTTGAGTTCCGGATTGTCGTTCATAAGTTGTACGATGCGGTTGATTTCGCCCATTGATTCCGGCTTAATTACCGACTTGCCTACATCGAAGGTAATGCCGTAGGTAACGAACTTGCCATCGGTCATCATACGGTCGTAGAGGGGAACTGCACCCTTGGCGATACGGACATTGCGGATGTATGCTGGATATTCTTTTCCTGCACTGTTATATCCTATACCCAACCAACCGTCTTCTCTTTTGTAATTAGGAATGTTGACAACTCGTTTTTCGTCAACGTAAATTTTTACAGCACGCCTGTTTACCGACATTGACACATGATGCCATTTATTGTAGCCAAAATTCTCAACATTCTGCTCTGTTGAAGCTCTATCGCCATCGATTTTGCCCCAACTGCAAGAAAATCCACGCTTTCGGTCATCGTGTGTATATGCCCATTCCGTCACATGATTATAAAAACCGAAATCTAGAATATCGCTTCCTATCCATCTGTCGCCACTTTTGCATAATCTTACCTGCAAATATCCATAATCCTGACCTTCTGTCTCATAAAAATCGTAATAGTCAAACTCTATTGTAAAAGTCTCGCCTAAATAATTATCAACTTCCATCAGTGGTTTAATCCAACAGTTCTGGTACATAGCAATCACATTTTCACCATTGACTTTAGCTATTTCGCACTCTCCTTCAACCAAATCCCACATTGACGGGAACTCTCCTAACTGCTCACCAACGAGTTGGTCGTAGTAGAAGCACTCATCACCAGGCACAAAGTCGAATTTGTTCCACTCAGATGAAGCTTTCATATTGGCATTTGCACCATCGGCGCGTTTTGCTCCACATTCATCGCAGAATTTACCCTTATTGCCCTTGTGTCCACATTGTGGACAAGTCCAAGAATCATCGGCTGCAGTTGCGTCAGGTTTCTTTGCTCCACACTCGTTGCAGAATTTGCCTTGGTTGCCTGTGTGACCGCAAGCAGGGCAAGTCCAACCGCTTTCCGAGGCAGTGTTGGTTTCAGTTGCCGAAGAAGCACCTGGCTTCTTGGCTGCACATTCCTTGCAGAAGTTTCCTGTGTTGCCAGTTGCACCGCAGGCAGGACAAGTCCATCCGCCGTGGTCGTGCGTATCATCGCTAACAGTCTTCGAATTGTCGTTCTTTTCCTTATCGAGGGCTTTCTTGGTATTGTCGAAAGTCTTGTCGATGGCATTGTCCACAGCCTTGTCAACGGCTTTATTTACGCCTTCTTCAACCTTCTGGTTGAGTTTGTTCTTTATTAAGTTTCCAATCTGTGCGTTTGCTGCAAATGCAAAGCATAATGCCAATGCTAATACTATAAGTTTTCTCATAAAAATCATATTAAATTTTTAGCAAAGGTAGAAAATGTTTTTGGAATGACAATAAAAAGTTGAAAATTGAAGGTTGAAAAATGAAAGACAGGCTTGATAGCTATTTGTGTCTACCTCCAGCCCAATGCTAAAGCCATTGAAGGCTTTAACGGCCATAATGGCTGGGCTGGGAGACTGCTAGCCATCAAGCCTTCCCCACACCACAGTATTCCCTTCAATTTTCATTGCGAAAAGCGAGAAACGTTTTGAGATTCCCGATTTTTTTAATGTGCAATTAATAATGGATAATGGATAATTAACAATTAATAATGGATAATGGATAATGTTTTCATTGAAATTATCCTGAACCAAAAAATCGGACGGCATCTCAACTTCTATCATTTCACGGAAGTCAATACCTTCATCGTTGGCAAGTTTGAAGACGCATTCCTTACAGTTCCAGAGGATGGTCAACTTCTCAAGGTCGCCGTTGGCAGCTGCTATTTCTTCATCAGAAAAGGCCCGTGTGGCTATTCTCTGTATCCTTGGCGATATTTTTTCTATGTCGATACCGACTGAATGGTCTGGATTATAGATTATTGCGGCAATGTCGGCAGAATGGCTTATAGAGATGTAGCCGTTATCGAGATACGGCTTGCTACCATCATAATGTATTGTCTGATTGATTCCAACAGCTTTCAGCAAAGCGCGAACTGACAACAATTCGATACGGCGCTTAGGTGCAGAACATCGCTCAATTCGGCAATTATCTTCATCGGTAAGGTCGCACATCGCACGAAGTTGCTCCTCGGTCTCCTCCATTTTCCAGAAAGCGAGAAGGGATTTATCTGATAATATGGATTTATAAATTAACAATGGATAATTAATAATGAATAATGGACAATTGATAATGATTTTGTGGCGCTAGTGGCGACGCGCCGTGGCACGTCGCTACCGCCACTCGAAACTTTCCATAAAATGTTCAATGTCTTCGCGGACAAAATCGACCACAGGTGCCAGCGAATCCTTGTTGGGATGCGCCTCAAAATATAGCGAACCGCGCATGAAATGGGTTGTGCTGTCGGTAAGGAAAAACTGCACCTGCGATGCTACATTGCCTTTAATGTTGTATAGACAGCCATACACCCGCGCCGAATCCTTTTCGAAAATGTTTTCCTCGATGGCATCGGCCTTAACGGTGTGCTTGTAGGCAAAGTCGTGAGCATCGTTCAGCAAGGTGTCAATATCGCTGTACTCAGAGTTGTCTATGGCGCGATAGGTCATGTAAACCGTTGCCTTGTACTTGGGGAAATAGATGTCGAACCAGCAGTTGTCATCCTTTTCCTTTATCAGGAACGAATATTCTGGAATCTCGAACTTAAACGGACATTCACCATCGTACTGCTTATATGTTTTTTCGGGAAAATCGATGCGGAAATAGCCTTTCGGTCGGGGTGCATAGTTTTTTTCGCCACATGCGCAAAGCACAGCAAGCCCGACAATTAATATTATAGCAAGAATCTTATTTTTCATCATTTTCAGTGTTTTCAATTTTTGGCAGTTTCACGCGAATTTTCTTGATTCTGCGCTCGTTAGATGCCGTTACAGTAAAGTCGAAATCCTTGATGCTTATGGTCTTGTCCTTGGCGGGGATTTCCTGATTTATTTCGAGCAGCATTCCTGCAAGGGTTTCAGATTCTCCCTTGGTCTCCTGGAACAACTCATAGTCGACATCCACTATCTTGCAGAAATCCACTATGCTGGTTTTGGCGTCAAACTCGTAGGTGCGGTCGTCAATCTTCTTGTACATGTCCTCATCGGTATCGAACTCATCATGGATTTCGCCAACAAACTCCTCGAGAATATCCTCCAAAGTCACAATTCCACTCACCCCGCCGTACTCATCGATTACGATTGCAATATGCATCTTCTTCGACTGGAAATCGGACAGCAAATCGTTGATTTTCTTGGTTTCAGGAACGATAAAGTGCGGACGGATGAGTTTGTGCCAATCGAAATCGTGTTCATCCACATGGGCAAGCACATCCTTGATGTAAAGGATTCCCATTATGTTATCGAGGTTGTCCTCGTAGATTGGAATGCGCGAAAAGCCCGATTCAACAATGTCGCCAATAACCTTTGAGAATTTTGTATCGTACTCGATGGCGAAAACATCCACGCGCGAGGTCATTATTTCGCGAGCATCAAGCGACGAGGAGTTTACAATGTCCTCAAGCATTTCGCGGTCATCCTTCAGGTCGTCAGATGCGAGTTCTATGGCTTGCGACAAGTCCTCGATGCTGATTTCGGATGTATGCTTCTTCTGCAGACGTTTCTTTACGGCATTGGTCGATTTTATTAGGATTATGCTGAACGGGAAGCATAGTGGTTCGAGTATCCAAAGCGGATAAGCCATAAACTTTGAAATCGACAGCGGATATTTTGCTGCCAGAATTTTCGGTATCATCTCGCCGAACAGCAAGATTATGAATGTGATGACAACGGTTTGCAGCACAATTACGAGCACTGTGTTGTCGATGTGAGCAAATATCCTATCCGACAGGAATGCCGTGATTATCACTATTGCAATATTGATGAAATTGTTGGCTACAAGTATTGTCGCCAGCAGCTTTTCGGGGTTTGACAGCAGTTTTGCGATAAGTTTTCCCTTTGCGGTTTTAGCCTTGCGGATTTTTTCCTTGTCACCTGCCGAAAGTCCGAAAAAGCCAGTTTCGCTTGCCGAAACAAGTCCGGAGCATACAAGCAGGAATATCACTACGATAATTCCTATTATTGTCGATTGATCCAATTCAGTTAAGAGTTAAAAGTTAACAGTTAAAAGTTGGGGATTGCTTACGTGTAAGCAATCGCAACAACTAGAAACGCAGAAACTTAAAAACATAGAAACTAAAAAAACTTAGAATGGCAAATCGTCTTCGGGTTCTGCTGCCGGTTGGAA
>CAJOEG010000032.1:0-4465 GCA_905233405.1 uncultured Bacteroidales bacterium | reverse complement strand
GCAAACGGCTGTGCATCTGTTGTCTGTGACATTGGTGCGTTTTGTGCTACTGGCTGTCCGTCGCGTGCCGACTTGGGTTCCATCATACGGATTGTATCGGCAAGGATTTCGGTGGTATAGTGAGTGGTGTTGTCCTGTCCCTGCCAACTACGGGTTTGCAAACGACCTTCCACATAAATCAGCATACCTTTATCCAAATAGTTTTCGCAAAGTTTTGCCGAGTTACGCCAAGCCACTATGTTGTGCCATTCGGTATTTTCGCGTAGTTCACCGTCCTTCGAGCGGTAGCGTTCGGTGGTTGCCATACGGAACGAGGCAACAGGTGTGTCTTCCTTTACATATCTTACTTCGGGCTTTACTCCAACCCGTCCGATTAACATTACTTTGTTCAGGTACATATCAAAAAATTTTTGGCAAAATTAGCATTTATTTTTCATATATGTTGAGATTTGATAGAGAATTATTATTTGTGGACTAACGGATATTTATCTCTAGTTTTATATGATTTCAACGTATATTGTTTCATAATCTTATTGACAAGCTATCAAATCTTTTTTGTGTACATTTTTTTTGTAACTTCGCACCCATAAACGAAACATAAAGACAATGACAGAAAAAATCATCATCCTCGACTTTGGTTCACAGTATACCCAACTGATAGCCAGACGAGTACGTGAATTAAACACCTATTGCGAAATACATCCTTACAACAAGATTCCCACATTGGACGAATCGGTAAAGGGCGTAATTCTTAGCGGAAGTCCGTACTCGGTGCGCGACGAAAAAGCACTCAAGCCCGACCTTTCGGCAATAAAGGGTAAACTGCCGCTTCTCGGCGTATGCTATGGCGCACAGTACCTTGCACATTTCTACGGTGGAGAAGTCGCTCCGTCAAACTCACGCGAATATGGTCGTGCAAACCTCAACTTCGTAAACGCAAACGACGTGCTTATGAAGGAAGTGCCATCGAACTCGCAGGTATGGATGTCGCATGGTGATACAATAAAGCAAATTCCTGAAAACTATGAAATTATAGCTTCAACAGCCGACGTAAAGGTAGCTGCATACAAAATCGGTGGCGAGCAGACCTGGGGCATACAGTTCCATCCCGAAGTTTATCACTCGACAGACGGCAAGACCTTGCTAAAAAATTTCGTAGTAGGCATTTGCGGTTGCTTGCAGTCGTGGACGCCCGATTCGTTTGTCGAAACTACCATAAAGGAACTTCGCGAAAAAATCGGCCGCGACAAGGTTGTTCTCGGACTTTCGGGCGGCGTTGACAGTTCTGTCGCAGCAGTATTGCTCAACAAGGCTATCGGAAGCCAACTCACCTGTATTTTCGTTGACAACGGACTGCTTCGCAAGAACGAATTTTCGTCAGTGCTCGAATCTTACCGCGGAATGGGACTTAACGTTATTGGCGTCGATGCAAAGCAGGACTTCTACCGCGAACTTGCAGGCGTAACCGAACCCGAACGCAAGCGCAAAATCATAGGCCGCCTCTTCATCGAGACTTTTGACCGCGAAGCAAGCAAGATTAAGGACGTGAAATGGCTTGCACAAGGCACCATCTACCCCGACGTAATTGAGTCGGCTGGCGTACTTGGACCAGCAGCGACAATCAAGTCGCACCACAATGTAGGCGGTTTGCCAGAAAAGATGAACCTGAAGATTGTAGAGCCGTTGCGTCTGCTCTTCAAGGACGAGGTTCGTCGCGTAGGCAAGGCATTGAATGTCAGCAACAACATACTTGGCCGCCATCCTTTCCCGGGACCGGGACTTGCAATCCGCATCATTGGCGACATCACAGCGCAGAAGGTTGAAATTTTGCAGAACGTTGACGATATTTTCATTCAGGGACTTCGCGATGCAGGACTTTACGACCAAATCTGGCAGGCAGGAGCAATATTGCTTCCAGTGCAATCTGTTGGCGTTATGGGCGACGAACGTACCTACGAAAATGTTGTTGCTCTCCGTGCAGTACACTCCACCGACGGTATGACAGCCGACTGGGTTCACCTGCCCTACGATTTCCTTGCAAAGATTTCGAACAAGATAATCAATAAGGTAAAAGGTGTGAATAGAGTTGTCTACGACATCAGCTCTAAGCCTCCGGCAACGATAGAATGGGAGTGAAATAGCTGTAAACCAATAAATTAACAGCAAGTTTATATAATAAAATTATGCCGACTAAACAAAACGAAAACATATCATACGCAGCCGCGCTCGAAGAGCTGGAAAAGATTCTTGCCGATATGGAAAGCAACGAACTCGACCTCGACACCTTGAGCGAAAAGGTGAAACGAGCAGCATTCCTGACAAAACTATGCAAGACAAAACTGAGAAGCACAACCGAAGAAATTGACAAGATATTGGAGGATTGGCAGAAGGAATGATTTGAAAAATTTGAAGATTTGAAAATTATGCGCAAACTTATATTCATAATGGGATTTATCGTAATGACAGTTCTTTCGTTCGGACAGATACGAATAGCACTCGGCAAGTACAGCGGTGGCGGCGACTGGTACGCAAATCCCACCTCTTTGCCCAACCTCATCAAATTCTGCAACGAAAACCTCGGCACCAACATCGACCCCGAGCCGGCAACCGTGGAGTTCGGCAGTGCTGACCTGTTCAATTATCCGTTTGTGCATATTACTGGTCACGGCAACATCATCCTCAGCGATTTTGAAGTAGAAAATCTTCGCAACTACCTCATCGGCGGCGGGTTCCTGCACATCGACGACAACTACGGTCTTGATGCATACGTACGCGACCAGATGAAAAAAGTTTTCCCCGAACTAGAATTTGTGGAACTGCCTTATACTCACGAAATTTATCATCAGAAATACGATTTTCCGAACGGTCTGCCCAAAGTTCACGAGCACGACAACAAGCCACCACAGGGATTCGGCATAATTTACCAGGGACGGCTGGTTGTATTTTACAGCTATGAATGCGACCTCGGCGACGGCTGGGAATCGCAGTCTGTACACCACGACTCGGAGGAAATCCGCACAAAAGCACTGAAAATGGGTGCCAATATAATTAACTATGTGTTTGAAAATTAAAAATTTACAATTATGAGGAAATTAATAGTCATTATCGCATTATTGTCGGCAGCAATTTGCTGCAATGCGCAGGAATACAACAAGAACACTGTAAAGAACATTACCAACAGCTTCATCGTAACACTTATGAGTGGCGATTTGCAAGGCACATTGGAATTTTTCGACCCTAACTACGTTGCCGATCAGCACGACAATTTCCTTGAAGGACGTACAGAACAGTTTGTTGCTGAGTTTTTGGCAGGAAGCTACAAAAAGGGGTTCTATTTTATCACTCCAGAACTCAACAGAATCAAGTCGATGAAGGTAAAGAAAACTTGTTGTGACCTTAATAAAAACGAGATTTATGCCAATGTCGAAATTCTTATGGACTATGGTGTTAAGTACACAGTTAAGCTTGAAATGATCATTACCGAAAATGGTGATATGTGCTTTATCGGTGCAGTAGGATAATGGGATTTACGATTGCTAGCGCGAGCTAAAGGTTGACGATTAGATTTACGATTGAAGGCTGAGACGCAGCATTTCACTCATAAGCCGTTATCTACGCTCCCTGAGCGTAGTCGAAGGGGCGAATTGAAAGTTAAAGTCACCTTATAATATAATTATAGCACAAATAAATCCTTCCTTTCTCCTGATTCTCAAGGGGCGGATACGTAAAACTATCGGCACAAAATTTGCAATGCAAAGCTTGTTAAATTCATTGACTATGAAACGAATAATATTCATATTTGCCATTCTGACGACATTATCATTTGTCGCTAACACAGAATTGTTTGCTCAGGATGTCCGCAATTCAAGCTACTCGTACATTGGGCATATTGACAAGGATGGTACTGTTCGCAACTCCAGCTACAGTATGATTGGGAAAATCGACAGCGATGGTACTGTTCGCAATTCCAGCTACAGTATGATTGGGAAAATAGATAATGACGGCACTGTTCGCAACTCCAGCTACAGTATGATTGGGAAAATCGAAAGCGATGGCACTGTTCGTAATAGCAGTTACAGTATGATAGGTAAGATTGATAAAGACGGGACTGTACGCAATTCAAGTTATTCAGCAATAGGCTATGCAAAGGATGTAAAGCTAGAGTGGGCGGCAGTGTTCTTTTTTTACGACCTTTTTTGAGCGAAAAAATCTTTTCTTTTGTGAAGAAAAAATGGAAAAGTTCAATAATCTTTTATTATCTTTGTTCCTTATTTTTCTTTTAAATGGCGAAACGGCTTTTCATATTGCTGATAATGACTGCTGTAGGAATATTCCGCAGTTATGCCCAGTTTGATGACTTCTGCAACGACATCGACGACAAGAAGCTGATAAAGAGTTTCCAGAAGGGTGTGCAACTGCTCAACGACGGCAAGATGAACGAGGCCGAAGTCATTTTTGCAAAGAT
>CAJOEG010000031.1 GCA_905233405.1 uncultured Bacteroidales bacterium | reverse complement strand
AATCGAGCTTCTGTATTTCATCGACCTGGATAACCTCCGTCCCGGATTCTATGCTGGTGGATATGCGGTAGGAGTCGTCCTCCCGTTTTTCATACGATCCTCCCACGCTGGTGTTCCACTGGAATGCAGGACTCTTGTATTTCAGTTCGAACCACTACCAGACAATAGGCGCATTCGACATCTTTGCTGTTAAAGGAAATTTCAGAGTATGGAACGAGATACAAAATCTTGGCTACCCGATAAACTCTGCGCAAAACGACATCTATTATAAGATATATCCAGAAGAAGGCATAGCATTTCTCACTAGCAACCGCAAAGGCGCATTGGCACAGACACATCAGAGTTGCTGCAACGACATTTTCTACTACAACATTGAAAAGTTTGTCAGCGAAGAGGAACGTCTTGCAATGGAAACCGAAATAAGAATAGCAACTCTCACACAGCGCACCAAACTGCTAGTCCCGATAAGCCTCTACTTCCACAACGATATTCCAAATCCAAATTCGTGGGACACAGTTACTACACAGAACTACAGCGACACCTATTTCAGTTATATGCAAATGCAGGAAAAGTATCGCCGCGAATTTTCCAAAGGTCTCGACCGCACTCGTCGCGAACAGGCAACCGACAGCATAGATGTTTTCTTCTCCAATATGGTGGAGGAAAACTACAACCGCCTCATCGAATTTACCAAAATGATGAAGGAACTGCTTGAAAGCGGACAGAAGGTGGCAATAACGATAAAGGGTTTCACAAGCCCACTTAACACAGTGGAATACAACAACAACCTTGCAAAACGAAGAATTTCGTCGCTTGTGAATTATTTCAACGAATACGAAAACGGAGTGTTACGCCAGTATATCGAAAACGGACAGATTGAATACAAGTTTGTAGCCTTCGGCAAAACAAAGGCAGCCGCCAACGTGAGCGACGACCGTAGCGACCAACGAAATTCGGTTTACAATCCAGCCGCAGCAAGGGAAAGAAGAATTGAGATTATTGCGGTGGAAATAGAGAGATAAAGATTACCACTGTTGTTTCAAGTTACAACAGATAACAAAAAAATGTGCCAACTATAGTCAGCACATTTCAAAAATGTTTTATTTCTCAAAAAATCAACGCCAGGAACACTTTAATTAACGTGTATTTACTTGCTAAGCGTGCATATTGCCCTTACCGGCAAACCGCAATCGCGAACCCATGGGTACACTTCTGCATATTCGTATTCGAGATAAAAAGTGCAATTCATTGCACAAGTCGGGGATGTATAGCTTATATCGGTTGCCAGCGTACTTGTCCAGTAACGACCGCAAACATTCTCGACCAAACCTTCATCACTATAGTAGCGGACGGCAGGCATGAAGATTGAGTTTCCGTTTGTGCCCTTAAATGTAAGTCCTACCACATTGTTTATGGTATCTGTTGTTATTGTGCAATTTCTAATCAGCTCCTGATAATCTTCTTCCGATGGCGTTTTCCATTGACCACCCCAGTTTACTGCTGCGGCATCGTCTTCAGCTAAAAGTGATTCCAGTTCATCGCTAAAACCTTCGTAGCCGAAATGACCATGCGAGCAGTACTTTGTAAGCTTTTGAAGAGTATCTTCACCTTCTACCACAAGGCGTATATACGGGTAATTTTCGGTGGTATAAGTCTGTTTTGGAGCTGTTTCTGCCCATGCGTAATAGTTTCCGGCAGCTTCGGGGGCATCAGCGCCTACGTTGCAGGTTGCCCACATGTTTCCGCTCGGAAGATCTAGGTCAACCCAAATATGACCGTTATTCTCTCCTGTTGACAATTTCCATTGAGCATACAATGTCATATTTTCTGTTGCTGTAATTTCTTGTGAATCCGTGTATGCTGTACCTTGTCCGTCACTTGCAGTATTCCAACCTGCGAACCAATTGTTTTCTTTTGTAAAAGCATTTGCAGTAAGTGCTTGTGCAGTACCTATTGTAAATATCTGTGGTGCCATTTCTCCAATTCCACCGTTGGCATCGAAAGTTACCGTATAAGTTGTTACACTTGTATCGTTCCACTGTGCGTAGAGTGTCATGTCGGCAACCACCTTTATCTTCTGCTGGTCGGTGTAGGCTGTGCCGGTGCCGTCGCGCATTGTGTTCCATCCTGCGAACGAATAGCCTTCGCGTGTGAACTTGTTGGCGCTAAGCGCTTTTTCGTAGTCTTCGGTAAACAATTGTGTATCCATGGTTCCTTCGCCGCCGTTGGCATCGAAAGTTACCGTATAGGTTTTCACGTCGGTATCGCAACCGCTAAATGCTATCATTCCTGCTACAGAAACGATGGCGAATAATAGAAATAATGATTTTCTCATCGTACTTTATTTTTTTGTGAGCGACAAAGATACAATAAATTTTTTTGTTCCTATATGCCAGTGAAAATTTACACCCCAAAAAATGGAATTTGTGCAAATCCAGACAACATTTGGGTGAGACCGGTGAAACTATAACGCGTAGTAGCCTCCATTTTTTGCAACACCGCGAAATTCGATAAGTCTTTTTTCGGATAAGGTCTTTATGTACCGTTGTGTTGTGCGAAGACTTCTGCCTAGGCGTTCTGACAATTTTGGTGCGTTAAGTCCTGGATTGTGTGTTATTGTCTGCAGCAGCATTTGGTCGAACGGCATTTTTTCCTGTGCTGGTTCGTTTTCTCTGAACAGCCTTAATATGTCCATTTGTGTCATCATCACGCGGTCGGCAATGAAAGCATGAAAAACAATGTCGTCGGTATGTGCAAGTTCAAGCGCCGATATGTATTCGGCACGGCAAATAGCAGGTATTATGGCTATATTGTAGTCGTTTCGCATCAGTGCGAGATTCATAAGCAGGCGTGCCATACGGCCATTGCCGTCGATAAACGGATGTATGAAAACAAATCGTTTGTGCAGTTCGGCTGCTAGTGTTACAGGGTGCAGTTTTCCTTCGTGCGAATTGTACCAATGCAAAAGCTGTTGCATTCGCTTGGAGATTTCTGCGGCAGGAGCAACTGCGTATTTGCTTCCGCTTATAAATACAGGTACATGACGGTATTTGCCTGCATTTTCAGGGTTTATCTGCTGATAGAAGAGTCTGTGCAAATTGCAGACAATATCTTCGGTAATTGGCGAATCGTGGCTGACGGCGTACATATAGTCGTATGCCTTGGCGTGTCCTACCGCCTCGAAAATGTCGTTTAGCGGTTTTCCTTCGAGTGTAAGGCCGTCCTCAATGACCACTTTGGTTTCCGATTCAGTAAGGCTGTTGCCCTCGATGGCGTTGCTCGTATAGGTGAGACCGATTCTGTAATATTCGCGAAGCGATTTGAGCGTTTCTGCCGAAAGTGGGCGATATGCCCACAGTTGTTGCTGTAGTTTTTCGCATTCCAACAGTTTGTCCTGTAATTCTTTCCTCTCCATTTTCCAGTAAAAATTTACACCGCCAAAATTACAATTTTACACCGCCATTACAAAATTTTACACCGCCAAAATATGAAATTTTTGCGGTTGTGTCGGATTTGTAATCCGACTCATGCGAATATCAGCATTTGTAATGCGGAAATAACCTTTATAATGTCAACAATAGACATTTTGTTTGTAGCACTTGAGCGGATTACTGCTATGGCAGTGAGGTAAAGGTTGCAAATCCAGATAACATTGGAGGTAAAGAGCATTGATGGGATAATTTTTCGCTTGTGCTGCGGTGACATAAAACAAAAACAGGTGCTGACGCAGGTCAGCACCTGTTTGTACTAATATTTTTCAATATTCTAGTGGATTTCCTCGAAGTCAACATCTGTGACTTCATCCGAGTTGTTTCCTGAGTTGCCAGACGACTGCTGCTGCTGTCCTCCCATGTTCGGGTTAGCCTGCTGCTGACCTGCACCGGCACCTGCGTTCTTGTACATGTCCTCCGATGCTGCGTGGAATGCGTTGTTCAATGCTTCCATTGCCTTGTCGATAGCAGCGACATCCTGGCTCTTGTGAGCTTCCTTCAGGTTGTTCAATGCGCTTTCGATAGGAGCCTTCTTGTCGGCAGGAATCTTGTCGCCCAATTCCTTGAGCTGCTTTTCGGTCTGGAATATCATCGAGTCGGCCTGGTTAATCTTGTCGATTCTTTCCTTTGCAGCCTTGTCGGCGTTTGCATTGGCTTCGGCTTCGGCCTTCATACGCTTGATTTCGTCGTCCGAAAGTCCCGATGAAGCTTCGATACGGATGCTTTGTTCCTTGCCTGTGCCCTTGTCTTTTGCCGAAACCTTCAGGATACCGTTTGCATCGATGTCGAAGGTAACTTCAATCTGCGGAACGCCACGCGGTGCTGCTGGAATGCCGTCGAGGTGGAAACGACCGATGGTCTTGTTGTCGCTTGCCATCGAACGTTCGCCCTGCAATACGTGGATTTCGACTGAAGGCTGGTTGTCGGCTGCGGTCGAGAATACTTCCTGCTTCTTGCAAGGTATTGTGGTGTTCGATTCGATGAGCTTTGTCATTACGCCGCCCAAAGTCTCGATACCGAGTGACAACGGGGTAACATCAAGAAGCAATACATCGGTAACATCACCTGTGAGGACACCGCCCTGGATTGCAGCACCAACAGCTACAACTTCGTCGGGGTTAACGCCCTTCGACGGGGTCTTGCCGAAGAACTGCTTTACCTTTTCCTGAACTGCCGGGATACGGGTTGAACCACCAACCAACAAAACTTCGTCGATATCCGATGCCGAGAATCCCGAATCCTTCAATGCCTGCTGGCAAGGAGCGATTGTTGCGTTGATAAGACGGTCGGCAAGCTGCTCGAACTGCGAACGGGTCAAGGTCTTTACCAAATGCTTTGGAACACCGTCAACCGGCATAATGTACGGCAGGTTGATTTCCGATGATGTCGATGACGACAATTCAATCTTTGCCTTTTCGGCAGCCTCTTTCAGACGCTGGAGAGCGATAGAGTCCTTGCGGAGGTCAACGCCGTTTTCCTTCTGGAATTCGTCTGCCAGCCATTCGATGATAACGTGGTCGAAATCATCACCGCCGAGGTGGGTATCGCCGTTGGTCGATTTAACTTCGAAAACGCCGTCGCCGAGTTCAAGGATTGAAATATCGAATGTACCGCCACCGAGGTCGAATACTGCAACCTTCATATCCTTGTTCTTCTTGTCAAGACCATATGCCAAAGCTGCTGCGGTAGGCTCGTTGATGATACGTTTTACCTTCAAGCCTGCGATTTCGCCAGCTTCCTTGGTTGCCTGACGCTGTGAGTCGCTGAAGTATGCAGGAACGGTAATAACTGCTTCGTTGACATCTTCGCCAAGGTATTCCTCAGCGGTCTTCTTCATCTTCTGGAGGATGATTGCCGAAATTTCCTGCGGAGTGTAGTTGCGGTCGCCAATCTTAACACGCGGAGTGTTGTTGTCGCCACGAACAACTTCGTAAGGAACGCGCTCGATTTCCTTGGTTACGTTGTCGTATCTTTCGCCCATGAAACGCTTGATTGAGAAAACAGTGTTCAACGGGTTTGTAATTGCCTGACGCTTAGCTGGGTCGCCGACCTTACGTTCGCCGTCCTTCAAGAATCCTACAATCGAAGGGGTGGTCCTATGACCTTCACTGTTGGTGATAACAACAGGTTCGCCGCCTTCCATAACTGCCACACATGAATTGGTGGTACCTAAGTCTATTCCTATAATCTTACTCATAATTTTATGTTTTTTTTTGTTTTACAATTTTGAAAAATTCACGACTTGGATATGGCAATCTGTGTGCCAGCGGAATGGAAAATTGTTTAGGAAATGGCTATATTATCGTGTAACGAATTGAAAATTAGTAAGTTGTGCAAAATATGGGATTTTTTATGGCAAAAATCTTCATGTCATACCAAAAGTTTTGGGGTGTTGTTTTGTCACAAAAAAGTTTGAAATTTTGGATTTTGGTGGCAGAGATGGTGACAAAATGGCAGAAAATGTTTTGTGGGCTAAAAGGCTTGAAGGCAAAAAGGCTTGGTGGCTTGCCCCCCAGCGTTAAGGACGTTAACGCCTTTAACGTTTTGGGGGCAACAGCATTCTGTCCGACTGTTAGCCTGTGAGACTGCCGGACTGTTAGCCTTTTAGCCCATTCTTGTTCCCCAACAGCATTATCCCCGTAAACAAACAGAAGAATATTACACCGTTAATTATTGACAGCATATCTTCGATACAGAAGAAGCAGAGGCATATTATGCACCACCATATCATTGTGCCGTTTCGCGACTTGATTGCCTTGCGGAACATTACGAAGAAAAGTAGCAACAGCGAAACTAATCCCATAATTCCGAACGAGGCGAATGACCGCAGAAATTGGTTGTGGGGCGAACAGGTTCCTTCGTAGCCATTACCCAGACGTTTTTTCATCTTTTTCTGCATTTCGGCGTAAACATCGCCATGACCAGTCCCGATAAGCCAGTTTTCAGAAATCACATCAAGGGCAGAACCTATACATCTTATGCGTATAGTTGTTGATTCGTTTCGCATATAGGCGTTTTCTACCTTATCGTTTTGCGCCTTTATACTTTCAATCATAAAATCAAGGCGATATTTTACCATAGGTAGTGAATAAAAAGCCGGTACCGAGGCAATTGTTAATGCTGCAACAAGTATCGAAATCCACTTCGGAATTCTTTTTGAAAATATTAGCTTGACAATAAAATATAAAGTATATACTAAAAGAATAAGTATTGTTATCTTTGAAGAAAGCAAGCCTATAAAAACAACTAAAATGAGCGATGCAATTATTTTCAAAGACAGCAAAAGCTTGCCAGATTGGGAATTTATTATACTGTGGGTGATGATTATCAATGAAAACAATACATAGTAGGAGTGGTGGTGTGGCGAAGATATGAGCTGTGTGTAAAAGAATGAGTTAATATCCTGTGTCTCGGCATAATTCATGGCGGCTTTTATTATGCTGTAAGCCATTATCACAAAGACTCCTGCTATCAGTGAAATTTCAACGAACTCAAGTTTTTTCTTGACGCTGTTTTGCCTAAACGAGGTCGCTATGAATGGAAATGCAAGCAAAGAAAGTGCCGTCTCGGTGTTATGCAAGGCTGTAATTATATCATCGGAATATGTCAGTCCAACAAGGTACAAAGCGAAAGGAAACAGCATTGCCCAGAAACCCAAAGTCTTAGCAGACTCCTTCAATGCGGAATAGTTGCGTGGTCTTATCAGGAACAGAAGTCCAAGAACTGCAATAATAATCGGGGTAGACCATACATATACTGGTATCAGAAAAGCTACCGAACATATCAGCGCCAACTCAATAATGTCTAGATAATATGATAATTTCCCTTCTACCATCTTGCTTATATTAAAAGACGGGAAATTGAAGTTTCCCGTCTTTTTGTTAGTTTTAATACTGATGCTGGTTTATATACCTATTTAATTCGCTTACCGACGACGAGAAAGTAAACACCTCATTAACCTTGAAGTAGTTGCGCCTGTCATAACAATGGTCGAAGGCAAATTTCGCGAAAGTAAGCCTGTCGCTGTCGAACGAGAACAGACGGCATATTTCCCTAACCTGTTCGGCACTTATGCAAGTTGCCATACAAGCCTGCTTTGCAATTGTCATCTTAGTGCTCGAATATGGAGTGTTGTTAATCATTCGTTTCAGGTCGCTGAAATCCGAGTCAGACATATAGAAACGGCAGTCGGGATTGTCGCTCTGGAAATAGCCGTATCCACCTTGCTGTCCGCCGTATGGCTGCTGGAAATTCGCCATCTGGTTGGTTATGTACCTGTTAAGCTCGTCAACCGAAGAAGAATAAGTAAAAGACTGTCCAACCATATAATACCTATATCTGTCGTAGCAATATTCAAAGGCATATTTTGCAAAGTCGAGTCTGTTGCTCTCATACGAAAACAGACGACAAACATCTCTTATCTGGTCGGAAGTCATACAATTGTACCTACAAGCCTGCTTTGCTATGGTAAGACGAGAACTGTCGAAGTATTTGGCTTTTATCTGCGACTTTAACGAATTGAAGTCGTTTTGCTGCATCGGAGTATGGCAACGAGAATTGTCGGTTGGTCCATATCCATTGTTCCAATAGCCGTTGTTACCGTGATTGTTTCCATAGCCGCCATTGCCGTGATTGTTTCCATAGCCGCCATTGCCGTGATTGTTGTTGCCATAACCGCCATTACCGTGTCCTCCATTGCCGTGACCATTATTACCGTGGTTTCCGTTTCCGTTGTTACCATGACCGCCATTGCCATTATTACCGTGGTTGCTACTTCCGTTGTTTCCGTGTCCTCCATTACCATTATTGCCGTGTCCGTTGTCCTTGGTTTCGGTGGAACCGTTGTTGCCCTTTATTATAGTATTGCCACTATTCCCCTGATTGTTCGGGTGTGAACGGTTTGTCGTACTGACAGTCTTCAGCGAATATACATTTTCACGACCTTTGACGAGTTGCACCTTTATCTCCTTGTCATCGCTACTTACCGACATCGACTTGTTAAGGGTAGGAACACCACTGCGCTCAAACACAACCCTTATGGAAATTGTCTTGCCACTGATATTTTCGGCTTTTACATTGGTAAGAGCAGACTCGTTTTGCTTTACGTTGTTGATATAAAGTGTAAACTTGTCACCATTGTCGGTATAGAATACGAAATCGTTGTTTTGTGCAATGCTGGCAATAGTCAACAGGCACAGGACTGTTAAAGAAAAGAATGTTCTCATTTTAAATATTTTTATTTTTGCAAAGGTAGGCAAAATTATTCAACTTCCAACACAATTCTGAATTCCATGTCTTTGTGAATATTATAAACTACATATCATTTTTAACTTCTTAGACAAAAAAATCAGACTGACAAATGCCAGTCTGATTTTAATATTGGATATTTGCTTATAAGTCAGTTTTTGTTGTTTAGTATCTATAATGGTCAGCCTTGAACGGTCCTTCTACTGGAACGCCAATGTAGTCGGCTTGCTTCTGCGTAAGCTTTGTGAGCTTAACGCCAAGCTGTTCGAGGTGAAGGCGTGCAACTTCCTCATCCAAGTACTTCGGCAGACGGTAAACGTCAACCTTGTAGCTGTTCTTCCAGAGGTCGAGCTGAGCCAAAGTCTGGTTCGAGAACGAGTTGCTCATTACGAATGATGAATGTCCGGTTGCACAACCGAGGTTTACGAGACGGCCTTCGGCAAGCAGGAAGATTGAATTTCCATTCGGGAAAGTGTACTTGTCAACCTGCGGCTTTATGTTGGTCTTTACGATGCCAGGGCAGTTCTCGAGGCGGTCAACCTGAATTTCGTTGTCGAAATGACCGATATTGCAAACAATAGCCTGATCCTTCATCTGCTTCATGTGTTCGAGAGTAACAACATCACAGTTACCGGTGGTGGTTACGAAAATATTACCTTCCTTAACTGCTTCTTCCATCGTTGTAACTTCGTAGCCTTCCATAGCTGCCTGCAAAGCGCATATTGGGTCGATTTCGGTAATGAGAACCCTTGCGCCGTATGTGTGCATCGAACGGGCGCAACCCTTACCTACATCGCCGTAGCCAAGAACAACTACAGTCTTTCCTGCTATCATCACGTCGGTAGCACGCTTGATACCGTCAGCCAACGATTCGCGGCATCCGTAGAGGTTGTCAAACTTCGACTTTGTAACCGAGTCGTTTACATTGATTGCAGGAATGAGCAATTCACCCTTTGCCATCATCTGGTACAGACGGTGAACGCCGGTAGTGGTTTCTTCAGAAACTCCCTTAAGTTCGGCAACTGTGCGGTGCCATTTCTGGTTGTCAGCAGCAAGCATAGCCTTCAATGTTTCCTGAATAGCCTTTTCTTCGTGGCACGAAGGAACGAAATCCAAGGTCTTTGCATCGTTTTCTGCAGCATAACCTTTGTGTACCAACAAAGTAGCATCTCCGCCATCGTCAACTATCAGGTTCGGTCCAAGTCCGCCTGGAAACGACAGAGCCTGCAATGTACACCACCAGTATTCTTCGAGCGATTCGCCCTTCCAGGCGAAAACTGGCACACCAGCCTTTGCTATTGCAGCTGCTGCATGGTCCTGTGTTGAGAATATATTGCAGCTTGCCCAGCGTACATCGGCACCAAGTTCAACCAAAGTTTCGATAAGAACGGCAGTCTGTATTGTCATGTGCAACGAACCAGAGATTCTTGCACCCTTCAATGGTTTTTCGGCTGCGTATTTGCGACGTATGCTCATCAATCCTGGCATTTCCTTTTCTGCCATCTCGATTTCCTTGCGTCCCCATTCTGCGAGGGACATGTCGGCTACCTTGTAAGGTAATTTTGTGATTATTTCTTCCATTGTATTAATTTGTCAATTTTTGAAAGCGCAAAGATACAATAATATTTACGATTTACGAAGTACGATTTACGATTTTGCTGACAAGATGCACCCTGCTTATGCATTGCGAAATGAGGACGAAAGGTTAGCAGAATACCAATCTTGATGTTGAACATAAGACCAGTCGAGCAGACTGCAAGACTGTGGGACTGCAAGCCTGTTAGCCCTTTTGCAACAAATTGTCAATTATTCATTATCCATTGTTAATTGTCAATTGATTTACAATCGACACAATATCGCACGCCACCAACGCTGCGGTTTCAGTACGCAGACGGCTAATTCCCAATGTTACAGGTGCATATGTCTTCAGAGCCATCTCATTTCTTCGTGCGAAAAGTCGCCTTCGGGACCAATAAGAACGGTAACAGAAGTCTTTGGCTTAACAACGTCGGCAAGGTAAATGCGTTTGCCATCGTCTTCACAATGAGCTACAAACTTTTGTTTCGAGCAATCATTCTTCACAAAGTCCAAAAACTTCACAGCTTCGTTAACTATCGGATGATAAGCCTTGTACGACTGCTTCATTGCAGCTTCAACTATGCGGTTCATGCGATCGGTCTTTACTACCTTGCGTTCCGAATTATGACAAATTATAGGCGTGATTTCCGAGATGCCTATTTCGGTAGCCTTTTCAAGGAACCATTCCAGCCTGTCCATATTCTTGGTAGGAGCAACGGCTATATGCAGACGGTAAGGCAACTTGTTGTATTCGGCTATTGTCTCGACTACGTGAACCGTAGTGCGCTTATGGTCAATGGTTTCGATAAGTGAGCGGTGTAAATTTCCCTGTCCGTCAGCAATGAAGATTTCGTCGCCAGCCTTCAGTCGTAGCACGCGTGCGCAGTGATTCGACTCTTCCTCGTTCAGAGTGTGGAATTCGCCCGAAATGGTATTGTCGTAGAAGAATCTCATCAGTGTATCTCTCCGTCGGAAATAGTGAACATACGGTCGGTAAGGCGTGCATGTTCCTCGTTGTGGGTTACTATTACGAAAGTCTGCTTGAAGTTTTCGCGCAGGTCGAAAATAATTTTGTATAGGTCGCGGGCATTGTGCGAGTCAAGGTTTCCAGATGGTTCGTCAGCAAGCACCACAGAGGGGTTGTTTATCAAGGCGCGGGCAATTGCCACACGTTGCTTTTCGCCACCCGACAACTCCGACGGCTTGTGTTCGCTACGTTCTTGGACATTCAGAGCCTCAAGCAGTTCCAGAGCACGTGCGCGTGTTTCCTTCTTGCTTTTTCCTCCGATGAAAGCTGGTATGCAGACATTTTCCAGAGCGGTAAATTCAGGCAGGAGCTGATGGAACTGGAATACGAATCCAATGTGTGAGTTGCGGAATTCGGAAAGCTTTTTTTCTCCGAGCGAAAAGGTGTCGATGCCGTCAATTATGACCTTGCCCGAATCTGGTTTCAGCAGTGTGCCAACAATCTGAAGCAGAGTGGTTTTGCCCGCCCCACTGGCTCCAAGTATCGACACAATCTCCGACTTTTCTATGTGTAAGTCAATGCCTTTCAACACCTGCAGGCTACCATAAGACTTGGTTATGTTCTGTACGTCAATCATCGGTGTAAAAATTTGCCGTAAAGGTACAAAATAATTAACTAATGGATTGTAGGAAGAAAAAATTCATCTTCCCCCCTACTCCACTATCAACACTCCGCTTACTGCCCAATGGCTGAAACTTCCTGCCTGCGGTTCACCCATCGGAATAGCAACTGTAATGGTATGCTTGCCTGCTGGCAAATTGCTAAGGTCAAAATAGACTGGCTGTGTTGCCGTACCCGGACACCAGCCGCTACGCGAATAGTCGCTGCTCGACATTCCATTCCAGAAATTGCCGCTTACCGGATTAAACCTACGGTAACAACCGCAGTCTTCGCGCCATGGTGTATGCGAATAAGCTGGTTTTCCATCGATTAGAATTGTATTGGGCTTGGGATTGAACTCGTCGCCTCCCTCCCATCCGCCATGTCCGGTGCTTATGTAGCGCAGACGTACACTTTTTGCTTCTGGAATGTAAACATCAACAGTAAGGCTGTCGGTAGCAAAGAGTTTACCGTAATTCTGTCCTGCCATCTCAAGTACATTGCAGGTGTTGAACAGCGGTATGCATCTGCTGCCATCCGTCTCATCTTCCCAGAGTTCGCTCTCGGGGTACGACTTCAAATCGAGCGTAACCTTGTGACCGCCACCATCGTAGTTGCCAATCCAAACACCAATCCACACTTCGCCGCGAAGCAACGAAGCAAGGTCGGTAACATCTTGCTTGTAATAGGTTTCATCGGCCCACTCAAGACCATCAATCTGTACGCGGTCGTTGAAATGCCCCACCCCGAAAGGGGTGAAGAAACGCATCAGTTCAATTGGCGGAGTGTAAACCATCGACGAAACTTTATATTGTTCCAAACTGCTTATTCCGGGCATTATTCCCTGATATGTCTGTCCGTCCTTGCCGACGAATATAGGCAACGAATCGGGATGGTTGTTGATGCCATCAAAGAAGTTGGGACAAAGTTGCTGACTTGCACCTGGGATTACAAACACGGAGCCTGTGCGGTCGTAGGCATCACCGTTGCTATACTGGTGCAACTCGATGAAAGTCTGATAGTGACTTGGCAGTTCGGGCAGACGGATGCGCTTCAGCGCAAGCGTTCCGCCAGCATAATGCAATACGCTGTCGAATGGAGTATTTGCTCGGTAATCGCCATCGATATGGTCGTTTTTATTGCCCCAGCTGAGTTGCACATCGTCAAAAATGCGTGTTGTAATAATCAGCTTATCCTTTTTCAGTTGCGATAGTTGGCGCGAAGTAACACGTTGATATTTAGTATTATTTGACATTATTTTGTCAAAATTCTTATCGTAAAAAGTTGCTTTAAGTTGCAAATATGTCTGCCCGTTGCGACGGAACGCCACAACCACACCCTTGAATCGTCCGTAATATGGCACTGGATTCAAGTCGTATGGATATTCCTGCACGAAGAATTCCAGCTTGTTACTATTGATGTTACACGTGTAACAAGTTAATCCATTGACTTTTGTGGTATCATAGTCAATGTCGGAGCGACTGAACTTTGTAGCCACTTCGTAGCATTCGCCAGTAGCAAAAGTTGCCCGTGCATAAGTACTGTCAGCCTCAAGGTTTACAAATGTTGATTCGTGGGCATAGCCTGGAATTATATCGCCTTCCTTCTCTTCCGAAACAATAAGATATGCAGACTTTTGGAGAACAATCTGCATAACCGATGAGTCAATTGACGCACCGTAGTCATATACTTCGTAATGGAATAGGTTTGCGTTCTTGGCTATTTTCACGGGTTTTACCTGCGCGAAACATGATGCCGTAGCAAGCAAAAAAGTAGTTGCAAGTATAAATATCTTTTTCAAAGTGTAAAAATTTTGTTGTTGCAAAGGTAAAAAGATTAATCAAAAATCTTATCATGGAACAATTGAAGAAATTTTAGTCTTTATCCTAATCATCCTTTCAATTTTCCACTATCTTGCTCCACAAATATTCGTCCAGAAGTTCATCGAACTTATACCTCATTCCCCTAGGCACAACAATTTCGGCAAGAGAATCGCATTCGGCAAAAACATCCACTCCCATTTCATCTACCGAATATGGAATAACCACTCTTTTCAGATTGGAGCAACCCCAGAAGGCATTATCGCAGATTTTTGTCACCGAAGTGGGAATTTCAATGGATGTAAGACTGGTGCACTTCCAGAAAATAGCCTCTGGAATTTCTTTAACCGAATTGGAAATTTTGACAGAGGTAAGGCCTGTGCAGTTGTTGAAAGCATTGGCACCGATTTCGGTTACCGAATCGGGGATGACAAGCGACGAAAGGCCTGAGCAATAGAAAAATGAATTTTCTCCAATCCGCTTTACAGAATTGGAAATCTGCACCGATTTCAACTCCATGCATCCCATGAAAGCGGCATCGCCAATTTCGACAATGGATTCGGGAATAATCGTATTGCAACAACCTATAATAAGTCTGTCGTTTTCGGTTTCAATCAAGGCATTGCAATTTTCCCGTGAATCATAACATGGATTGTTATCGTCAACAACTATTGACTTTAGTCTGCAGCAGTTTGCAAACGCATTTGGATCAATATCTGTCAAGGAATCAGAAATTGCAAGCGATGTAAGACTTTTGCAACTGTAAAACGCTGATATTCCGATTCTTGTTACCGTATCGGGAATTGTTATTGACACAAGGCTTTCACAATTACAGAATGTACCATCTGCTATTTCGGTCAAAGTTGTAGGAATATTTACGGAAGTAAGACCTGTGCAAGCATTAAATGCATAAGCGCCAATACTTTCCACATTTTCGGGTATTACTATGGATGTAAGTCTATCACATTCGCTAAAGGCTCCTGCTTCAATTTTTGTCACCGAATCTGGTATTTCGGTATTGACGCAACCTGTTATCAGCCTGCCAGTTCTAGTTTCAATTATTGCGTTGCAGTTGTCGCGCGAATCGTAAACGACATTGTTTTCGTCAACCTTTATCGAATCCAAACAACTACAAGCATAAAACGCACCGTCGGCAATTTTCGTTACTGAGCTGGGAATCAATATTGTAGTCAAACCAGTGCAACCATAAAAAGCCCCCTCCTCTATCCTTCTCAACGAATCGGGAAAAGCTACAGATGTCAAATCGCAGCAGTCATAAAAAGCGTTTTCGGCGATGGCTGATACGGTATTTGGAATAAACGACTTCTTGCAGCCGTATATCAACTTGTTGGTGGCGGTTTCGATTATGGCATTGCAGTTGTCTCGTGAATCGTATATGGGATTGGACTTATCGACAACAATCGATGACAAGGCTTCGCAACCGGCAAATACCTCTTCGCCGATTTTAGTTACCGATGCAGGAATAACCAGCTCCTGCAAATCCATACAGCGGCAGAATGCCCCGTCGCAGATTTCGGTTACCGAATCGGGAATGACCACAGCGGACAATAAAGAATCGTGAAATGCACCTGGACCGATAGTCGTAATCGAAGATGGGATGTTTATTTTCTTCAATTCAAAACAATCCGAAAAAGCACATTCACCGATTTCCGTAACGCCATCGTTCAGTACTACGATACCATTTCCATCGTCGTACTCGTGACAGACAGAATTTTCTTCAATCCATTGTGATTCAGGCATCATATATGCCTCGTAGCATATAGTTCTCGAACTATCGAATTCAGTCCCCTCATAAAAATCACTGTTATTCTTCATGTCTTTCAATTTTGATGGCACAAAGTTAGATTAATTTAGAGAACTTGCCCTAGTGGATTTTAAATTATGCCCAGCGAAAAGTCATTTTTCTACGTTCTGCAGAAAGAAAAATTTGATAATTTTTATTATACAATCAGTTAACACCTACCATTGACACTTTTCTGCACGACTTTTCGCCGCAAAGATACACTTTTCTGCACGACTTTCAAACAAAATCATACATTTTTCTGCACGACTTTTCGCTGAATGTTGACACTTTTCTGCACGAGTTTTTGGGGTACAAGTTAATTCAAAAGAGTACTTATCGTCAACTATTATTTTTTCATTCATCCTTATTTTCCACTATCTCAGTATGCAATTTCTGTAATAAGGCAGTAAGATTGAAAAGATTTATTTTCAGTCAAAAATTGTTATGATTTTGTCATATTGGTAAAAATATGTATTTTCGCATTTAGTATGCCAAAAGTTTATGAGCGCAGACAAGTTGAATATTATTGAAAAGATTCAAGATTTGGGTAGGAATGTTTTGCCGCCTAATGCTAGGTTGATTCTTTTTGGTTCGCAAGCAAGAGGCGACGCCAATGCCGATTCCGACTGGGATTTACTTATTATTCTTGACAAAAAAGAAATTCAATACGAGGATTTCGACACATACGCTTATCCGTTTGTTGCGTTGGGTTGGAAATTTGGTGAATATTTCAGTTCTAAACTATACACTTCGGCAGAATGGCAGACAAGAAAGGGAACTCCTTTTTACAAGAACATACAACGGGAGGGAATTGTATTATGCTGACAACTGAGGAACGCGACAATCTTGTAAAATACAAACTCGAAAGAGCCAGGGAAACTTGGAACGAAATTGTTGGCATTGTTGAGGGTGGATACTGGTATGCCGCGGCAAACCGTATGTATTATGCTTGCTATTATGTAACAAGTGCTTTGTTGGTAAAGAATGGTATTCTGGCAAATACACATAGCGGGGTAATTCGTATGCTTGGACTTCATTTCGTCAGTACCAACATAATTTCAGATGAAATGGGAAGTTTTTATACTCGGTTGTTTGAACTAAGACAAGCAGGAGATTACGACGAGTGGAAAGAAATCAAGGAGTCGGACATAAAACCACTAATGCCAAAGGTCGAGGAATATATGCAATGTATTATCTCATTGATAAATAGCAAGAATTGAAAAGGTACATTACGATTATTTCAAATCTTCAAATCTTCAAATTTTCAAATAATCAAATTTTTAATCATCGAATCAAAATTACTATTACCTTTGCAGAGCAATTTTGTTGGCGCAACTTTTTTGGCGCAATAAAGTTGCTGTGAAATTTAGACAAAATACTCTTATTGCAATTTGAAATCCTTGTAGATTAGCCACTTAACAAATGTTGTGCAGTTTTTAATCTTGTTGACAAAGCATTTTTAAGGCACTTAGCGCCTGATATTTTCTCAAAAATACATAGCGATGATTCATTTTTTGAGAGGTTGGCGCCGATTTTTTTCACTTTTCCTCTTTCACCACCTCAGTTGTATTCCGAACCATACGCGGTTCTATTTCCTCCTTGCATTTCGGACAGACAAACGGAACCCAGTACTCTGCTTTATCGAACCAACCGCCACATTCGCACGATGGATATTCGGGAAAAAGCGATTCTTCATCATCGGGATACAGCAACTCCTTGCCACATATATCGCAGTGCAGATAAATCTTGTCGCCAACTTTACCATCGTGCCATTCAAATTTGTGGGAGCAATAGGGACAGGTGATTTTGTAAGTGTATATTGGCATATTAATTTTACTTATTTGATTATTTGTTTTGCCCAGTCAATAATTTCTGGTGTAGCATCCAAAACGAACTCCTGACCTTTGTCTGCTGATTTGAAATAACCGTCTTTCCATGGGTGTGGATGATAACTGATTGCCACATCTTTGAAAAATTCTGGCAAATCCCATTTTCCTCTTGACATGCCATCTTTTGTAAGAACTCTATCTTTTCGATAGTTTAGAAGCCCACAACCATTAACATTTGGCATAAATGAAAGTTTGTCGGTGGGTAAAAAAATCTCGTTTATTTCTTCATTCCTATCCTTCTTGTCTCCAATGTGCGGATGCTCTTTCAGCCATTCTGGAACATCAGACTTGGGGTCAATAATTTCACCAATCTGCATATAAGCATAAATTACATGCAAGTCTTTGGCATTTCGCTTATAAATCAGTTTCCCTTGATTCATCTCCGTTTCTCTAAACCAACCGAAAAATAGAAACAAATCACCTTCTCCAACACCCATATTTCGCAGATGAGACAATGCTGCCCCAGACTGCCCGAACGCAGGTTTCCAACCAGTCAAACGGTCTTTAACATCTTTTCTTAAATCGGGGTCTAAATGACACATTTTGTCTTCCTTAATTTCTGTCCTCGGTCTAAGCGAATGGATAATATCATAATAACTCATCCCATTCCAATTAAGAGAAGAAAATGTATTATTTCCATCTTTATCTGGAATTGGCAACGACAGCAATGTGCCGTCGGGTAAAATTGGGTTTGGTTGATTCCCATTTTCAGAATCAAACCCCTTTCTGCTTAATATGATTTTCATAATTGTTTTGATTTTATTTCTTGTTCGTATTTTTTCTTGACTTGTTCGATTATACTTTGTGCTTTTGGGTCATATAAAGGAATCTTTTTGCATCGTGGGACAACGAAATTATCATTAACTTTAATTTCAACAGCATGCTCTACCCCAAAATAATAAAATTCTTCACAGATTAAAACATATTTTCCACTCAAGTCACGCTTTTCATTATCCGGACCATGACCGCCTCCATTTGGAAGTTGTTTAAATTCATCCTTTTTACCTTTTATAGGTTCATAAATATTATCCCCCATATTATAAAGAGAACTTGTACAATTTTTACCTCCACATCTATTCGTTGTATTTTCTTTTCCTATTAAGATTTTTTTGGGACGCTTATAATCGTACTTTTTCCAATAATCTTCAATTTTAATTTTGTCAGTAACTTTTGCCAAATAGATTAGTTTCTGTGTATCATCAGTAAATACTTTTTTGATATTGTTTTTACCATATACTACATTTGATGTCCAACCAGAAATCCAATAACCAATTTCCGCACATCTACGAATTGTTGGTTTACAAGTTGCCAAAGTCAATACTCCGTGATAGGTATTGGGCGCAAATCCAGTGTCATGCCTCATTTTGTAACAATAAAGAAATTCTTTTGCCATCTTTCAAATATTTAATTTATTAATACATTCTTGTGCATCTGAATCGCCTTGTTCTGCTGCTTTTGTGTACCATTCAACGGCTTTTTTGTAGTCAATATCAACACCACATCCATATTCATAACATTTGCCTAAATTGAATTGTGCCTCTGCAAAATCTTGTTTTGCCGCCTTTGAATACCATTCTATTGCCTTTGAATAATCCTGCTTTACTTCATTACCTTCTGAATAACAGAATCCAATAGCGTTTTGTGCCATAGGATTGTCTTGTTCGGCAGACTTTAAATACCATTCCATTGCTTTATGATAATCTTTTTTTACCCCATTACCTCTGTAAAAGCAAGCACCAAGATTATACTGAGCAACATCATTCCCTTGTTCTGCCGCTTTTGTGTACCATTCAACGGCTTTTTTGTAGTCTATTTTCACATCTTTACCATGATAATAAACATTAGCAAGATTATTCTGGGCATAAGAAAAACCTTGTTCCGCCAAGACTTTCAATTCATCAATTGACAAATTCGAATATGGCTTGTTCTGTTTTTGAGTATTCATATTTTGCAAATTTAATCTATTTTCTCCAATCATATTCAATTTCCAATCCTTCCAAAACAAAGTATTCCAGCCTCTTCTTGATAAAGTTAGGAGTATAACGAATCTTTGTAATTGCCATCTTATAATCGGATTGTTGTTCTTCTGTTCCGTATGCATCTGCAAGAAATTCCTCGTTCCGTTCAATAAGAGTAGTCGGATATTCCTCCCAGTCAAGTCCGTAGAATACAGTTCCAATACGCTCCACCTTGTCGTCAGGCTTTATCTTGATGCAATACTTGTCAATAACAAACGCATATATGCCAAAATCAACATGCGCTCCTACCGGATATATTAAATCGCCTTTCTCAGTATGCTGTTTCACCACATCACCAGTATATATCCATTCGCCATTTACATCGCGTAAAGGTGTCTGCACACCCGCAAAAATCACCCTGCGCGGAGTTGGACGATTCCAACATTCGTCGTTGAAATAATCCAGAACAACACCTTCTGCACTGTTTCTCTCCCTGGCTTCCCATTCCACCTTGTCCCATTGTTTCTGCAAAGTTCCCGAAACATCAATGTCATCCTCGGGAATGCCACGGTGCATTGCCTCCTCGTATGCAAGTTGACGGGCATATTCGGCATAATCATGAGTATTAAGCACATGCAACAATTTAGCATCGTCATACTTGGCAAGCATTTCTCTGAAGCCATCCCTAGTAAAGTCAACCATCCGACCCGTCTTTCTTGACAATAAAGTGAATTTCTCTGGAACATTGTACCGCAAGCAACCTGCCGGCTTCTTGGTTTTGTAAGTAATAGTCGGAACGGGAATCCCCGTGTCTTCTGGCTCGGCAGTTCCTATGGTATTATAATCGGTATATGGAAACACATAGTCGCTAAAAAAGAAAAAATTGCCGAATGTTGTGTATCCGAACTTGTTGTCGTCGATGACATACCTAACGCGGATTTCGGGAAGCGAATTGAGAAAATTTGCTCCAATCTGATAACGGTACTGCAGGCATAAGTCTTTAAGAACCTTTTCGTCAACCACTTCTGGGGGAACGGGTGTTGCAATCTTAGAACTAGGATGATTATCTATAAGCATTACGCCCCACTCGATGGAGAAAACCACATTGGGCAACGGAAAAAGTTCGTCGAACATCGGAGCAATTGTTTGGTCCCTATAGTCGGGATTGCCGTTTCCACAGCCTATACGCGTAATCAGGAATCGATTGTTAGGACTATTTTTCACAAATTCGATAAACTCATCAATGTATGGTTTCATTTCCTGCGGTTTGCTGATGTTGACAGGAATGGCATAGCAACGTCCATTCAACCCCGATTTAATTTTTTTCACTGCCCAAAATTTTTCGCAAGCCAACTTTTCAGCACGCCCTACACGATTCCCGTGCATATCGGTGCCATACACAAATATCTCATTTCGCGACAATTCTGTGATTCTCCCCGTGATAAATTTTCCTCTATAATGTACTTCCATAGCACTTATTTTTTCGACAAATCTATAAACCACATACGCCAAAACTTGTCGTAGGTTTGATAATTTTTAGTTAAATTTCAAAAATGTCTTATATCACTCATTGTCACGATATTGACTATTACATTTACCCGATGATTCCCTATTCGGAACAAAAAATTACATCAGCACATACAAAAAAACGTGGGAATCAAGACTCATCGCTCATCCCGCACGTTCAGGCTCTGGTATTGCCCATCTTCCGAGGATAAGCAATGCCGAAGCCCACGTTGTATATTCAAAAGATTATATACACCTATGGACATTGAACACTGCCTTACCGTGCGGAAGAATTTTGAATTTACCAGATTCGAACGTACCGCAGATAAAACGTTAGTCAACGTCTTTCTATATGTCTGTCATACAGCCATTCACAACGAAAAGCAATGTATAACGAGACAAAAGTACAAAAAAATCTATATGATGATTTCTTTTTTAGAAAAATTTTGGGTGGAAAAGGCTAAAAGTCGAACAGACTGTCTGCCTGCAAGCCTGTGAGACCGTTAGACCCAATTAACACTTCCGCGTTAAAAACTTAATTATCAACATCCCAACATTATTCACTACATTTGACGATTTGAATGAGATAAATTGTAAAAGATACTAAATAACTGATAATAAAAGCAATAAGAAACTAAGATGTTTACAACATTATGGTAAAGCCAATCAGCATATTAGACAAAGACTATTCTCAGTGGCTGAAAGATTTAAGTTCGCGATATAGAAGAAGCCAGATAAAGGCGAATCGTGATAACCATTCAAACACATTACATTACATTAATAATCAACAAACTAAGTTTACTCCTCAAGTTGGGGAGCAATTTATAATAGGCATAGAGAATTATTTTTTGCCAAAACTTGTGGCATACATCCGCCCCGCAGGGGCAGAAGCCATCATCATCGAACACCGTCCGTTGTCCCGCCCCGCAGGGGCAAAACCGCACCCAACATTGGGCAACGCCCATTGTTCACACAATACACCTGCACCCGCCCTGAAAGGGCAAAAGCGTTTAACCTCTGGCATCACCCCGAAGGGGCAAAAACTATCACAATCGGGCACCGCACGTTGCCTCGCCCTGAAGGGGCAAAAGCAGAATCACGCATCATCTAACAATTCATTTTTAAGCATATAAATTATGGCACAATCACTTTCTAAAATATACCTACACATTGTCTTCCATGTGAAATGTACTAGCCCAACAATCGATGAAGAACATTGGGAGCGCGTCCACAGCTACATAGGAGAACTAATCAATACAACTGGCTGTCAGACACTTCAAGTTGGCGGTGTTGCTAACCATATACACGCAGTCTGCTTGCTATCACGAAATGAGAACGTCGCACACCTAGTCGAAGAAATGAAACGTAACAGTAGCAGATGGATAAAAACGCTCTCGCCTAAATATAAGAATTTTGCATGGCAAGGAGGATATGGAGTATTCTCTATAAGTCAATCCGTAGTTGACAAAACAATTCGATATGTGCAGAACCAAAAGCAACATCACGCAAAAAAGACTTTTCAGACCGAATACATACAATTCCTTAAACTCTACAATGTTGAATATGATGAAAAATATGTATTTACCGACTGAAACTACCGCTTTTGCCCCTTCAGGGCGCGGATATTCACGCACATCAGCCAGAGGCGTTGCCTCAAGCTGCATGCTCATTGGCCCTTCTGGCCGCCAATTACTAATATCCGTCCAGAAAGGACAAAAGCCAACATCATTGGACACCCTCAGTTTTCACGCCCTGAAAGGGCAAAAGCATCCAACATCGGGCAGCGCCCGTTGCATAAACAGATATAAATAGATAAATAAATGACTGAAAATTACGATGTTATAGTAGTTGGTGCTGGACATGCAGGCTGCGAAGCTGCAGCAGCAGCGGCAAATATGGGAAGCAAAGTGCTGCTCGTAACAATCGACATGAACAAAATCGCACAGATGTCGTGCAACCCTGCTATGGGTGGAGTTGCCAAAGGTCAGATTGTCAAGGAGATAGATGCACTTGGCGGACTTTCGGGAATCGTTACCGACAAGGCTATGATACAGTTCCGAATGCTCAACATGTCGAAAGGTCCAGCAATGTGGAGCCCACGCGCCCAGTGCGACCGAATGGTCTTCAGCGGAGAATGGCGAAGTCAGCTAGAAGCGATAAAGAATGTTTCATTTCTACAAGATACTGTAAATAAGGTAATTGTAGAAAATAATCGAGTCTGCGGAATAGAAACCTACCTCGGAATAAAGGTTTATGCCAAAGCTGTAATCCTTACTACTGGTACTTTCCTTAATGGTCTGATGCACATAGGACATAGCCATTTCGAAGGCGGAAGAATATCGGAACCAGCAGCTGTTGGACTTACACAGAACCTCGCAGAACTTGGTTTTACCTACGACCGCATGAAGACAGGAACCCCAGTAAGAATCGACGGCCGCACCATCGATTTTTCTGAGCTTCAAGAACAAAGCGGTGACGAAACCATAATTCCGTTCTCGTACATGCACAACTACAACCAGCATTTCCTGAAACAACGCAGTTGCTATATTACATACACCAGCGAAGAAGTTCATGATACTCTGCGTCAAGGACTTAAGGATTCGCCACTGTACGACGGAACTATAAAGAGCATAGGTCCACGCTACTGCCCGAGCATCGAGACAAAACTTGTCACTTTTCCAGATAAGGACAAGCACCAGCTTTTCCTCGAACCAGAAGGGGAGACCTCAGTGGAATTTTACCTCAATGGCTTCTCGTCGTCTTTACCGATAGATGTGCAGTACCAAGCTTTGCGCAAAATCAAAGGCCTTGAAAATGCAAAGATTTTCCGTCCCGGCTATGCTATCGAATACGACTTCTTCCACCCTACCCAACTGAAAGCCACATTGGAGACTAAACTCATTGAAAATCTGTATTTTGCAGGACAAATCAACGGCACAACCGGTTACGAAGAAGCAGCAGGGCAGGGGATTATCGCAGGCATAAACGCTCATTTGAAAATCAATGATAAACCAGAATTCACACTCAACCGCGACCAGGCCTACATAGGTGTTCTTATAGATGATCTTATCACTAAGGGTGTTGACGAACCTTACAGAATGTTCACTTCGCGAGCCGAATTCCGCATACTTCTCCGTCAGGATAACTGCGATGTTAGGCTCACAGAACTTTCGCATAATATTGGTCTAGCAACAGATGAACGCTTACGAGTTTTTGAAGAAAAGATTGCAAAGCGCGACCAGCTCATTGATTTCTGCAACAATAAAAGTTGTAAACCAGAAACTATCAACGAAATGCTCTCTGAATTAGGAAGTTCGGAGCTAAAACAAAGCATAAAGATGAACAATATTATCACTCGTCCACAAGTGAAAATCAAGGATTTATGCCGTTTCGACAATGAACTTGACACACTTGTTTCAGGCTTTGGCGACAAGAAGGACGAGATAGTTGATGCTGCCGAAATACTGCTGAAATACTCCGGCTACATTGAGCGAGAGAAACTCATTGCTGATAAATTGAAACGACTTGAAAATATCGTAATCGAAGGAAAAATTAACTATGCAGAAGTGAATTCTCTCTCTACCGAAGCTCGACAGAAACTGATGAAAATTAATCCTCACACCATTGGTCAAGCATCACGAATAAGCGGTGTTTCTCCATCCGACATTAGTGTGCTATTGGTGTTAATGGGAAGGTAAATTGACACTATTCAAGCTTGTCGAATGGAAGACTCTAATATAAAATAAACAACAAATGTTTCATGTGAAACAATTATAACAATAAGATAATGAGAAAAATAGAAGGTAACATTGTTGATGTTCTCAACAGAAAAATATTCAAGGGTGAAATCACAATCGAGAATGATAGGATTGTAAAAATCTCTCAAAAGGATACTACGAGCGAAGTATATATTTTGCCAGGTCTGATTGATTCGCACATTCATATTGAAAGCACAATGATGATACCAAGTGAATTTGCTAAGGTTGCAGTCAAGAATGGTACTATTGGAGTTGTGACCGACCCACACGAAATTGCGAATGTGCTTGGAGAAAAAGGTATTGATTTTATGATAAAAAACTCAGAATCAACACCTTTGAAAACATTCTACTGTGTTCCGTCTTGTGTTCCAGCAACCACATTCGAGACCTCTGGAGCTACATTAGATGCTGAAAATATTGACAAGATTTTTACAAAATATAGTTTGAAAGTACTTGGTGAAATGATGAATTATCCTGGCGTTATATTCGATGACCCAGAGGTTCTGGCAAAGCTCGAAGTTGCAAAGAAACACGGTGCCGTTATCGATGGTCACTCTCCGCAAGTCAGTGGCGACAACTTGAAAAAATATATCAACGCTGGAATAAGCACCGACCATGAATGTAGAGACATTGACGAAGCAATCGAAAAAATAAACCTTGGCATGAAAATTCTTATCCGCGAAGGTTCGGCAGCAAAGAATTTTGATGCTTTATACCCCCTAATTTCTAAATTCAATAAATCAGTAATGATTTCTACGGATGATTCACACCCCGACGACCTTTTAAAATTTGGACACATTAACAAAATATTGAAAATGGGCATAAAGTACAAAATTGACATTTTTGACCTACTTACTGCAGCATGTGTCAATCCGGTTAAACATTATAATCTTCCTATCGGACTTCTTCGCGAAAAAGATTATGCCGACATGATTATTGTTGATGACCTAAAATCATTCAATATTCAAGAGACAATAATTAATGGTAACACTGTTTACTCGAATGGCCGAATTTTGTTTAGCACAAAAAATATCCAGCCCATCAACAATTTCAATGCACAAAGAATTTCGGAAGTCGATGTAAGAATAGAACCAAAGTCGCAAAAGATAAAGGTTATTGAAATTATCGAAAACGAATTACTCACAAATTGTATTATCGAGAAGGCTAGGGTAGAGGATGGCAATGTTGTTTCCGACACTAAGAACGACATACTTAAAATTGCTGTGATGAACCGTTACTCGAAAGACGCAAAACCACAGATAGGATTCATTAATGGATTTGGCCTTACCGCTGGAGCAATCGCAACATCGGTGGCACACGACAGCCACAATATAATTGCCGTTGGTACTACTGATGAAGACATCGTAAAAGCAATTAATGAAATCATCGACAACAAAGGTGGAATGTGTTATGTAAAAGGTATGGACTACTACACCTTGCCGCTTGAGTTTGCTGGACTGATGACGCAACAAAGCTGTGAACGAATCAGCGATATGTATAGCCGAATGAATCACATCGTAAAGAGTAATGGCTGCAGGCTTGCATCTCCATTCATGACACTTTCGTTTATGTCGCTTCTGGTAATTCCAAGTCTCAAGTTAGGAGACAAGGGCTTGTTTGATGTGGATAAATTCAAGATAACTGATTTGTTTGTAAAATAACTAAATGTTTCATGTGAAACAATATGTAATATATTTATAATAAAAGATTTAGATGTTATATTTATAACTTGGCTTCAACTCCGCTCAGCCAGCGAGGTTTTTGAAACATTGTTCCACATGAAACATCAAATAACTAACTATAAATCAAAATATTAAACTTCAAAATATATGAAAATTCTAATTCAACGAGTGAAACATTCAAAATGCACCGTAGATGGTAAAGAAATTTCCAAAATAGGGCAGGGGATACTCGTATTCGTAGGCATAACAAACGACGACACAACAGAAGATATTGAATGGCTAGCAAACAAAATGGTAAATCTCCGCATTTTCAACGACGAGGACGGTGTTATGAACAAATCATGCATCGAAATTGACGGAGAAATTATGATAATAAGTCAATTTACACTCCATGCACGCACTAAAAAGGGCAACAGTCCATCGTATGTAGATGCGGCAAAACCAGAAATTTCAGAGCCACTATACAACAAATTTATCGAAACTGTAAACTCACTAACTGGTAAAAAATCTGCCACTGGCATTTTTGGAGCCGACATGAAGATAGAACTCCTCAACGACGGACCAGTGACAATAATCATTGATTCGAAAAATAGGATATAACTTTCTACTTCTTCGAAGTCATTATGTCCAATACATAATGGTCGGTTTCGTTCATGCCTGAAGTACCAATGAGAGTAAGATTGCGGATGCAATCGTCAACATCCTCATCAATAATTCCCTCAACGCACGAAACACAATGGTTTTCCATAGCAAGCATCGACGAAAATGCAGCAGATGAAATTCCAGTGGCAATTTTGAGTGAACAGCTAGGCTTAGCACCGTCGCAAATCATACCGGTAATGTTTGCAATCATATTCTTCACTGAATAGCAAATCTGCTCGTAGGTTCCACCCATAAGGTAGGTTATGCCACAGCTCGAACCAGTAGATGCAACCACGCAGCCGCACAAAGCCGACAAGCGACCAAGGCTCTGCTTGATATAGATTGATGTCAAGTTGCTTAAAATCAATGCTCTTATCAGCTTTTCTTCTGGTTGCTTGGTATCACGAGCATAAATGCACACTGGAACTGTAGTCGCAATGCCTTGGTTTCCACTGCCTGAGTTGCTCATTACCGGACTCGGACAGCCAGCCATGCGGGCGTCGCAGGCAGCAGAAGTATATGAGACAATATCCTTGAAAATGCCATTCCCGAAAAGTGAATCGTGCTGATGTCCGTGCAACATCTTGCCCAAAGTATGACCAAAATTATTGTTGAATGATTCCTCGGCAATGGACATGTTCATCTTACCTGCTTCGAGAATAAAAGAAATCTCATCGATAGGAGCAGTAGTGGCAAAATCGAAAACCTTGCGCATACTTAGGTGGCAACATTCCGAGTTCTTGCATTCCGAAGAATCAACCTTTTTTTCGAAAATTACCTCATCTTTGCGTGAAATGTGAATAAAATTTGTATGTCCGCAGGCGATTATGGCTTTTGCCGAATCGTTTCCAGCAAAGCAAATTGCCTCGATGTAGAGTTTTTCGGTGATTCCAGTCTTGCGCTTTATGCTGATACGCTTTTCGTCAATCATCTGCTTGCCTTTGGCAATGCTGTCGGCGTTCACATCCTTCAGCACCTCGAGTCCATATTCCGACTTACCTACCAAGGCACCCAACGCAATAGAAATAGGCAAACCAATCATTCCAGTACCAGGGATACCAACGCCCATTGCATTTTTCAGCACATTGTCGCTCAGGTAAACCTCGATGCGTTCGGGAACAGAGCCAAGAGTTTCCTTAGCCTTTGC
>CAJOEG010000030.1:13660-14941 GCA_905233405.1 uncultured Bacteroidales bacterium | reverse complement strand
TTCCGTGCCGATTCGATAGGATATGCGTTCAGTTACATCAAGACGATGTTTTTCCTGAATGGTAACCAACCACTTGAGTTCTTCAATATGCACGTTGCTGTGATGCTTGCAGTTGCTGCCTTCTTCTCATTTGTGGGGATTACAAAGTTTGGCGATGCAATGGTCAGATTTTTCTTCGGTCGCGAATCGTACAAAGTATGGCAGTATGTGGTTGTTGGTTTGGTGATGATTATTCTTCTGGTACTTTCGCTTTCTTTCATTGCAAAAGGAAGTTTCAATCCGTTTATTTATTTTAGGTTCTGATGGAAATTTTCAAGAAGATATGGTTTTTGTTCCTGCTGGCACTGCTCTTTTTGCCAATGGTGCAGTCGTATTTCAACATTTTTCCCGAACGCCAGCTCGATGGCGCATTTGTTGAGATGCCCAAGCCCAATGTTACGATGAAGGCAATAATGAATGAAACTGTACAGGATTCGATAACAGCATACTGCACCGAGCAGACTGGTTTCAGAAAGACGTTGATAAGGCTCAACAACCAGTTTTTGCATTCTGTGTTCCGTAAGGATGCGACAAAAGGTTTTGTTACGGGCAAGGATGGTGTGCTTTTCGAGGAATCGTACATATTAAGCTATACGGGGCAGACTTTTGTCGGCAAGGAAAAGGTGGATGATGTCTCGTCGCGCTTAAAGTTGGTTCAGGATATGCTTGCTGCAAGGAATGTTACTTTGCTGACGGTTTTTGCTCCTGGAAAGGCTTCGTTTTATCCCGAACTTATTCCCGACTATTACCTTGATAGGGCAAATCCGACCAACAACTACAAGGAATATGTCAACGATTTCGATAGCATTGGCGTTAACTACATCGACTTCAACCGCTATTTCTTCAATATGAAGGACACGGCTACCAAGGCAATTTATTGCAATCTTGGTGCCCACTGGACAATTTATGCAGCATCGCTGGCAATGGATTCGCTTGCCGGTTACATGGAAGCCAAGACAGGAAAGAAGCACGCCCACCTTTCGTTTGACGGTTTTACCGTTTCCGACTCGCTTATCAATCAGGACGATGACATATACAAGTCGATGAACCTTATGTTCCCGATGAAGCATAACCGCATCGACAATCCGATTTTGAAGTTTAATGATGGCTATAAGCCAAAGGTGCTTTCGATTTCGGATTCGTACTGGTGGACGGTTTGGGCGTACAATGTGGCTATTCCGCAGAACATTTTCTCCGATGGTGGTTTCTGGTTCTACAATAGGACGATTTACCCCGAGCGCA
>CAJOEG010000030.1:0-13649 GCA_905233405.1 uncultured Bacteroidales bacterium | reverse complement strand
TGATGAGGTTAACTATCGGCAGGAGATAGAGCAACAAGAGTTTGTCCTACTTGTGACCACCGAAGCTACTAACCACCTTTATCCGTTCGACTTCTGCAATAGGTACTTGACTTCGTTTGACGATGCCTTTGCGTCAAAGTCGCCAGACGACTACGATGCTACCGATAGCATTTATGCTGCATATAGACAGAAGATGATTGACAGCATAAAAGAGGAAATAAAGGCAAATCCAGAATGGTATGAAAATGTAAAGAATCAGGCTCTGGAGAAAAATATCAGCGAAGACGAGTCGATTGAGGCAAATGCCATTTATACTTACAGGCAGAGGATGACTTCCGAGATTTCAGACTAGTAGTGTTTAATACTCTATTGGTTCGTCATAGTCAACCAGTACAACCTTTACCGATTTGTTTCCACATAGTTTCTTTAACGTTGCTGTATCCACCTCGTTTGGGTTCATTGATGTTTGCCACAGATGAATATTCTGTTCTGGGAAGCATTCGGTTAGCAGTTCAAACATTCCCGATTCCTCGCTTATTGCATCTGGTTTAAGTTCGTCTATATGCCTTTTGGTATGTTCTATCCACGATGCCGTGTCTAAATTGTTCCAGATTAGATTATCTGCCCAAAATATTACGCGTAATCCTGAATCTTTGATTATTTTTAGGGATATTATATCGGGACTTTCTACAAAAATATTGTCCGTCATGTTGTGGATGTCCATGATGCATAATATTTTTTCGGATATTGCCTTGGCGTTGCGCTTGTCAAGGTTTTTCATGTCAATCCAAAAACATTTTTGTGACGGATTGTCAATATGCATGAACCATTCGTCAATTTGCAGATTGTTTGCAGTGTCTTCTATATTGTGACCAACAAATATTTTGTCCTGATGTTCCGAGTATATTGCATCCACTTCTAGTCCATCGAACTTCTTGCTCTTTTCTCTCGCCGTAGCCGTGTCGTTTACTCGGTGTGCCCAAATTTTCGACTGTGGATATTCAAAATCTGGTTGTCGACAGTTTGTAAGTAACGATAACAATATGACCAATATTGCAAGAGTTCGTTTCATGCGTTATGAATTGTCTGCCAAAGGTATATGTTTAGTTTAAATAAAACAAAAAAAGAACCTTGAATAAGGTTCTTTTTTTGTAGTCATTTTAATTTTTAGAAGAACTTAGCTCTTCTGTCGTCCATCTTTGTCATTTTCTTTACAGCGTTGTTCATGCGGTATGAGTAGCTTCTCATATATTCCTGCATCTTGGCAAGCTTGTCGTTTTCGAAATCCTGCTTTTCGGGAGCAGCGGTCTTCTTTAATACCTTTATTACATATACGCCATTGTTACCATCGATAGGAGCCGATACTGCATTAACTTCGCTGTTCAACGCTACTGCGTTAACCTTCGGTTCGATAAGTCCGAGACCTGGGAGCGAGAAACTTGAAAAGTTGATGTTGGTGAGAACGTCGGTCTTTGCACCGAACTTCTGTGCAATAGCCTCTACAGTCATTCCGGTCATTTCTGCCATCATCTTTTCTGCTTTCATCTGCTTCCTTACTTCTGGTTCAATTGTTTCCTTGGTGTCCTCGAAAGGAGTGAAGCCTTTTTCACGAATCTTCGAGAGCTTTACAACAAGGAACTTGTCACGAGCCGAACTTTCAAAAACATTTGATATGTCACCGATTTTCCTGTCTTCGTTGAATGCCCAGCGAACTATTTCACGACCGTTGTCGATGCCAGGGATTACATTGTCGCTCATATCGGTGATTCTGTTGGCCATTCTTACGTTGAGGTTTTGGTCAGCAGCATTCTTGTCGAAATCTTCAGCAGTTTTGCTTTCTGCCAAGAACTTGTTTGATGCGTGGAATGCAGCTTCGTATGTATTGTCAGAGTATTTTATTTCCTGGTCAAGGATAGCTATTTTTGCTTTTCTTACAGGCTTGGTCTGTGAGTTAATCTTGATGATGTGAATGCCAAATTGTGTTTCAACAACCTGAATTGTGCCTGCTGCATTTGCAAAGCAAGCTTCGTTGAATTCAGAAATCATAGTACCTTCTGTGAAGTCGCCAAGATTTCCTCCGTTATTCTTTGAACCCGGATCCTGCGAATATTCGGTTGCCATTGCTGCGAATGCTGCCGAGTCGGCCTTTGCATTTCTAAGTACGTTTGCTAAGCTGTCGGCTTCTGCCTTGCACATTTCTATTGTTACGCTGTCGTTTGGAATAAGAAGAATATGCGAAGCATTTACTGAATCTGGTCTGTTGGCTGTTTCAAGTATTCTGCCGAACATAAAGAAGTCGCCCTGTCTTGTTACTTCCGACATTGTGCCAACTTCCGAATTGAAGAATTCTTCAGTGAAACCGATGGTTTCTGCATCTTTCTCATTCATATAGAAATCGTCCTTGTACATACGTCTGTCTTCTGGACGGCTGTTGCTGCTGTTCAACTGTGCAAACGAGAGGTAGTTGTCGGTGAGTGCCGACATTTCGGTGCGAAGGTCTTCTGTGTTCTTCTTGATTTCTGCCACATCGCTTTCAGAAGGAACTATGTCAAACACAACGTATTCAACGTCTCTGTTGTCCTGGTCTTCTACGAATCTCTTCTTGTGCTTGTCGTAGTAAGCCTGCATATCCTTGTCAGTTACTGTGATGTCCTCGTCCTTGATGGAGCTGTATTCCCTGTAGGCATATTCGAAGTCAACAGTATTGGTCTGGTCTTCGTAGTACATCTTCGCAAGTGCAGTAGGAGTATAAAATCCTTTTGACACCATATTGCCGTACTTCGAGCTAATCTGGTCTTCTTCTATTGCCTTCTTCCAGTAATCAGCGATGACCTTGTAGTTCGGGTCGTCTTCGGCATTGTCGAAAAAGTTTTTAGGAGCCTTTGTGTCGTATTCTCCAGTTTCTGCATTTTTCTGCAATCCGAAATTTTGCACAATTATGCTATGTGCATGTGTGGGTCCGTAGAGGAGGTCTTCAAGTTCCTCGTCGCTGACACCCAAGCCAACTTCTTCGTAATACTTGTTCCATACGTATGTGTTGAGAATGTCGTTCCAAGCACTTTCCCTGAGGCTTCTTTCTGTGTTGGCATCAATGTTTCTGCCCTGCTGTGCAACCTCGTAGAACAATCTGTGGTTGTTATAGTTGGCACTCCACTCGCTGTAGTCAACCTTCGAGCCGTTTATCTTTGCTATAACGGAGTCATCACCGTGGCCGATACGACCTGAGCTAAGAAAATCACCAAGCAGGAAAGCCAACAATGCTATGCCGACGATAACAATAACTAAAACTCCACATTTCTCTCTAATGTTCTGTAATACTGCCATTACCTTAAATGTTTAAAATTAGTCTATAATAATAAAAATATTTTGGAGTGCAAAGATAGTAATAAATATTATTCAGTACAATCAAAAAAAATCAAAAAATGATTTAGGGTCACGGTTCTTTCATTTAGTCAATGTTATTATCTATGATATAAACAGTTAGCATTAGAAAAAAATCCGCTGACTACAATGTGCTGAGCTCAAGGGGCGGGAAATAGTTTTTAAATGAAAGATTCGTGATTTGTGGTGTTCAATGGCTACGTCGTTTGTGATTTTGATGGCTTACAGGCTCGAAAGCTGACAGGCTTAATGTCTAACGGTCTTGCAGACTGCTAGACTGGTCTTCTGCTAGCCTTTTAGCCCAACCTTTAGCTCGACGTAAGCCAAACTAAGAAACTCAGAAACATAGAAACTATCTATTTGCATCTTGTCAGTAAAATCGTAATTCTAAAATCGTAATTCGTAAATCAATTTGCATTACCTTTGTGCAAAATTAATTATCAATGTATAATCTTGTTGTTGATGCAGGAAACTCATCTATAAAGATGTTCCTTTTTAATAATGGTAAGATAGAACACCGCATAAAATGCCGTGAAGTGGCGGAACTTTTGCCGTCACTAAAAGAGATAGTACCTATAAAAAGTATCGACCGTTGCATAGTATCGTCGGTAAGTGTCAACCAAAGCGAGATTGCCGATGTATTCAAACCGTTTTTCCCTGTGCTCGAATTTTCACATCTGTTAAGGCTACCTATAATAATAAAGTATGGTACACCAGAAACGCTTGGCAGCGACCGTGTGGCGGCAGTTGTGGGTGCAGTTACGCGTTACCCTGGCAGGAATTTGCTCGTAATTGACTCAGGCACAGCAATAACTTACGACATTGTCACCGACAAGGGCGAATATCTTGGCGGAAATATTTCGCCTGGACTAAAAACAAGGTTTCGCGCACTACACAATTTTACGGGAAAACTTCCGTTATTGCAGGTGGATAAAAGCCTTGAAGGTCTGTTCGGAACAAACACAACAGAGGCTATAACCCTTGGTATTCAGAACGGTATGCTCTACGAAATAGATGGTACCGTGAAGGAATTCAGCCGCCAGTTCAACGATTTGCTTGTCGTTTTTACAGGCGGCGATAGCTTTTTCTTTGAAAACCAAATTAATTTTAATAATTTTGCAGAGCCATATTTGGTGGCTTTTGGATTGAATGAAATATTGGAATATAATGGTTAGACGGATATTCTTGTTGATTTGTTTACTGACAGTTAGCATACTTTCCTTCTCACAGGGACAAGTAGGTTCTCCGTATTCGCGCTACGGAATAGGCGACGTAAACGGTAATGCACAGGCTCGCAATTCGTCGATGGGCGGTGTGGGATATGCCACTCCATATATGTACGATGTCAACTACAAAAGTCCAACAAGCATTGGAGATATAGACACTCTGACTTTCATATTCAACTTTGGCTTCGATGCAGGATTGCGCAAGTATTCCATTTCAAATCCACCAACATCAAAAATCAAAAGCGATGCAGAATTGTCGCAGATTGCCATCGGATTTGCGTGTACAAGATGGTGGAAAATGGCCCTCGGCTTAACCCCTTACAGCAATGTGGGATATTCGATTTACTCGGCAGATAATTCACTTGGCATCGACAAGGATTACGTTTATGCTGGAGACGGAGGTCTTAACAAAATCTTTTTTTCTAATGCGTTCATTCCTATTAATGACTTGAGTCTAGGAATTGGCGTTTCATACCTTTTTGGAAAAATTTACCATTCCAATGCCATTGCTTTTGTAAACGACACCGTAGGCACCTACATCAATTCGTTCTGCCAGAAGACATTCAAGATTTCCGACGTTACATTCGATGTCGGACTGAAATACAATATCCATATCGGTGAGGACAATCTGAGACTTGGCGCCTACTACGGCTACAACCGCGACCTAAATGCCAAGCAGACAACCTTGGTTTACAATACTTTGGCAAGTGCTGCTACAACAGTCATCGACACCATTCATCAGGATAATGACGCAAAGGGCAGAATAGGACTTCCTCATACTGTCGGATTTGGGCTGTGCTATACTTACAAAGACAAATTGTCTGTAGCTGCCGACTTTACTTTGCAGAACTGGAAGGACAGCAAGTTTTTTGGTGTATGCGATTCGTTAGACAACAGTTTAAGTGCTGCTGTAGGAGCCGAATTTACTCCCAACAGACTCTCACCAAAAAATATTTGGCAATCGTCATCGTACCGTATGGGGCTGTATTTCAACAACTCATATATAAATATGAATGGTGGCAAGCTCTCTGTTCCAGATTATGGCATTACTTTTGGAGTAGGATTTAAACCACGACATGGGAAAACTGTATTTAATGTTACGTTCCAAGTCGGACAGAGAGGTTCTTTGAATGACAATTTGGTAAAAGAAACTTATTTTATTGTTGGTGTCAACTTGAGTTTAGTTGACCGCTGGTTTGTAAAAAGTAGAATAGATTAAATTATATAGTTATGAAAGCGAAGATTTTAATATCAATGATGGCGGCAGGAATGCTTCTTTCGGCAGGAGCATTTGCACAGGATGAGCGTGGTATGGATAACTTTACTGTCAACATGTCAACCTATACTGAATTTTTCAATCAGAAAAATTTTAAAGACGCATACGGAACATGGAAATGGTGTTTTGATAATTGCGAAGATAAAGTTGACGTAAAGACTACCAAGAATATTTTTATCCAGGGGCCAAAGATTATGGAAAACGTAATCGCAACAAGGGAAGGTGAAGCTCGCGAAGCTGCAATCGACACCTTGCTTATGATTTACGACAAAAGAATACAGTTGTATGGACAGGAAGCAACTTACCTTGGTTCAAAGGCAATTATGCTTAATAAGTATCGTCCCGACAAATACGTGGATGTTTACAATATGTGTGCAAGAGTGTTCGAACTTGCAGGTAATTCTGCCGACTACAATGTGTTGAAATTGTATATGGTTATTGCTTTGAACCGCTACAACAAGGAAGAAATCAGCAAGGAAGATATGGTAAACATATATTCAGCTATTGCTGATGCCCTTGCCGAGCAGATTGAAAAGGAGACAAAGGAAGACAAGAAGGTTAAGATTGGCGATGCAGCAACTGCAGTAGAAGAATTGTTTGTCAATAGTAGCGCTGCCGACTGCAAGTCGATAATCGATGTATTCACTCCTAAGTTTGAAGCAGACCCAACCAATGTAGAATTGGCTAAAAAGATTGTAAAACTTTTGAGAAACGGCAACAGCGACGAGTGCAAACTTTCCAACTTGTATATGAATACTGCTATCGTGATGTACGAAAACGAAAAGAGTTCCGCCGCTGCACACGCAATCGGACAGGCATATTTCAAGCGCGGTGAATCTGCAAAGGCAGAACAATACTACAACGAAGCAATATCACTTGAAGAAGACAACTCAAAAAAGGCAGATATGTACTACGAACTTGGTCTGCTGTATTTCACTGGAATGAACAACTATGCCAAGGCTCGTCAGGCTGCACGCAATGCTTTGTCGGCAGACCCGAACTACGGTAAGGCTTATCTCTTGATAGGTAGAGTATATGCAGCAGGTGGCAAGGATTGTGGTAACGATGCTTTTGAGAACAAATGGGTTTACTGGGTTGTTGTTGACCAGTTCCAAAAAGCCAAGAGCGTAGATCCGTCCGTTACAGACGAAGCAAACAAACTTATCTCGACCTACTCTGCATACTTCCCGAAGGAGTCGGATGCATTCTGGGCCGATATGAAGGCTGGGGCAACAGTAACTGTAGGCTGTTGGATTAACGAGACTACCACTGCAAGGTTTATTAAGTAGTGTCAGACTTAAAGCAAATATTTTTAAAAACAGGTATCGTGCTTGCAATCGTTGCAAGTACGATATTTGTTTCTTGCAAGAACGACATCGACAAGGTAAACCTGCTTACTAAGCGTTCGAATATGCCGACATTCTCCGTCTACGGATTCGAGACTGTCTATAGCGACTCGGGAAGAATAATGGTTGAACTGAAGGCAAAGGAATTGTCAAGGTATGAAGGACAAAACTTAAAGTACGACGAGTATCGCTACGGACTGAATGTGAGGTTTTTCGACGGTTACGGCGAAGTTACTGCAACCTTGCGCTGCTCGTATGCCAGATTCTTGATAGAAAAGGAATTGTGGGAGATAAAGTCGGACGTAGAGGTTAACAACATAAGCCGAAACGAGAAGATAAATACGGAACTGATGTACTGGGATATGAAAAAGGAACTTGTGTATTCCGACAAGTACGTCAGGATTACTACCGAAGATGAAATATTGACCGGTGATGGTTTCGAGTCGAACCAAGATTTTTCGGAATGGAAAATACTGAAGCCTGCCGGAGTAATAAGCATAAAGGATGAATAGCAAGAAGATTTTCAAAATTGTAATTGAATGCCTGTGGCTTGCAATGGCGGTTTTCTGCCTTGGAGCAGGCATATATTATCAGACCAAGTTCGACAGCGTATCGAACATTTGGATTTTTTATGCGATGGCGATAATTAGCGCAGGAATGTTCATAATGCGCTTTATGCAACGCAGAAACGAAGAACGCCGAGAAAAAAGGCGTAATGGAGAAAAATAATGGCAAACTGGATAATCATAATATTGGCACTTGCACTCTCCGCCTTCTTTTCGGGAATGGAGATAGCCTTTGTCACGTCAAACAAGCTGAAACTAGAGATTGCTACAAAGAAGGATGGTTTCAATTCCAAGGTGCTGGCATTGATAACAAAAAATTCGTCGCAATACATTTCCACTATGCTCGTGGGCAACAATCTGGTCAACGTTATTTACAGTATCTTTCTGGCAAAAGTGCTTGCCGCACCGCTTGCACCACTGGAGAACGGAATGCTTATACTCCTGCTACAGACAGTTATTGCTACTGTTATTGTTCTTTTTGTAGCCGAATTTCTCCCCAAGACACTTTTCAGAATCCTTAGCGACTCGGCATTAAAGACATTTGCCGTACCAGTGGCATTCTTCTATTTTCTGTTCTATCCTGTTGTAGTCGTTTCGGTGTGGATAGCAAGGATGATTACAAGGATTTTCGGTGTGAGCATAGACGGAAATCAAGAAGAAACTATGTTCAGCAGGGTCGACATAGAGGATATTATCGGCAACGGAGCCGAAACATCGGCGAAATCGGCGCAGGAACTCAAGATTTTCCATAATGCTATGGACTTTTCGTCAATAAAACTGCGCGAGTGCATAGTGCCACGAAACAAGATTCTTGCCGTGTCAGTAAACGAAACCATTGAGAATGTACGCAAGATGTTTGTCGAGACAGGCCATTCCAACTTGTTGGTTTACAAGGAAAATGTTGACGACATAATCGGATATGTAAACATAAAGGATATCTTCAAGAATCCGCAGAAACTGCGTAACATTATGCGCCAGATACTGGTGGTCCCTGAAACTATGTCGGCGAAGAAACTCTTTGGTCGCCTGATAAAGAACAACCGAAGCATCGCCGTAGTGGTGGATGAGTTTGGAAGCACCTGCGGAATTGTTACCGTGGAGGACATTCTTGAGGAAATCTTTGGTGAGTTCGAGGACGAGCACGATTCGCCGGAATTGTCGGTGGTGGTCAACAAGGACGGCAACTACATAATGTCGGGTCTGCTCGATGTGGAGACATTCAACGAGGAGTACGGCTATTCGCTCACCGAGTCGGACGAATACGAGACAATTGCCGGCTACATAATGTACTTTTCGGGCAACTTCCCGAAGATGGGCGAGATTGTAACAATCAACGACAACGATGTCTCATACCGCTTTAGAATCCTTGAAATCAAGGGTACAAAAATCGTAAAGGTTATGCTTTATGCAGAATAGACGAATATCAATAGATATGGAGGCCCTTCTGTATTATTCCTGCTAATTCTATAGGCTTTTCAAGGTGAATCCTATGCGTACAGTTGGCAACTTCAACTATTTCGCTGTTTGGGAATATGTATTTTGTTGCCTTATAGTCTGACTTTGGCAAAAAATCGGAATCCAATGCCCTGATAAACAAAGTAGGGACTTCAATTTTCTTGTTAATGAAATCATCCACATTGAAACCGCCAGTCAGTTTGTCGAAATTGTTGAATACGGCATCAATGTCCAGGTACCACGAAAATGCTTTGCCGTCGTATTTTATGTTTCCGATAATTGCCCGTTTGGTGTCGTCATCGAAAGTGGAAATTCCGTTGGCAAATTCGGCAAGCGAGTGGAATTCGGAGAGAGGAAGATTTTTTATCGCCAATATCTGATTCAATAGGTTGGTTATAATGGGATTGTGTTCTACAAGCGAGTTCATCCGACATGGAGAAATATCGATGACAACCACTTTTTCGAGCATCTGCGGATATTTCAGTGCAAATTGCATGGCGGTTTTCCCACCCAAGGAGTGTCCCACAAAGATAAATTTCTCAATGTTGTGCTCGTCTGCGTATGCCTTTACATCGTCTGCCATTTCGTCGAACGACATCGTCGGGCAGCGCTTTGCATCACGGTGATTGCGGAGGGGAAGGTTGTGGACGGAGAAGGAGGACGAAAGCAGGTCGGCGATGGGGTTCCAGGAGAGGGTGCAGTCGAAGAGGCCGTGGAGAATGAAGATTGGAAGACCTGTCTTGCAGTCTGACAGTCTTGCAGTCTGACAGTCTTGCAAACTTGCAGAACCGCAGCCTTTTGTCGAATTGTCTGGTTGGTATTCTTTTTGACCTTTAGACTTTGAGGTATGAGATGAATTTTTGTAAGGCATGGATTTGAATTTCTGTCATTTCGCGCAATTTATCTGCTTCAGCAGTACTACAAATACCTAAATCTTCACAAAGGTACAACATACTTTTTACTTCAGCGCAACTTCCTTTTGCTATCAATAGATAACGAGCGAACATTTTATCGGAGCCAGATTCTTTGCCTTCTGCGATATTATTCATAATTGATACTGCTGCTCTCTGGATTTGCTCTCGAAAACCAAAATCCTTGTGATTTTCCATCATTTTATATATTTCGTTCACAATGACTCTTGCATTTTGCCAAATCTTCAGAGTTTCGAAGTCGCTCATGGTGTGCTGTTTTTATTATTGGTTGTCGGGTATTTAATGGTCTTGCAGTCTGATTGTCACGCAAATTGCTAGACTGGTTGACTGGTCTTCCGTTAGACTGCTAGACCGTTAGACATTAATACGCCGCCACGAACTGCTCCAAGAACCTAATATCATTCTCGAAGAACAATCTCAAGTCCTTGACGCCGAAGCGCAACATGGCGATACGCTCTATGCCCATGCCGAATGCGAAGCCTGAATAAACCTTCGGATCGATGCCGGCAGCCTTGAAGACGTTGGGGTGAACCATACCGCAGCCGAGAATCTCGAGCCAGCCGCTACCCTTGCACACATTGCAGCCCTTGCCACCGCAAAGCGAACAACTTACATCTACCTCAGCCGATGGTTCGGTGAATGGGAAATATGATGGACGCATACGAATCTGCGACTTTTCGCCGAAGAATTCCTTTGCAAAGTAGTCGAGTGTCTGCTTGAGGTCGGCGAAGGAAACATTCTTATCAACATACAGACCTTCAATCTGATGGAACTGGCAGTGTGCGCGAGCCGAAATGGCCTCGTTGCGGAAAACTCGTCCCGGTGAAAGACTGCGGATTGGCGGAGCCATGGTTTCCATTTCGCGCGATTGTCCCGATGAGGTGTGGGTGCGGAGCAGAACGTTCATGTCGGACGAAATGAAGAAAGTATCCTGCATGTCGCGAGCCGGATGGTCGGGCGGAAAGTTCATCTTCTCGAAGCAGTGAGCGTCGTCCTCGATTTCTTGGCTTTCGTTTACGCTGAAACCTATTTTTGTGAAGATGTTCACGATTTCGTTCCTTACTATCGACAGCGGATGGCGTGCGCCGAGGTTCATAGGGTCGCCCGGACGGCTAAGGTCGAGTTCCACCTTGCCGTCGTTGCTTACCTGCAACGAAGCTTTCAGTTCTTCCAACTTGGCAAGAGCCGTCTGCTTAAGTTCGTTTATACGCTGGCCTACTTCCTTTTTCTGCTCAACGGGAACATTCCTGAAATCGTCGAACAATGCAGGTATCAAGCCCTTCTTCGACAAGTATTTAATTCTGAAATCTTCAACTTCGCTTAATGCCTTGGGTGCGAAATTTGCAACCTCTTCGCTTATTTTTCTAATACGGTCTAACATCGATGTAAAATTTTTGCAAAAATAAAACTTATAGCGGAATTATTTCAAATAAATTTTCTTCTCTCAGCAATACACATTCTGTATTTTTCCTTACTTTTGTCCCGTTAACCATAAATTTTACGAAACAGGAAGAAGAACATAACATTTAACATACAGCAAGATAGCGTTTAACTGACAATTTTTCTTGGTAAAGCTGGAAACTTAAAAAAGAAAGGATTAGTTCAAGGTAGAACGCTCGCGACTTATGTCGTGAGTTTTTTTATTAATCCTTTCAGGTTTTCCAGGCCTTCCAAGAAGATAAAATTTGCTCGCGACATTTTTTATGGAAGAAATTCACATCGGAAATATGATAAGGCAGGAACTGAAACGACAGGGACGGACTGTTACCTGGTTTGCCGCCGCCATACATTCCGACCGCAGCAACACCTACAAGATGCTGAAAAAGCCGAGCATCGACCTTGCCTTGCTGATAAAAATCTCGGAACTGCTGGGACACGATTTCTTAAAGGAATGCTCAAAGAAATTGACAATTTTTGAGCAACTCGAAAGCAGAACAAAATAAAACTAATGCAAATTAGATGTAGCTATAATCCCATCAATCACAACAAATTGTCCATCGATATGGAAAATAATATTCCATTTTCTGTTTTTTGTAATTAGACGTTTTGCCTGTGGATGAAGTTGCTTTGCTGTTTGCCACTGCGAAAACTGCATAGCATCGGCAAGCAAAGGATTTGAGAGTTCCCTTATTTCATCAAGCAATTGGTCGGTATATTTCATAGCCAGATTTTCTGAAGCTACCGAAGTTATATATTGGGTGATTTCAGTCAAGTTATTCCAAACATTGTCTGTAACAACAAGCCTATAACTTTTCATAGTGTTGCTTTACTGCATTTTTCAAAGCGACTGCAAAATCTTCGAATGGTCTGCAATTAGCAGGCATATCAGAACAATCTTTTGCTTTTCGTGTAGCTTGCTTAGACTTTATTGCTATTTTATTATTTGTTAATGTTGCAGTTGCTGGCATATTCGATATATAATTTGGGAACAAAGATAAATATTTTTCTTGAATTGAAAAAAACGTAAATCTAAAATCGTAATTGCTCGCGCCATGCAAAATCGTAAATCTAAAATCGTCAATCGTAAATTTCCTTGTGGTTAAATTTGCCACAAACTCGGGGTAAAATATGCAACACTAAAAATTTAAAGGTAGGTTAAGCATGGTTTAATTTTGTAGTCAAAAATTTAACAACCCTAAAAACGATGTGCCGATGGAATATAACTGGTATAAAAAGATATGACTTTTTACTTATGGATTTGGAAAATTCTTGGTCCGATAGTTCCGTTTTTGGGATGCTTCTTTTGGTATTGCTACCTTGACGGTCAAATTCATCCATCATTGTCGGCAGTAACTATATTAGTTATAGGTGGTGTACTAGGCATCTTCGGTATTATTCTGGGATGTACTGGATGGGCGGAGGATGTTCCACCACGTATGTTCTGGGTAAAAAGCAGGATAGATCTTCTTGATACCAAGTTTGGTTATGCTCTCACATTAGGACTCGGTCATTTCCTACTTCCGGCAGCCGTAATATGTGTTATTGAGATGGTTAAATATGTTAGTTAATATTGTTTCAATTTTATTATTAATAACTTAAATTTATAAATTATGGGACTTTTAAGTGCATTCCTTGGAATAAAGGAGATTAAATGTGACAGTGGTAAAGAAAGACAGTATACAATGAAACCAAATGCTTCTGGAAAATGTCCGTGGTGTGGCAAATCTATTTCAGGAGAAGCAGTACAGGACTGGCTAAGAAAGGATGTATACTGCTGTTTAAGATGTTACAAAAAAGCTCACTAAGAATATTGGGCAAACAAAAGGACTGACATAGATGAAGTTAGTCCTTTTTACACTTAATTATAAAGATTGGTACGTTTTATATTGAATGTCATGTAATATGAAAATCGCTAAATATCAGAAGTTATTGACAACGCAGTGTACGATAATTGCGGATAATGTGTCAGAAGATATGAAAAATAATAGTTTTTATGTAGGTAGCACGGAAAAAAATCCAGTCGCTCA
>CAJOEG010000029.1:14380-28036 GCA_905233405.1 uncultured Bacteroidales bacterium | reverse complement strand
CGTCGTTATCGTTGTCAATGCCATCGGGCAAATCATCGTAGTTGAGCTTTATGCCTTCTACTGATTCTATTACATCGGTTATCTGTTTGATGACAGCCATATCGCGTCCTTCACTGAAATTAGGTACGCATTCAATTATTTGTTTCATTTCGATACGTTTTAAAATTTACGCAAAAATACAATATTATTTATGATTTACGAATTACGATTTACGATTGAATTAATATAATTCAACAGTTTAATATTCAGTGAATTCAAAATGCAATATTATTTCAGACTGTCCCAAATAGTAAATTAGGAAGTCTGACTAAACCATCAGACAGACAATGAAAAAATATGGGACAAAAGCTATTCCTTTATCGCCTTGAATCCGTTACCAAGAATCTCGTTACTGTCGATTACATTAATAAAAGCATCTGGATCGATGTCGTAAATTTGTTCCTTGAGATGGGTGAATTCTCGACGCGATACTGTCGTATAAATGAAATTACGTTCCTTGCCGTTGTACATACCAATACCTTTCATACAGGTTCCTCCGCGTTCAAGGTCGTTGATAATCATCTGGCGAACTTCTTCGTATTTATCACTAACGATGAATACTGTCTTATAACCTTTAACACCTTCAACAACAATATCAATAACTTTGCTTTCAATAAATATCAGTATTATAGAATATATTGGCAGACGGAAATCACCGAGCGAAAGCGAAGTTAACGTAATGCAACTATCGACGATAAGTACCAGCGTGCCGAGCGAAATCTTAGTGTATTTGTGCAGTATCATCGAGATAATGTCGCTACCACCAGATGTTGCACCCGACTTGAAAACAAGACCGATTGCAAGTCCGTAGATAATGCCAGCGACAACGGTATTAAGGAAATAGTCGGGAATAAACCAACCACCGCCATTCGTAATTTCCACCATATTCACGCCATCAATTGGAGACGCCAATATTGGACCATCATGAATTACAGGTGTATACCCCCAGAACATTTCAAGCAGGAAGGTAAAGCAGAAAATAAGTATTGTAGAAACAACAGTCTTAACTCCGAATTTCGGACCAAGAATCAACGTTCCAATTATCAACAGCGGAATATCCATGCATATTGCGTACAAACTTATCTTCCATGGCCAAATAGCGTTGAGAACGTTTGAAAGACCGTACGTTCCGCCTGGAGCCATAAGGTATGGATTGACGAACATAACGTCGCCTACGGCGAACAAAAGGCTACCTACAAATACAAGGGCATACGAAAAGAACCACTGTCTTGAGAATATTTTTTCCTTTGCCATTTTTTAAATTGTTGCGTATAAATAAATTAGACATAGAAACCTCTCGAAAGGTTACAGTCGCAAATTTAGTGATTTCATTTGGGTGTATAAGCATAAAATTAGAATATAATGCTTATACCCCACCCTTTTTAATAATTCGTCCTATTTTTTCTTCGGTTTTTTCTTTCTTGCCTTTGCGGATGCGAAAGCTCCAAGTATTGCTACGCAGAATACAATTGCTCCGTACATACATTCTATCGACAACATTATTACAGCTTCGATTCCAAGGAAGAAAACCAATGCTATTGCCACGCCCCAAGCGCTTTTTGTACGAACACAATCGGCAACCATCTTTACAATGCAGAAAAGTACCATTACTATTTGGCTACCGAAAAGCACCCACGAGCATGCCGAGGCAGAAGCCTTTGCTATATATACGATAACACTTGCAGCAAGACCGGCAAGAGCCACTACTGTTCCCCATTTCCATTCCTTCCACTTTTTGCCTTCGCTGAGACCTGCATGAACCGACATTTGTGCGGTTACCTGCATTACAGCACATAGCATCCAGTATACTACAAGGACAAGACCTACAAGACCGAGTACTGTAAGTCCCCAGTCACCTACAATATCGTAGTTGCAGAACCATCCGATGCAAGGTTTTTCTCCGTATCTGTCAACGGTTGGCAAATCAGCAATGAAGCAATAATAATAGATTGAAACTAATGCTATTCCAAACAACGTATATAGAATTGGGTAAAATTGGGATTTGTCTCTGTGTCTAATATGAAAATTTACAAACTCCATAAATGCAGCCACTATAAAAATGAATATCAGAAGTCCCAGTGGGTTTATGCCCAACGGATTAGAATGATGCATATTAAGGAGTTCCGGTATATTCGTAATCGGCGATTCGTTAAGCCTTTCTACAAAATTCATAATTGTGTCATTTTAAAATTCTACAGGTTCAAGAAATTCAAGAGATACCGTGTGAACCTATATTAGCACGATACTCCAATTTGCGGTGCAAAATTACATTTTTTTTACAAAAAAATAATTATAATTATAAAATTGTTCATTCACCTTCTGCTGGCCACGGATTTTCCTCTATTCCTGCCATTTGCACCATTCTTTCGTGTACCAATTTAAGCATACGCCCCGTTTCTTCTTTCCTAGGCTGATCCATGTCGAAAAAAACAGGTTCTCCCACGTGCAATGTCACACAGGGAATGTTTTTGTCGCCAAAGAGTCGATACAAACCTTTCCTTTCGCGATAGCTGTAAACAAGCGGAATTATAGGCAAGCCATACTTGTAGGCCATAGTGAAAGCTCCTCGCATAAACGGTCTTATCGGCACGTACATTTCCCATCTTACCGATTCAGGGAATATTAGGAACCAGCATTTGCGACGGTGGTATTCATCAAATGCTTCATTAAACTTTTTCATTCCGCCACGAGTTTCAGGAATCGGAACCCCTCCTACATGACGCATAAACCAACTTTTCTTGCCATTGAAATGCTTGGCAAACATTGGAATTTTCAAACTGCCAAAAAGCTTAACCGCCTGATTCACACCAAATGCATCAAAAACAAAAACGTGATTACAAATGCACATTGCACCATTTTTCAGTTCTTTCCTATATTTCCGGACATTTTTTCTTCCCTCTATCCTAATGCCAAAGTGAAAGCGGTTCCAAAAAGCGACAAGAATCCATTTTACAAAAAAACCTAATATGTCATTAAGTTTGTAACTAAATGATTTGTCTATATATGGATATGTTTCATCGAATTGATATTTGCCCTTCGCAGAATCCTCAACTTCCACTTTCAGAAGACGGCGAAACGGATCGTCCTTAGGATAATCCATGCCAACATCAGGAATATAAACCCCTTCCCTAACCTTAAATGTACCGTATTCCATTTGTCAAATTTATGATTTTATGGCAAACATACAAAAAGTTTACAACATAAATGGAAATCATCAAAAGCTTTTTGTACTGTTAGTGCCTTTATTAAACCTTATTTTTGTCCGCTATTTCATGCGTTGTCACAATTTTTGTCCGGTTGGTGAGCCTGCCGAACCACAAAAATATGCGCCAACGCTACTAAACTCACGTTATTCTACTATATATGTAACCTCTCCGAGGTTATTAATTACAAGCCCACATATTTTGTTGCCTATGTAATAATTTGACATAGTTTATTTTGCTCGAATTTGTAGAATCTTTATTAAAACTATTATTTTATGCAAAAAAAGGGTTAATTTATTTGTTTATGAAAAACGGTAAGGGTTAATACCACTGCGAAACTTCAAAAAACATCTTTGCTGTGAAATGCAAAATGTTTACCTTTGCAATGCATTTGCAAGGGGAATTAGCTCATCTGGTAGAGCGTCAGGTTCGCAATCTGAAGGTGGTCGGTTCGAGTCCGATATTCTCCACTGGCTGTAAGGCGTTTTTGCAACGCCTTATTTTATTGTACATCAATCTTTCTTGTCGTACAATTGCCGTATGTGTCTATTATCCTTATTATATATGTTCCGACGGCAAGGCCTGAAGTGTTGACTGTATGAATTTCAGAATGAATTTCCTCTTCGACCATACATCGTCCAGTCATATCGTATAAAGACAAGTGCGACAGATTGTTTCCTTCAATTCTAATTTCTGTAGTTGCCGGATTAGGATATATGGCAATGTTGTCGTTAGCCATATCAATATTCGTCGGTTCTCCTACCGAGTATGCCAACTTAAAGCCATCTGCACGTCCTTTGGAATCGCTTGTAAATTTAACCGATACATTATTCCCGTTAAAACTTATCGGTTCCGGAAGTGTATTTCCAGAAAAGCTTGCATATACTCTTCCGTCACACACTATCTTTACAATATCTTTTTGGTATTCGGTGTCAAGTTCAAGAAACTCAACAGTGAAATTCGACGTGCTTCCAGGTCTTATTTTCCAAGTGCAATTCGTACTATTGTTGTAGTCCCATCGTCCGCTTCCATCCTCTATTATACCAGACATTTCAGTAAGCTCAGTTTGTGAATTGCAGTATCTTACCTTGATTGGAGCATACGATATCAGCCAACCGTCACCCGATGCGGTTTCATCGGAGACAAATTTTATCAGCATCGAAGTCGAGTTCACCGTATAGCTAACCTCGGGAGAATCTTCACCGAAGAGTGTCACAGCTATTGGCGACTCCTCATCGTCTCCTGCGTAAATTATTATGTAGTCGGAAGCGTCAATGTCGAACTTCTCAATTTTCACGGTGTATCCGGCAACCGAGTCGTGTTGCGTTATATGCCACAAGCAATCGCTTTCGGCGGCATATTCCCTCAACGGTCCGCTTCCGTCCTCTATTGTACCTTCGTAGAAATTGATTTCCTTCTGTCCTTCGCAACTTTGTGTTTCGTACTTAGGTGTGGCATTGACAATTACCTCGTGTGCAAGACGGAAATTGGATCCGCTCGGCGACAGATTGCTAATAGTGAAGAAACCATCGTACGAGCCGCCCCAGCCCCAGTTGATGTGGTAGTGGGTGGAATCGCTGTAGCCATCAAATACGAAGGCGTGTCCACTGTTGTATTCGTAGTCGCCCCAGCCTGCATAGTAAAGCGGAATCTTGCGGTCGAGATGGTTAACGAGTATGCCGTTCCAGATTGAGTCGGGTATTACGGTGTCGTTCTCGATGTTGTCGGGGATTACAGTCGGCAGGCTGTCCTTGAAGATGTAACGTGCTTCGTCTTTAAAAAAGTTGTTTTTCTGGCTTATTTCATTGAACTCTCTTATGTCTTGTACAGAGAAATTATACATCATATCAACGGAAACACCGATATTATACAGCAGCCGTGCAAGATTTTCGTTGTAATCTGTAGGTGTCACAGGCATAAAGTCGTAGTCGTAGTGCTGCTCTGCAAAGTTCACCTCCAAATGTCCGTAGTCAGGATGGTCGTATCCGTAGCTTCCAGATCCTTGTACCGGATACCTAAAGTAATTGAAGACCTGTGCAATAGCCGTTGCGACACAACCTACCACTACGTGACCGTCGGTGCCGTTCGAATCCTCCGGGCATTGGCTGTTGAAGTACCTGCCTTGATCCCATTTGGTTATCAAAAGCGGGGCGACACTTCTCACCGCGCGTGGCTGGAAATTGGTCTTTAAGTAGTGCTCCCATTCGGCTGCAGTATGTCTGGTTGCGGCCATGTCGCTTTTTACGGCGTATGAAATCTGCTCGGAGTATGATTTTAGCACGGCTTCTACACCTGGATGCCGGCCAATTGCGTCACAGCTACTTTCGTGCGAGAATGCAAGCACCGGCTCTACCGACTTGTTAGCCGAAACAATCACAAATCCAGATGGCTCAAGATTATAGACATAAAAGGCATCTATTCCATCGTATGTTTCTGTGTATGAACTGGCAATCTTGTAATCGTTTGTGTTTGAAGCTATTCCTATGAACCGTTCTGCAATTATGTTATTGGCAACCGTTTTACCTTCGTCGATGCTTATGCTCTGGGCAAAAGCCATACATGCGGAAACTGTTGCTATTGCGGTAAGCAAAATATTTTTTTTCATATCGGATAAAATTACAAATGAGGCACAAATTTACTAAAAAATTGGATATGCCGTCTTTTGGGCAATAAAATGTCAATTTATTTCAAACGACAACAATTACAATGGTCAGCCGTTTCTCAACTTCGTTTGTCGTAAACTCTGCTTGCTGCTATGCGCTGAGCAATAGACGAAATGAGCGGAGTCGAAGTATTGCCTGGGATGACATAATTGCAATAGTCTTTTCCATCCGCTGCTCTTTTTGTGAGAATTGTTTATATGAAACCATATATCCGTGTATAAACGACAAGAAACGACTAATAAACGAAAGTAAACGCTTAAGAATCGGCTTGTGCCTATTGTTTATACGACTTTTGCATCGGATTTCACAACTAAGTCCAAACAAAATATTTAACGATAAATTTTTACACTATGAATTCAGGCGGAGATATAGGAATTGAAGGAAAAGCCGGTTCTGTTCCCGAATTGGCTAACAATCTGGAAAGGATAACCCAGAATTTTATTACAGAAGTGGGAGATATTCAGCTGAATGATGAGCAGAAACGTATATACAATGCTTTCGTGTATAGAAGAAGAAAACCATATAAATTTTCTGTTGTTGATAAATATGGTAATACTATTAGGTTTATTTTGCCGACAAATAACAAGTGGGAGGGTGTTGTGCATATATTGCAGAAGCATTATAATGGCAATGTCGGAAAGGTTACGGCAAGTGAAATATTAAGTTTCCTAGAAGTTATTAGAAAAGAAAATCTTACTGCGGAAAATAACACGATGACCTATAAATATAATTTGAATAATGTCTGTTATTCGTTGATTGTTGGCATAAAGGAAACGCCATCAAATAATATTCTTAAAAGTTTTTATTTAGACAAAGAAAAAGGCTTTGGAACAGACTGTTTTGCTAATCGCGTTGACTCCAATTCCAAAACCTTAACGATTGCAAAGATAACAACAAATAATTAAATCAAAAAACATAATTGAAAATATTGCATTTTTATTATGTTTGCATAAAATTTATTGGTATGATAAGTCAGCGGACAAAGCAAATGTTGCCATTGCTTCAGAAAAGTCTCTCCGAGCAGAATGCAATAGCGAGAGCTTGGTTGTTTGGGTCGTGCTCAAGAGGAGAGGAGCAGCCCGACAGTGATGTCGATTTGCTAGTTCAGTACATTGATAGTAATCATATTTCATTAATGACCATTTGCAGGATAAAGCGTAACATAGAAAAGAGTATAAATCGTAGTGTAGATTTGATTGAAGAAGGCTGCCTTATGCCATTTGCCGAAGAAACTGCAAGTAAAGACAAAATATTGATATATGAGAGAAAAGATTAGGGACAAGGAAAGACTTGAACATATCCCTTCGTTTGTCGTAGGCTCGTGCCTACGATAACATAATTACAATAATCCAATCGAGGCTCTGCCTTTCTAAATAGGAACCTTGCCCTTTTTTATGTAAAATCTTTTCTTTGCCTGAAAATCAGTCAATTAGACGATTATAAAAAAAGTACACATTTTTAATATCCAATTCAAATTAAAGAATTAAATTTGCACTCTCAAAATTGTAACGTTATTTTTTAAGAACAGATTATGTCAAACAAAGAGAAAACTACTCAGGATGAAGGCTTGCAGAATGTAGAATCTGCATTGAACCGTACCGAAAACTGGTTCGAGAAAAATCAGAAAATAATTATTATAATTTTCGCAGCTATCGTTGTTATAGCATTGGGTATCATCGCATACGTTAAATTTGTCCAGCAACCGAAGAACCGCGAGGCAATGACCGAACTCTACAAGGCTGAATTCGCTTTTGCAGAGGATAACTTCGAACTTGCTCTCAACGGAATCGATGGCGAATACAGCGGTTTCGCAGCAATAGTTGAAGACTACGGCAGAACTCCTTCGGGCAATGCAGCCCGCTACTATGCAGGTGTTTGCTGCATGAGACTTGGTCAGTACGAAGATGCTATAACTTACCTCGAAGGTTTCGACAGCGACGACCCGATGATTGGTCCTATGGCAGTTGCTCTTATCGGTGACGCAAATATGGAACTCGGCGACAACGAAAAGGCTGCAAAGCACTATGTTGAAGCTGCCGACAAGGCTAACAACGACTACCTTTCACCGTTGTTCCTCATAAAGGCTGGAAATACCTACGAACTTATGGGTGAATACCAGAAGGCTCTCGACACTTATACCAGGGTTCAGGAAGACTACTACTCGGTACTTGAGAGAAACGACAAGACCAACATTGAGAAGTATATCAAGCGTGCAGAAATGCATTTAGGCAAGTAAACACACATTATCTTTCATAATTCTTGGGGGACTTGTCCCCCATTTTTTTAATATTACGACTATGGCAAGCGAACTGAAGAACCTTTCAATTTACACCGAAACTGGAATAGCAAAGCAAAATCCAGATAAACCATACAGAATTGGCATCGCGGTATCGGAGTGGAACCAGGAAATAACATCCAACCTTGCAAGCGGAGCAATAGAAACCCTGAAAAAGTACGGCTACAGCGATGACGACATTGTGCTTAGAAGTGTTCCTGGCAGTTTCGAACTTCCGTTGGGTGCAATTTATCTCATTGAAAACCAAAATTGTGATGCAGTAATTTGCCTCGGCTGTGTAATTCAGGGCGATACCAAGCATTTCGACTATGTGTGTTCGGGTGTAACTCAAGGCATAATGGACGTAAACACCAGATACGCTACACCAGTGGCATTCGGACTGCTTACCACCAACAACCAGCAGCAGGCAATCGACCGCGCAGGTGGACGACTTGGCAACAAGGGGACCGAAGCAGCCGCAGCCGCTCTGAAGATGCTTACTTTGAAGAATGAAGTTTTATAACGTCATTTCGCAAAGCAGAACGAACAGGCGCAGGAACGAGCCTTGTGAGTCCGCTTATGCGAAATCTCCACTGGGTACTTATAGGAGATTCCGCACAGTCGAACAATATTATGCTCCCTGCCCGTATCGCATTATTGTTCTGACTTGCGGAATGACAGTTTGTTATAAGTAATGTTTTTGAAAAAACAAAATATCATACTGCCAATAAAGATTACATTGCTGTTTTTATTATCGGCATTATTGTTGTCTTCGTGCATTCCCGCAAAAAAGTGGGAGAAGGCGACAATCACCTTCAACGACAATTCCGAAAAGGAAGCCATAGTCTATTTCTCCCCGATGTCGTATTACAACTTTTTCCGTGCAAAATATTCTCCCGACGAACGCAGGACAATATATCCACCCGATTCGGTAAAGTCGGTAAAGAACGGCAATTTTGCCTATAATTCATTTTTCTTCGACGAAGAACGCTTCGGAATGGAATCGTATGGATTTGTAAAGCGGCTTGCAGGGAACGAACTATATGTATGTGTTACAAAATACAAGATGAAGACTTGTGCCTGCAAAACATCCGGCGGTTATTTCAAGGGATATTTCATTGCGCACGGCGACAATTACCTCAGGATAGAATTAGATGTCGCGAAGCGCCTCAGGAACATCAACGAGCTGAACAAATTCATCGAGAACGAAGGCTTCGACTTCGAGATTCCTTCGCGGGAAATCTATCTTGACGAGCTGGTTGAACTGTTGGAAATGGTGGGAATTTGATGTAATTGGAACCAAGTGCCACTTTATGTTATATATATATATAGGTATAATTGACGCAGAGAAAATATTTTCAAAAAAAAAAGTTAATAAAATGAACCGTATTAAAAAATAACTATATCTTTGCGGCTTGTAAATGAATTGAAGATTTAATTAATTATTGTATAACTTAAAATTTTAGAACGATGAAAAACTTTAAAATTGTTATGATTTTGGTTGCAGCTGTTGCAATGTTCTGCAGCTGTGGTGATCCGGAAGCTCCAACCGTAAGTGTAACTGGAGACGTAAATGAATATGATTTGGCAAACGCTGAACAGCCTATCGTTTTGACTGTTAAAGCAACCGCTCCAAAGGGCATTGAAAATGTCTATGGTGACGTTTGGGGTATTGCAGGCAATGACACAACTTCTATAGGTCAGCTTACTATTGAAGATTTTACTGCTGGTGATTCTTACAATGGAACTATTAAGTACACGATGAAGAAAGAAGCAGTAAAGAACTATGAAAAAGTTTTGTTCCAGGTTGTTGCTGTAACTAAGAAAGATGTTGAAGAAGCTGGACATTTCGAAGTTGCTATTAAGGCTGTTACTACCTTCACTTGGGAAAGAGTCAATGGTGCAAATGGTACAGGTCTTGCTGAATTCGGTTTGGAATGGAAGTCGAATGCAAAGTCTCCTTTCGCTATTATTAAGCCTGTTACAGGTGCAAAACTTTACATCCTCCAAGCTGCTGACTATGCTGCTACTAGTTTAAGCGCTATCACTTTCCCAGCTGAAGCAGAAATGTACAATAATGTTGACGTCAATCTTGCTTCTAAAGATTACAATGATGTAATTGCTACAGTTTACAACAACAAAACTTATGTTATCAATGTAAAGCACTGCGATGTTGCTTCTACTAGCGCAAAGCAGACTATCACTGGTAACTACAAGACATTCGATGGTACTCCAGCAGCTGCTACCACAAAGTAATTTAAGCACATTAGATTAAAAATTATAAGAGGCTCGCGAAAGTGAGCCTCTTTTTTTTGTAGATATAGTGAGCAAAAAAAATGAAATAACTTATTGTGGATAAGAAAGAAAGGTGTAAATTTGCGCAGGATGATTTGTCACAAACATATTATATCTTTGTGACATAATATATTTATTATGATGAAAGAAAAAGTAAAAGTAAACATCGAAAATAGAATCAAGAAAAAAGGCAGAGGTCTGTTGTATGTCAATTCCGATTTCGCCGATTTGGGTTCTCCAGATGCCGTGCGTCAAGCATTGCAGCGAATACAGAAGGATGGTATGATAATACGTATATTCAGGGGCATATACAGTTATCCTAAAATTGACACAAAATTAGGGTTGGGTATTATATCTCCTTCCATGTGGGACATTGCCAAAGCTATGGCACGCCGTGACAATGCCAAAATTATACCTACCGCATCTTTTGCATTAAACCAATTGGGCCTTTCTACTCAAGTACCTGCAAATGCAGTGTTCTATACAAGTGGTTCTTCACGCAGGGTAAAAATAGGTTCGGGTCGTGGAATTATGTTTATCCATACCTCGGACAACAAAATGCTATCGTTCAAGTCCTATCTTATGCTGCTCATTACGCTATCAATGCGCGAAATCGGTGAAGAATACCTTAACGAAAAGCATCTTGACATAATAAGGGGGTTCTTGTCGCATGTTACAAAAACTGACTACAATCACGATATAAAATTAATGCCTATATGGATTCAGCAAAAACTTTATTCAATATGAAATACACACAATTAAACGCAAATCAGCAGAAACTGCTTATAAATCAAATGGTTGAGTTGACAAATCTGCATTACGACATCATCGAGAAAGACTGGTGGGTTACGCAAGTGCTACGGGCAGTTTTTTCGTTGCCATACGCCGAACACCTGTCATTCAAGGGTGGGACTAGTTTGAGCAAATGCTGGCATCTGATTGAACGTTTCTCGGAAGACATCGACATAGCAGTGTCGCGTGACTTCCTTGGCTACGGAGGCACACTCTCTCGGACACAAATAAGCGACAAGTTACGTCGTGCCGCCTGTTAGTTTGTGCGAGAAAGAATGCAGTTCGATTTGCGAGAAACTCTTGTAAAACAAGGAATTGCAGAGGACAAGTTCAATGTGACAGTAAACATAACGCCAATAAGTACAACCGACCCCGAAACCATAATAGTAGAGTACGGCTCGGCTTTGCCCGAAAGTCCATATATACGACATTCTGTCCTTATTGAGGTAAGCGGGCGTTCGATGCAACAGCCTGTCAAGTGCGAGTCTATAAACTCACTTATCGATCAATACCTACCACAAACCGTGGTTGCAGAAAAATCTTTCTCTATTCCCAATGTGGTAACACCAGAACGCACATTCCTTGAGAAAATCTTCCTTCTGCACGAAGAATTTCACAAGCCACAATCCGAAATACGAACCAACCGAATGTCAAGGCATCTGTACGACATTGCCACAATGATGAAATCAGGCATTGACCGTAATGCTTTTGATGACAAAGAACTTTACCGTTCAATAATCGAACATCGACGTTGCTTTATCAATCTCAAGGATTTTGACTACGATACGCTTTATCCTGCCACATTGACAATAGTTCCACCAGACTCCGTTGTCGATTTGTGGCAAAAAGACTATGCAAAAATGCAACAGTCTATGATATATGGAGAAGTTCCAACCTTCGAGGAGATAATGACGGCGTTGAATAGTTTACAACAAAGAGTTAGAAAATTGCCGTATAGAAAATAAATCATTGATTTCACAGGTGAAACACTAATAAAAATCTCTTATATTTGCACAGGAAAAACAAAGTATTATGGCAGTAGAAATACCAACACGCCTATTTACGGCAGGAATACAGGAGTTCGAGAGAATCAGAACCGATGGCAGAATCTATATAGACAAGACAGACCTTATCTATAAGATGACGCACGAATCCCAAATCGTCTTCCTGAGCCGTCCGCGCAGGTTTGGCAAGACATTGCTGTGCACCACACTGGAAAGTTATTTTCAAGGGCGCAAAGAATTATTTGAAGGCCTGGCAATTGAAAAGCTGGAAACGGAATGGAAGAAATATCCGGTGCTGCACTTCGACTTGAGCCAGTGTAAGAACAAGGCGGATATACAAGGTGTCATTCGTGAATTGGACTGGCAATTGAAACAATATGAAGGAATTTATGGACGCGATAAAGGTTGTGTTTCTCCTGGCGAACGATTCAAAAGTCTGCTCGTAAATGCTTGCGAACAAACAGGACTCAAATGTGTTGTCATTCTCGACGAATATGATGCACCATTGCTTGATGTCCTGAATCAACCCGAAAAACTTGCCGAAGTCCGCAAGATTATGCAGGAATTCTATCAGCCGTTGAAGGCTTGCGAGAGATACGAACATTTCGTTTTCATCACAGGCATAACAAAGTTTTCGCAACTTTCCATATTCTCTACTCTCAACAATATCACAAACATAACAATGCTCCCGCAGTACTCTGCAATCTGCGGTATCACAGTGAACGAGGCTTTGGATGTATTCAAGCCAGACATACAAGAACTTGCCAATACATACAGTTGCTCATACGATGAGATGGTTGACAAATTGAAAGCAAAGTATGATGGTTACAACTTTTCAAGAAAGTCGCCAGACATTTTCAATCCTTTCAGCCTGACAATGGCACTAAAGAATAGAGAACTTGACTCATATTGGTTCGGAAGCGGAACGCCAACATATCTTTTTGAGCAGATGAAGCGATTTGGCACTAACATATTGTCATTGGAGAAAAATATGGCATCTGCATCCGACTTTGATGTACCAACTGAGAACATGAGTACTGCACTTCCTCTGCTCTACCAATCAGGTTACTTGACTATAAAGGGCTATGATTTCGATACTAATCAGTATTTGCTCGACTTCCCCAATGCCGAAGTCCGTACAGGCTTTATGCAAAACCTGTTGCCCGTAATTGTTGAAAATGCAAACGTAATGTTTGCAAACAACACCGTAGCAAACATTTATACATCGCTAAAGAAAAATGAAGTCAACAGTATGATGCAGTACCTGAAGTCGTATATTGCCTCCATCCCATATCTCGAACACGGTCGTCACGAACTTGGCAATCTTACGACTTTCGAGGCATTCTACGAGACGATATTGTATGTCGTTTTCTCGATGATGAGCA
>CAJOEG010000029.1:0-14360 GCA_905233405.1 uncultured Bacteroidales bacterium | reverse complement strand
TAAGGTCTGCAAACGGTCGCTCGGATATTGTCATGTTTGTGGGCGATACTGCATACGTATTTGAGCTGAAAATAAACGGCACTGCCCGTGAAGCCCTTGACCAGATAAACAGCAACGGCTATATGGTGCCTTACGAAGCAGGAGACAGAAAAGTCGTGAAAATAGGCGTGGCGTTCTCGAAAGAGGAGAAAAATATCACAGATTGGATTGTGGAATAAACAAAAAAAGAGGCATAAAGCCTCTTTTTTCAATTATATAAGTCATAACTAAATCTCATCAGAAGATATAGCCTTCAGTCCAGGCAACTCCTTGCCCTCGATATATTCGAGCAATGCGCCACCTGCTGTAGAAGCATAACTGATCTTTTCGCTGAGGTTGAACTTATTGAGGGCTGCAATGCTGTCGCCACCACCAACGAGGGTAAATGCGCCAAGTTCGGTAGCACGGCAAACTGCCAAAGCAACCTTCATTGTACCATTGCTGAAGTGTTCCATTTCGAACACGCCCATAGGACCGTTCCAAAGTATTGTCTTCGAATTTTCGATAACTTCGGTGTAACGCTGTATTGTCTTAACACCCATATCCATGCCTTCCCAGCCGTCGGGAACGTTGCGAACGTCGGCCATGTGAATGTTGGCTTCGTTGTCGAACTTATCCCCAATCATGCAGTCAACCGGCAGATAAAGGTTTACGTTCAATTTCTTTGCCATATCAAGGATTTCGTTTGCAATAGGAATACAATCGTCCTCTGCGAGCGAACGACCGATATTTCCGCCCATAGCCTTGATGAAAGTGTAGGAAATACCGCCACCGACAATAAGATTGTCAACCTTGGTAATCAACGACTTGATTATATCAATCTTGGTCGAAATCTTTGAACCGCCTACGATTGCAGTAACGGGCTTTTCGCCAGTGGTAAGCACTTTGTTGATGTTGTTTACTTCGTTTTCAACCAAGTAACCGAGCATCTTGTCCTTCGGGAAGTATTTTGCAACATAGTATGTCGATGCATGAGCGCGGTGAGCAGTACCGAAAGCATCATTTACGTAGCAGTCGCCATACGAAGCGAGAGTCTTTACAAACTCCTTCTGCGATTCCTTTACGGCAGCCTTTGCAGCCTTCTTTTCATCGTCTGTAGCATCATCAGCCAATCCACGTGGTTTGCCTTCCTCTTCAGCATAGAAACGAAGATTTTCGAGTAACAAAACCTCTCCTGATTTCAGTGCTGCAGCCTGTGCCTGAGCCTTCTGGCAGTCATCAGCAAACTGTACTGGAACACCAAGACATTCGCTTACGTGCTTAACAATGTGCTTGAGCGAGAACTTATTGTCAACCTTCTTCGGACGACCTAGATGCGACATAATTATTACAGCACCACCATCCTTTAGAATCTTCTTGATTGTCGGGACTTCGCAAACTATACGAGTATCATCCGTAATGTTGAAGTTCTCGTCCAGCGGGACATTGAAGTCAACGCGCAACAAAACTTTCTTTCCATTGAAGTTGTACTTGTCGATAGTGTAACCGTCCTTTGGCGCTTCGTCGGTGTGAACGACCTTGCGTTCTGCTTTTTCAACAAGTTTTCCGCCCTCAAGGAAGAACATTCCACCTTCGAGACCATAGCGCAAGATTGCAGCCTTTGTGTCGTCGCCATCGACCATAGTTTTAAGTCCGTTAGCAGTGCCACGAGCAGCAGCAAGAGCGGTCTTGTAGGTTCCGTATGCAAAATGCGGCATTTCCGAATGACCAAGAGTGCCATTCCAGATGAAAGTCTTTGCGCCTTCAATCTTCTCTGCAAAAATGTCAACGGTCTTTACGCCGATGTCCATGATGAAACGTCCGTCGGGAATTTCGTCAAGTTTAACGTGCTCGATATTGGAATCGTTTTCGGGCTTGTCGGCAACGTAGCAGTCAACAGGCAGACAAATCTTTGCCTTATTGCTTTCGAGAATTGCCTTTGCACGTGCAACACATTCGTCGCAGGTCTTTGAATTTCCAACATTCATTCCGTTTGCCTTTGCAAAAGGAGCAACGAGTGCGCCAGCAACAAGAATCGTATCAACGCCCGATGCAATGCCTTCTATGGCTTCCATCTGTTCCTTTACCTTGTCGCCACCAAGCAATACAGTAATCGGATGCTCAGCATTCTGCAACATAATTTTCAAGTTATTTTGCTTATCCATATATTATATTTTTATTGTTTTTGTTATCCCACAAACTTAATAAAATTTCTCATTCGTAAGAAAGAAAAAATCAAAAAAAGCCGCACCCGAAGGTACGGCCAAAATGAAAAGAATCTAATACTTTTTGCTCTTATTTCTTTGTCAATGCTTCGTAAGCTGCAGCATCAAGAAGAGCGTTAGCCTGTGACGGGTCGGTCATTCTGATCTTAATCAACCAGCCGTTTTCGTAAGCGTCGTCCTTCAACATTTCTGGATTGTCGAGAGCGTCCTGGTTAACTTCAAGAACTTCGCCAGATACTGGCATATAAACCTTTGATGCAACCTTTGATGCTTCGATAACACCAAATTCTTCACCCTTTTCAAGAGTTTCACCTTCAACCTCGATTTCAATGTAGATAAGGTCGTTCAATTCTGATACTGCGAAATCGGTAATACCAATATAAGCCTCTTCGCCATTTACGCGCAACCATTCGTGTGATTCAGCGTACTTTAATTCTTTTGGAAATGCCATTTTATTTATTTTTAATGTTAATACAAAATTTATTCGCCAAAAATAACACTATTTTATCAAGTAGCAAGAGTAAATCTCAGCATTAAGCCAACTTTTGCTGTAACCGTCTTAAACGATGTGCCAACAATCGGATTATTAATGCTTTGGTCGTAGAACAAGCTTATGTTAAACCTATTGCTAAGCACATAGTCGGCTGACAATTTGAAGGTGTACTGAATATTTCCCGATGTAGGCTGGTCCTGAGCCTCCTCTAGCTTTCGAATCATTGTTATCTGCTTGCGTGCAGAGAAATCGAAACGCAGGTTGAGGTCGCTCTTGAGGTCACGCTTCCTACTGCCGATTTTTATCGTAAGAGCAACATCCTTGAAACGATAGCCAGCACCTATTATAAGTTCGTTGTTCTTAACTTCGGTAAGCTGGTTGTTCGAGAAACTCATCGTAAGGTTACGCGTCTTCTTCACTTCCACCTTCACAGTCATACTGTTGACGAGCATCATATCGAACGAGATAAGAGGACTTAACTGCTCGCTTATGCTTATGCCGTTGATTACATAGCGCGAATAGATGTTGTTGAGTTCGTCGCGGATATGGTTCAGACCATTGTCGTCGGGGTCGTACTCGTTGATAAGACGTGTCTGGAAACTACCGATGTTGTATGTGGAACGATACGAATGCTTAAGGCTCAAGGAACGGAACACTTTCTTCAGTTTAGGAATCTTGCTCAATCCATCGTAAACAACCTGCCAGTTAGGAAGTGCCGACCACAAGCCTGGAATTGTGCTTAGGTTGACCTTGTTGGGGTCTTGTCCCGTGTATGCGGCAAAGAATGCCGGAATAAGTACGTCCTNNATCCGCTTGGGAAACCGTCTTCGTCAACAGTTCCGTCGTAGTCGGGACGCTCCTTTGCCAGACGCTGGGCTATGATTAGCCTGTTTTCCGAGAATCTTGTAAATGTTTCCGACACATAGTTTTCCGACTTGAATTTCTCGAATGCCGACTTTATTGTTATGGTTGACATTGAGAACGAACCTGTCATCGACGGGTTAAGTGCGCGGAAAGTGCCTTCGCCTGTTACAGGGTCAATGCCATACCTATAATATTTAGTCTTGTTTTCGGAATAGTTGTGAAGCATCGACAGATCAATCTTCAGGTCGCGTACAGGTTCGAGAGATGCGCGGAAATTCCAGTTGCGCGAATGTGTCTGCGTGTATGCCTGAATAGACGAGGTGTCCTTAGTTACAAGGTTGTGTTCACAAGCCCATTCCCCGAAGTCCTTCACCTGCCATCCGATTACAAACGGGAACGTAGGAGCAATGAGCGAAGGCTGTTCTCCGAACATTTCAACGTCGGGCGTATATTTTGACATACCAATCAGTTTGGTCTTGCCCAAATATCCGGGCAACAGGGTTCCGTTTGTTTCGCTTACGTTTGCCGAAACATTCTTCACGCTCATAAGCAGCACAAGTATATTGTCGGCAATTATCTTGGCAACCGACTCCTTCTTGTCGCGTTTACCAGTGACACGCACCTTGACATTTTCGACATCCTTCTCGACGGTAAACGACAACCTATTATCGTCAATAACCTGCATATCAGCATTTATCGGACGACCCTTGTCGTCGGTAACCTTTATTGTGACGTTCTTTGTCTTCAGTTTGTGGCTTATGGTCTTCTTCTTGCCGGCAGCAAGCTTGTTGATGTCCTCGTCGTAGGTAACGGTTTCTGTTTCCTTCTTCTTGGTTGAAGCACGACCACGATACTTGTTGTTCACATCCTTCAGGTACTTAACCTTGTTGTAGAGGTTGAGCAGGTTGAACTGTGTACTTGCCGACATTGTGTTGGCATTCTGCACCACATTACCGATATTAAGTGTATCGGCGGTTATCGCACCAGCCGTCCAGTTGTAGGAACCCTGATACCTTACACTTGCCGAAATCCAGTTGAAAATAGGTATCTTGTTGATTGGTAATGTGTAGGAAGCACTCCATTGCTGGTAGAAACTTGTGTTACGCCCAAAGGTCTTGAAGTTGTTCCATATAGAATCCATTTTTTGCTCGTATTCGGGGTCTCCCTTAAAGATACGACCTTCAGGTTCGTCGATACGCGCATTGTTGGTTGCCGTGTATTCAAACTTCAAGTTCTTCGAGAAGTTGTATTTGAAGTCGTACTGACGGATAATTGTAAAGTCCTTTATTACACTGATTGGCAACGAATACGACGGGTCGTAAACGTTTCTTATCTGGGTTTCGCCGTACTGACGGTTGAGGTTTGCCCTGAACGACAACTGCGATGGCAAATAGTAGAAATTGAAATCGCGGATAATCTGGAATGCTTTTTTCTTGAACAATTTCACATTCTTGAACGGCTCTACGACTTTTGGCGTTGCGTTGTAGTTGTAGAATACCGAAGCCGTGTGGGTTATTGTTGTACGGAATACAGTATTCGGGTCGCGCTGGAAAATGTTGTTGTAGCCATAGCTTAACGAGAAATTTGACAGGTTATACACGTGCGGCTTCTGTCCCTGCTTACCGTTCACCTTGACATTAGTGAGGTTTACGCTTGTCCTCTTCACATAATTCTGCGACAAGTGTTTAACACTATCCTTGTATTCCTTTGATATATCGGGATTCTTTAGAGTATTCTTCAGTAGTACATCGGGACTTAACGGGTCGTATTCAGGATTTGAAACATTTTCCGACACAGCAACATACAATGGAATTCTCACGTTGAAACGTTCGGGGAAGAACTTTCCAAATTCGAAACTCGACGAGAAGTCGTACTGGTTGATTTCTTCGGTAAGACGATCCTTGATAGTTGAGTTCAAAGCACCGAATCCTGGTTTCTTGGTCGTTCCCGAAAGGGTAACCGTACCGAAGTCGGCAAGTTTTGCTGTTGCACGAGCCGTAGCCGCCCAACCGCTCTTTTCGTTGAAGTTGGTAAGACGCAACTCGTTAACCCAAATTTCTGCACTCTTTGGCAGACCGTCGTCGCTTCCGTTGAGAGTAACCTGCTTCGGGTTGCGGACACCTATCATAATCGTCTGCACGTTCGACAAGGTTGGATTACCCATAACGCTTATCCTTCCGCGATCGTTCATCTCGTAATAGAGTTTTGTCAAGCCGACGTTCTGGTTTCCAAGACGTATAAGCTCGTTTCGGTTTTCCTTGACTTTTGTAAGGTCTTCAAAGACAATGTTAATGTCGTTTTCTTCCGGCCAAACCAAATATCTGTCGGGCGACTCAAGGTCGTCGCCTGAATAATAACCTTCAGGAGTAACCTTCAGCGGAACTTCAAATTCGTAGTAGTTGTTCTTGTAGTCGGTACCTAACCTTACGAATACGCTCATGTCACCGTCCTTGATTTCGTCCTTGCCGACAACCGATTCGGCGTGGACAAACATCTGCATACGCAAATATTTTCTCACATCGAGGTAAACATTCTTGTAAACGGCACGTGCGTCACCATCGGCAAGGTCGAGCACCTTAATGGTCATAGCCTGCTCGTTGAGCTGCTGCAACTGCGGGTTCATTGTGTTCTGTTCGCGTGTAACGCCTGGAGGCAAAACATAGTTTACAGGACGGCGGCTCGCATTTTCCTCAATGTTGACAGCCGACACATCAAACGAAGTGTTTTCCAACTCGTTTACTACATATTCGCCAGGCTGGAGGAAAGAATCGTCGTATTTGCGCCATTCGCCGCGAACCAGGTCAAGTGTTCCGAAACGCAGGCAAGTGGTTGTGTCGAAATTCGTCATAAACATTCGCATAAAACGAATCGACTTGAAGTCGGAAATTGAGCCTACTTTCTTTGAGTATTCCGAAATTGGAATTTTGAACTGATACCACGAAACCTGTGAGTTCTCGTCGTTTGCAAGTGTAACGTTAACCGTTGTCTTGTCGGCTATGTAGTTCTGTCCTACAACCAAATCTTCTGGGCGGATACTTACGCGGTACTGGAAGAAGTTTTCCGATTCGCTCAAGGTGTTATCCCTGTTTATATCCTCGACATCCGGAGTTGTGGTTGAGTTGGTAATGTACGATTCGGTCTGGTATTCACGCGGAATAGAGTTGCCTTCCAAACCATTGAAATACTTGTAACGCTGAAGTATATTCAGTCCCTGCTGGTCGTAATCGCTGCCCTTGTAGTGGTGGAAATTATCCGACGACGGGTCGGCAAGAGCCATCTGGTAGGCTTGTGAATTTTCACCGAACATATTTTTCACCTGTTCCAAGTAGTCGCTGAAGAACGTAGTTTCGTTTTCGGTACTCAAGCCATCAAAACCGACATCCTGTGCGAAACGAATTTCTGCGCTGTTGTCGAATGCGCTTACAAGTGCTTGGCTGTTAGGTACAATACCCCAAGCGGTAGTGTCAACTGGATTTTCGAGCGATGGTGCTGGAAGACCCTGCTCAAACGATTTTCTACCATCCTTCAGAATATCCTCGCTAATGTCACCGAGGTTGAAATAAAGGTCACCGCCAGGGTTGGTCGAATCTTCGACAAATGGGTCCATCATCCAGAATTCGATGTACTCGATGTTTGCATCCTCGAAGTCGGTGGTGGTTAACTGACGCTGGATACCTGCCCAACGTTTGCGCGGATTTTCAAGGCGTCCCGACGAATTCATTCCTGCAACGTCGAAGTTGTAAGGACCTTTTTCGTTAGGATAGAAAACAACGTTAAGAGGAGCAAGGTTCTTTTCTAGGTTTGCACTTTCGCTTTCGCGGTTGGGGAAAAGTTCCTTTTCGTAAACAAGTCGGGTATAATGGCTTGAACGGTCTTCGATGCTTATCGGTGACGAGCTTTCATGCAATGTCTGGTCAACTACGAACCACGACAGACGCGCCCTGTTCTTGCCGTATTCAAGGTCGTTTATCTTCGAGCTTTCGGGGAAGAGTATCGAATCGTTTGGCGTACTTGACATCGACCAGCTCACATAACTCTTTACATCGTTGGTAATCTTTGAACTTTCAAAGTCATCGATGTAGGCTGCACCTTCCTTGCCTATTGCCCTTGAGTGACCAGGAAGCAATTGTGCAAACTCGGCGTTGAACGTTACCGTTGACATTTCCTTGGTCTGGATAAGCGGCAGGAAGTCAATGGCTTTCGTCAGGAACGGAACGTCTGTCCTGTACGAGAGGTTTGCTCCCCAAATCGTGTTAGACAACGGTTCTTCGCCAATGTTAACCTTTTGTGTCATCGGCTTTTCCTTCAAGTGCAATATTGTTGCCCCGATGTTGAAATTATTGGAGAAGTCGTAGTTGGCATGCAGACCGGTAAGGGTTTTCGTCTGCATTGTTCCCACAGAATTGCTTTCAAGATTTATTGAAATCGGAGTTCCTGCCTCCAAAATGCCCTGATTCAAAATCTTAACCCTACCAAGATTATAATCAACCGTATAGTCAACATTTTCGACCAGCAGAGTAGAACCAGCCGTTACCGAAACACTTCCCTGCGGAACGTTGATTGCGTTAAGCGAAATTTCGCTGCTGCTGGTTGACTTGTAACGTCCCTTCAACTTGAACTTGTTCTTTTCGGCAAGCTGCTGAGCCTTGCTCTTGGTGCTGTCGTACAGCTCAGGGAAGACATAAGCATCGGCAACATTGTTCAACGCGCTATTTCCACCCGTAATCTTATCGTACAAATACGAGCCGAAAGGTTCTCGCACAGGGAATATTATTCGTCCGCCCGATGAGCTGATGGTGTAGTTCTCAACGTAGTCGAACATTCCATCGGGATAGGGGTCGTTGTTGGTGTTCAAGTTATCGAGTCCCATTACACGCAAAAGCTGAATGCTGTCGATTTCCCCTGCAGGAATATAGGTAAGGTCGGTACCAGTCTTGTCGTTGGTGTAAAGAATATCCACAGTAAAGTCCTCGCGTGTAATCTGGTATGCACCAATGTTGTAGACGTTTTTCATCATCAAGTCCCAGTTCTTCTTGCTAGGAGTGAACGAAGTTCCCTTTATCAACTTTACAATCAGTGTCTGCGGTGCGGCTATGGCCGAGTTTGAAAATTCACCGACGGTGTAAACCTCGCCGTTCACTGTGTATTCGTAGGCAACTGCCAGAACCTGGTCGGCATTGAGCTTGGAGTTGAGCGAAATGTAACCCAACTGTGCATTAAGGGTGTATTCCGACGGATTAAGTTTTCGTGCCGACTCAATCTTCTCGAAGTCGGTTCCGCCAGCCATCTGCAAGTTCTGCAATGTGCTGCTAACTGTATTGATGTCTCTTATTTCGGGATAGTCCTGCGCCAAGTTGCCGAGAATGTTTATTTCGTTGTAAGGCGGGTATGTGATGTTGTTATGCAACGAACTTGAAACGTACATCGACTGTATGTCGTTGCTGTTTGATTCGCCTAAGTCAACCAAGGCTATAATGTTACGGGCGTCGGTATAGTTGCCGGTCTTGTTTGTAACCCAGACTTCCACGCGGTTGATTGTTACGCCACCCATTATCACAGGCAGACTAGCCATTGAACGGTCGTAGTTCTCCTTGAAGTAGTGCGACAGGAAGAAATGCTTGTTTTCCTCGTAGTTGTCGGCCTTTATTTCAAATTCCTTGGTTGTGCTTCCGCCCTCAACGTTGATTGTCGAAGTTTCGCTCTTCTTCTGCGACAGCAAGCCGGTGAGCGTCAGTTTTCCGAATTTCAGTTCGGTCTTTACACCGAAAAGGCTCTGGCTACCCTGAATTAGCGTTCCAGTTAAAGGAAGCGAAACATTACCAGCCTCGATTTTCTGTATGATGTCGTCGTCGTCGCCTGTGTATTCGAGTTTTACGTTGTTTTCAAAGTCGAATGACGCTTCGGTGTCGTAGGAGATGTTGACTTTCATCTTGGTACCGATTTGTCCGACGACGTTCATCTGTATTTTCTCGTCGAAGTCGAGGTTTACCTGACGCTGCTGCTTTGAGTCGAGAGCAGGGTTGTCGGTACGGGTGTATTCAAGTCCGAGCGTAAGTTCGGCAGAACCTTGTGGCTTTATGTCGATTACGTTGCCACCGAAAATGCGGTCGAAAATTTCACCGCCGACTTCGAGATGAGGAATCAAGTTGGTGTTAATCTCCTGATTCTGCTCGCGGTTCTTCTTTGCACGCTGGTGCCAGTAAGAGTTCATCGCCTTCTCGAAGTTGTAGTTCACATAGTCGTCGAAAGGCATACTGTAGGGCGTACCTATTGGCATTCCATCAACGGTTTTCTGGAAGTTGTAACTGTTGGTTTCGGGGTCGTATTCAACCGAAGTGCTTACGTTCGACGGGTCGGAACCGTAGAGAGGGCTGTTGTCGGTATTGTCGGAAGGATTTACGTTTTGCTTCGGGAGTGGGAACTTTGCGTTTCCTTCGTTTTTGGAAGTATCGTCGTCGGGACCAGGCAGTTCGGAGAACATCTGCAACGACGGATAATGACCTCTGCTGCCGTTCTTGGCATTAGAGGGTACAAAAGCCACGACCATCATCGCAGCCATAAGTCCACCGACAAACGTATATTTTAATATCTTACCGAACAATTCCTAAAGTCTACAAATAGTTCAACGCCAACTTGATAACGGTTTCGAGGGAAGCATCTGGCTTTTCCTTCGTAACCTTGTCAAGCACTTTCTCCACAGCCGCCTTTGTAAAGCCGAGAGTAGTTAAGGTTAATAACGCATCTTTCTTGATTGTATTGTCCGAAGCAGCAAAAATTTCTGCAGTATCCATTTCTCCCGAAAGATTAATCTTGTCCTTGAGGTCAAGAATTATGCGCTGGGCAGTCTTTGCACCAATGCCTTTCACACCCTTCAGTTTTACAAGATTTTCGCTCAGAATTGCATTTGTAAGTTCCTGTGGCGTAAGCGACGACAATATCAGACGCGCCGTGTTGGGACCTACTCCGTTTACAGAAATCAAGTGGCGGAAAAGTTCGCGCTCGATTTTGGTAACAAAGCCGAAAAGCAAATGAGCATCCTCGCGAACTACCTGATGTAGATACACTTGCATTTGCTCTCCCTGCTTCATAGCCGAATACGAAGTAAGGCTTATATTGACAAAGTAGCCTATGCCTCCAGCCTCAATAACCGCGTATGCCGGATTTAGTTCTGCCACCTTGCCATTTATATATTCGTACATAGTTATCCTAATTAAATTAAGGTGCAAAATTACATAATTAAAAACAATTTGCAATGAATGAATAATTAATTGTGAAGGCTAAATTGTAATATCAAAACATAAACAATTAGCAAGGGGTAATATAGGTTCTTTCTTGTAAATTATTGAATACAAAAAAGTCCGCCTTGCGAGCGGACTTCTTTTATTTTCGAATACAAGTTCCTTATCCCTTGAGTGCCTCGGCACCGCTGGTGATTTCGGAAAGTTCGTTTGTAATGGCAGCCTGACGAGCCTTGTTGTACATGAGCGTGAGAGTCTTGATAAGCTCGGTTGCATTGTCGGTTGCCTGATGCATTGCTGTCATACGGGCGCCCTGCTCGGCTGCAAAGCTGTCGAGCACCGACTTGAAGAACTGAATCTTCATCGACTTCGGTATCATGTCGTCAACAATCTTATCGACAGTAGGCTCAAAGATATAGTCGGATTTCTTGGCTCCTTCGCCTGCCTCGATGGTGAACGGAAGGAAAGGTTCGACTTTCTGTTCCTGCGAAGCTGCGTTCTTGAAGCTGTTGTAGATAAGGTCAACTTTGTCGTACTTACCATCAACAAAATCCTTCATTATCGGTTCTGCTATTTCGGCGGCAGTTGCGAAATTGAGCTTGTCGAAAATTTCTTCGCTGTGAGCAACAATTTCGAACTTCTGCTTAAGTATGAAGTCGTAAGCCTTCTTTCCAAGGCAAATAAACTTCACATTGCCCTTTTCGAGCTGAGCGGGATAGTTCTCCTTCACGTGAGCCATAGCCTTCTTGCAGATGTTGGAGTTGAAACCTCCGCACAAACCTCTGTTCGATGCCATCAGCACCACGAGAACCTTCTCCACCTTGCGAACCTCGCCGTAGCAACTTGCGTGGTTCTTGTCGAGGCTTGAGCTAACCTCAGCCAAAACGTCACGCATCTTGTCGGCATACGGTCTAATCTGCAAGACTCTGTCCTGAGCCTTCTTCAGTTTAGCCGCAGCAACCATCTTCATTGCAGATGTTATCTGCTTGGTTGACTTTACAGAACTGATTCTATTTCGTATATCTTTAAGTCCTGCCATAATTTACATTATTTCTTGTACTTCTTTGTTAAATCCTTTGCGACTTCGGTAAGCACATTGGTGATTTCGTCTGAATATTCGCCCTTTGCAAGACGGTCCATGATGTCCTTGCGGCTTGTGTTCATGAACTCGATGTATTCCTTTTCGAATTCGCGTACCTTGTCAATCGGAACATCCTTCATCAAGCCCTTTGTTCCGCAGAAGATGATAGCTGCCTGTTCCTGAACCTTTACAGGAGCGTGTTCTGGCTGCTTCAGGATTTCGACGTTCTTGCGGCCCTTGTCGATAACCGAAAGGGTAACTGCATCGAGGTCGGAACCAAACTTAGCGAAAGCTTCCAGTTCGCGGAACTGAGCCTGGTCGGTACGAAGGGTACCAGCGATTTTCTTCATACACTTGATCTGTGCCTTACCACCTACACGCGATACCGAGATACCAGCGTTGATAGCGGGACGGATACCAGCGTTGAACAAGTTGGACTCGAGGAATATCTGTCCGTCGGTGATAGAAATCACGTTGGTCGGGATGTATGCCGAAACGTCGCCTGCCTGGGTTTCGATGATAGGAAGAGCGGTCAACGAACCACCACCTCTTACCTTACCCTTGAGGCATTCTGGCAAGTCGTTCATCTTAGCTGCAATCTCGTCGGACTGGATAATCTTAGCAGCTCTTTCGAGCAGACGTGAGTGCAGATAGAAAACGTCACCCGGATAAGCTTCACGTCCTGGTGGACGACGGAGCAACAACGAAACTTCACGGTACGAAACTGCCTGCTTCGACAAGTCGTCGTAGATGATGAGGGCGTGACGTCCAGTATCTCTGAAGTATTCGCCGATTGCAGCGCCTGCGAACGGTGCGTAGTACTGCATAGCTGCCGAGTCGGAAGCCGTTGAAGTAACGATGATGGTGTATTCCATTGCACCGTAGCGTTCCAAGGTCTTTGCAACGTTAGCAACGGTAGAACCCTTCTGACCGATTGCAACGTAGATACAGTAAACCGGATCGCCCTTCTCGAAGTTTTCCTTCTGGTTAATTATAGTGTCGATTGCGATAGCCGTCTTACCTGTCTGACGGTCACCGATAATCAATTCACGCTGTCCTCTTCCGATTGGAATCATGGAGTCGATAGCCTTGATACCAGTCTGCAACGGCTGGTCAACTGGCTGACGGAAAATAACACCGGGAGCAACTCTTTCCAGAGGCATTTCAAACAATTCGCCCTGAATAGGTCCCTTGCCGTCGAGCGGGTCGCCGATTGTGTTGACAACACGGCCCAACATCTGCTCGCCAACCATAATGGAAGCAATACGGCGCATTCTCTTCACCACGTTGCCTTCCTTGATTTCGTCGCAAGGTCCTAATACTACGGCTCCTACATTATCTTCCTCTAGATTTAAAACTATCCCCTTGGTGCCGTTCTCGAATTCGACAAGTTCGTTCGACTGAACATTGTCCAATCCGTAGATTCTAGCGATGCCATCTCCTACCTCAATAACAGTGCCGACCTCTTCCAAGTTGTTCTTGGTTGCGATGCCGTCCAACTGCTGCTTCAGTATCTGAGACACTTCGGATGGTTTAATATCTGCCATAAGTCGTATGTTTAATTAAATGTTATACCTATTAATATATTGATCTCTGAAGTGACTGTTTAATTTCCTGCAACTGTGTCCTTACGCTCAAGTCGAGCTGCTGGTTTTCGATTCGCACGATTACACCGCCAATCATCTGCTCGTCAACCTTGTTCTTGAGGTCAACGTTCGACTTGTAAACCTCCTTGATACGGTTTTCGATGTCCTGCCTGAGGGCATCGTTGAGAGGCTGGGCAGTTGTAATTACAACTTCCTTGCAGTTGTTCTTGCGGCGATACGAAGTCTCGAAGTTGCGAAGTATGTCAACCACATATATTTCGCGGTTCTTCTCGACAAGGAACTTGAGGAAGTTGAGCGACAATTCGTCAATCTTTCCAGCGAAAGTTCCATCGAAAAGGCTTATCTTGTCGGACTTCTTGACAATAGGGCTAGCCATTACCTCCTTGAATTCGGGGAGGTCGGCCAATGCTTCGCGCACGAGACGGAAATCGGCATACACTTTTTCAAGCAGGCCTTTTTCCTCTGCAAGCTCGAATATTGCCCTTGCGTATCTAACAGAAATCTTGCTCTGATTCATAACTAGTTGAATTTAATTTCTTTTACCAAATCGTTCACGAGCATTTCCTGGTCGGGAGTAGTGCTGATTTGCTTGCGTACAACCTTTTCGGCAACGGCAATCGAGAGGTCGAGAACCTGATTCTTGATGTCGGCCATTGCAGCCACCATCATAGCATCGCGTTTCTGTTCAGCCTCGGCCATAACCTTTGCGGCAGCCTTTTCTGCTTCCGACTTAGCCTGTGCTACGATTTGTTCCTTTATTTCACGCGCCTCCTTAAGCATCTTGTCTCTTTCTGCACGAGCCTCGTCCATAATCTTCTCGTTGTCGGCCTGAAG
>CAJOEG010000028.1 GCA_905233405.1 uncultured Bacteroidales bacterium | reverse complement strand
CTTTAGAGATTACCTTACTGATATCCTTTTCCAGACGGTTATTATACAATACATCTTTGGGGAACTCCTATGCAAGCAGGAACTTACCAACTTAAATTAAGTGCTGTGTTGTCAGGAGGAACTTTTTTGTCTGTAAATACTGACCTTGTTTATCCAAACGGAATGGATGCTATTCAGGTTACAGTACAAGAAGCTACGCCTCTCGTCGCTGGATTCACTGCTGATGCAACCGAAATAACAGCTGGATGTTCTGTAAATTTCACAAATACATCTACAGGCTACCAGACTTCTCGTACCTGGACATTCGAAGGCGGAAACCCAGCAACCTCAACCGAAGAAAATCCTACTGTAACATATTCAACTCCTGGCACATATCGGGTTTCGCTGACAATAACCAATGCATGTGATGACGAAGATACCAAGACCGAAACTTCGTACATTACAGTTTCCGCACCGGAATTGAGTGCAGATTTTTCGGCAGACTTTACATCTGTAGCAGCAGGAAACACAGTAAATTACACGAACAATTCTATTATTAATAGCTGCGACAATGATATACATTATGCTTGGACATTTGAAGGAGGAACACCAGAAACATCTACCGAAGAAAACCCAAGTGTAGTTTATTGCACTCCCGGCACACATAACGTCTCCTTGACTATTTCAAATTCAGATGGAGAAAATACTAAGAATAGGAACATTACTGTTACAGAAAATCCTTTGGTTGCTGATTTTACAGCAAGTACTACAGAAATAGAAGCAGGAAACTATGTAAATTTCACTAACACATCTACTGGTATAGACATTAACAGCAACGTCACATACGAATGGACCTTTGAAGGTGGTACACCCGAGACATCGACGGAGCAGAATCCAAGAGTTTTGTATTCTGTACAAGAAAGCTATCCTGCATCTTTAGCGGTATCCTTGAAAGTGACAACCCCTTGTGACTCCAAGACAAAAACAATACAAGGATACATTACCGTAACCGAACCAGTAAATGTTGTCGCTCCAGTAGCTAACTTTATATGCGATAGTGCTATAGTAGAAGTTGGCGGTTCTGTACATTTTACTGACATAAGCAGAAATTTACCAGAAACAAGACAATGGACTTTTGCCGGCGGAACTCCGGAGACTTCGACAGAACAAAATCCTGTAGTCACATATTCTGAAAAAGGAACATTTGCAGTTAAATTGGTAGTTTCAAACTCGGCAGGCAGAGACTCCATAACAATAGAAAATTACATAACCGTAATAGCAGATCCTATTGCCGACTTTAGCTGTAATACTACAGAAATTGAGGTTGGCGGTTCTGTAAATTTCTTCGACCGCAGCACCAATGAACCGACATCGTGGCAGTGGACTTTTGAAGGTGGAACACCAGAGACTTCGACAGAACAAAATCCTGTAGTCACATATTCTGAAAAAGGCACGTTTGCTGTTACATTGGTAGTTTCAAATTTGGCAGGCGAAGACGCCAAGACAGAGACCAATTATATTTCAGTAGTTACAGATGTAGAAGATTTTGCTGTTGACAATGTAAGTGTATATCCGAACCCGACAAGCAGCATCCTTAACATCGAAGCGGAGAATCTTGTTTCTGTAACGATTTTGGATATGTCGGGAAGAATTGTTTACTTTGCAGCCGAAAATTGCTCGGCAACAAGCATCGACCTCAGCGGTTTTGCCAATGCCGAATATATGGTGAAGGTGGAAACCTCGAATGGAAGTTCTTTGAAACGGATAATAAAAACAAGATAATAGGGCTTGAAGGCAAAAAGGCTAACAGGCTTTTGTACAGACGCAAAATTTTGCGTCTCAACAGAAACGCCATCAGCCATCAAATTGTAAAGACGTGCAATGGCACGTCTCAACAAAAACGACGAAGCCACAAAAACTAAAAAAACAACTTTAAACTCAAACGCGTAGCATAAAAACTTATAAACAATTAAAAACGCCGAAGGCATATAAACATAGAAACTTTTTAAAACATATAGAGATGAAAAAAATTTTACTTTCAATGATTGCAATTTTTGCAATGACAATTTGCGGATTCGCACAAATGGATGTTTGCTCAGATGCTTGTGCACCACACGCAAACGCAGCCGATTATTCAACAGGTGTAATACCTACTTACCCGACAACATTCCCTGTCCTTACAGTTGGTCAGCCTGTTGACCAATGCGTAAGTATAAAGGTTCCTACACAAATAAACGGTGCTTCTATCGCATCTGCATTAAATTCTGTTACAATAACGGTTAATACTGTTACATTGAATGAACTTGTTGATCTTCCAACCGGACTTACCGCTTGTGCAAGTGCTAACCCAATGAATGCTGATGGAACATATACATTGAGAATAACAGGAACTCCAACACAATCAGGAACATACGAACTTAAAATGAAGGCCAACATTGATGGAGAAAGTTCATCAGCATGGATTTCAATGACTTTAGTAAATTATTATCTGAATGGAGTAGGTGTTTCAACAGGCATAACCATAACTGTAGAAGGAGAAAGCATACCTTCTCCTGTTGCCGATTTCACAACCGATCCTGAAGCTTCCGGCTTAGGTGGTATTGTGTCATATATTTCAATCAACCAGTATGAATCGGTAACATTTACTAATGCAAGTTCAAATGCACATCACATAGCTTGGACATTTGAAGGCGGCACACCTGCAACTTCAACCAATAATACTGTCACAGTTGCTTACAATGAGACTCCAAGTGGACTCTACTTTACAGCAACTCTTACCGCTTACAACGAAAACGAAACAGTCAGCGACAGTAAATCTGTATATGTAAGAGTAACTGCAGTCGACCTAGATGCTGTTGAAGCAGACTTCAATACAAATCCTGAATACACAAACCTGTATATTATGAGAATGCTTGGAATTGAAACAGGAACAACCGTTACCTACACCAGCAACTGCAATGCCAATACCGACCACATCGCATGGACATTTGAAGGTGGAAATCCAGGAACATCAACTCAAAATACTGTTGCAGTTACTTACGCAACAGAAGGAAGCTACACAACAACTCTCATAGCCTACAATGCTGATGAATCAAGAACAGATACTGTTACTCTTTCAGTAACCGTTACCAATCCCGCTTCTGTAGAAGAAACCGCTATCGACGAAATCAACGTTTATCCTAACCCGACAAGCTCAATTATCAACATTGCAGCAGAAGGTATGCAGAACATCACCATCATTGATATGGCTGGCCGTGTAGTAATGAGCAAGGATGTAAACTCCAATTTCGAAACTATCAGCGCAGAAGGTTTTGCAAAGGCTAACTACATGGTTAGAATCACAACTGCCGATGGTGTTGTTGTTAAGAACATTGTTGTAGAATAAATTAGTACTATTGTTTATTTAATGGTGTGGAGCGGTTGCTCCACACCATTTTTTTTGTAAAAATCGTTCACACACACAAAAATATTTTTTACATTTGCTGAAATTTGTTGATGTTTAATTAAAGCTTACTGATATGAAAAGATTTTTACTTTCAGCAATTGCAATCATTGCAATGACATTGTGCAGTTTTGCACAGAGCATCGTGTGTACCGACAATGCTTGTACACCAATTACCGACCAGACATTCAGCAATACGAGCGTTCCGTACTACTGCCCGCAGTCGCTTACATTCGAACAGGGACAAGCCGTTGATGTTTGTATTACAATCATGTGTCCGGAAACGACTAATGTAACAGCTTACGGACTTCCCGCTACGGCACAAATCCAAAGCCTTACAATAACAGGCTTTTCCAATTTGCCCGAAGGTCTGTCGTACTGCGTAAGCCGTGTGGACTTAGACCCGACCACCAATGTTTATGCAACCATCCATATTACCGGTACAGCACCATCGGAAAACGGTGACTTCGACCTCGAATTGTCGGGTGTTTTCACAGGAACGGCAAGCGCAATGGGAATGAGTATGCCATTGACAAACGAAAATGTTTCCTTTGCAACAGGCATTGTGCTGACTATCGGAGAAGGAACAGATGTTCCTGAGCCATCGGAAATTGTATGCGACGACCCCTGCCCAGCCGTAACCAACCAGCCGATGAGCCAGACAACAATTCCGTACTATGCTCCCGAAGAGCTTAACTACAATGTGAACGAAGCCGTTGATGTTTGCATCACAATCCAATGCCCTGCAAATACCAATGTTGAATATATGGGAATGCAGGCTGCTGCAACAATTACAAGCTTGACAATCACAGGTTTTGCCAACTTGCCAGAAGGGCTTTCATATTGCGTAAGCCGTGTTGACATGGACCCGACAACTAACAATTTCGCAACACTGCATCTTACAGGAACACCAACCACGGCTGGCGAATACAACCTTAACCTTTCGTGCAATGTAACAGGAACAGCAAATGTTTTTGGAAGTGATATGCCCCTTAACAATCAAGCAATAACATTCCCGACTGGCATCGTTGTAACAATCGAGGAACAGACTTCAAATCCCGTTGTTGCTAACTTTACAAGCAATCCCGAAGCAACCCAACTGCTCGGCGGTTCATCAATTTATATTACTGCTGGCGAAACGATTACCTACACCAATACCAGTGAAAACGCAACAAGCATAGCATGGACTTTCGAAGGTGGAACCCCAGCAACTTCAACTGAAAACACCGTAACTGTTACTTACGCAACAGCAGGAAACTACACCACTACACTTACTGCATACGGAGAAAACAACACAGAAAGCACAAAGACCGTAGGTGTAAATGTAAGCGAACCACAGCCACAAAATGAAGTTGTTGCCGATTTCACTACTGACCCGGAACCAACACAATTGCTCGGCGATTTGTCCATCTACATTAATGCTGGAGAAACGATTACCTACACGAACACCAGCCAAAACGCAGCAAGCATAGCTTGGACTTTCGAAGGAGGAAGCCCAGAAACTTCAACAGACAACACTGTCGAAGTAACTTACGCAACAGCAGGAGTATATACCACTACACTTGTTGCATACGGAGGAAACAACACGCCAAGTGTAAAGACCGTAGGTGTAAATGTAAGTGCAATTCCTACTCCTGTTTTCAATGTTGACTTCACTGCCGATGTAACCACAATAGAAACTGGCGAAACCGTACATTTTACTAACAATACAACTGTAACATTGAACGATGAACCATATACAAGTACAATATATTATCGATGGATTTTTGGCGCAATTAATGGCGCAACATCAACGGATGTGAATCCTTCATACACTTACGAATCTGCGGGGCTTTATAGTGTAACTCTTGCTGCTTCAGATGAAGAAATAAATACACTCGATATATTTGGTGGATGGTTTCCTATCCAAACCAAGGAAGATTATATTATCGTCACCGACCCAGTTTCCGTTGACGAAAATGCTATCAGCGAAATAAATGTTTATCCTAACCCGACAAGTTCAGTCATCAACATCGCTGCTAATGGTATGCAGAACATCACTATCATCGATATGACCGGTCGCGTAGTAACGAGCAAGGATGTTAACTCCAACTTCGAAACTATCAGCGCTGAAGGTTTTGCAAAGGCAAACTATATGGTTAGAATTGCAACTGCTGACGGTGTGGTTGTTAAGAACATAGTTATTGAATAAGTTATTGTCATAGTTTATATTAAAGGTGAGAGTGTAATGCTTTCGCCTTTTTTGTTATTTTCAAGTCATCCCGCAAGTTAGAACAATAACGCGATACGGAACGGGGAGCGTAATATTGTTCAACTGTGCGGAATCTCCTTTTTAATACATTTGGGTAGTCAAATAAGGAGATCACGGATAGCTTGATTTTCACGATTCTTCGTATCCGCATCATCGGAAAATCATAGCTTCCGTACCTTTAGCTCACGCAGCGAAGCAAGTAAATGACAGAAAGAGCCGTAATAAAAATTGCTAGACATTGATATTTTTCATTAGATTTGCATTCCTAAACGCAATTGAAATGAAACTTAATTTACACAGAAACGTATTGTTGCTAATGCTTGCTTTTGTGTTGTGCCTGTTGGCAGGCTGCAAGCACGAAAAGACCGAACAGGAAAAGCTGTACGACGAAATCACAGCCAAGGAAACCGAACTTTACAAGGACAAGACCGAAGCCATCGACAAGGACAAAGCCATAGAAATGGTGCGTATGTATGCAGAGTATGCCGACAAATACACAACCGATACTCTTGCTCCCGAGTACCTTTTCCGTGCCGCCGAAATAAGCGAGAATGCAAACCAGCCCAACAATGCAATCACATATCTCACCAGAATCGAGGAAAATTACAAGGATTACAGGAATTATCCGCTTTGCATATTCAAGAAGGCGTACATTTACGAAAATTACCTGAAAAATCAGGAAAAGGCTCGTCAGTATTACGAAAAGTTTATTGCCGACTATCCCGATCACGAACTTGCAGAGGCTGCAAATTCTTCGCTGATGTTCCTTGGAATGTCTGACGAAGAACTGATAAAGGTAATTGAAAAACTAAGCAAGGAATGACCTTCTCCTTCGCAGAAGAAATACGGCGTTATCCGTTCATCAGACTGACAATTCCGCTGATTGTCGGAATTGTGCTGGCTTTGCTTCTGCCTATGCCACAATGGATTGGTTGGTCGTTGCTTGGACTGTCGGCTGTTTGTTTCGTTGTTTTCAAGCATATACCTAAATATAATATTGCGCTTGCCACTGGCATTTCTGTAAATGTCTTTCTCATCGCGGTTGGATTGCTATTGGCTTCGTTCAATGTCGAGGGCGAGGCAAAGGATACGCTTGCCGGCTACAAGGGTTTTGTGATTGGCGAGGTTGCCGACGACCCGAAGATAAAGGAGAACAATGTTTCGCTTGAAATTAATGTTTCTGCTATTCGCGATGGCGATGAATGGCTCGAAACTTCTGGTCGTACTTTGCTTTACTTGGAAAAGGATTCGGCATCGGTGCTTCTGCGCACTGGCGACAGAATTGTATTCAGTCCCGAACTTTCGGGAATTGAAAACAAGGGTAATCCCGAAGAGTTTGACTATCGCAAATACCTTGCCTACAACATGATTTTCAGTTCAGACTACCTTGCTGGCGACGACTGGCGGCTGGTTGACGACGAGGCTGTTGGCTTCCGCCCGAAACTTTCGCGTCTGCGTATGAAACTTGTCGGACTATTGCGCGATTTTGGTCTGTCGGACGACGAGTTGGGTGTTATGTCGGCAATGACTATGGGCTACAGTGACATCCTTAACGACGAAATCCGTCATGCTTATTCATCGGCTGGAGCAATGCATATATTGGCGGTGTCGGGCTTGCACGTTGGCATAATCTACGGCATTATTGTCTTTTTGCTGTCGTTCATCAAAAACGACAAACTCAACTGGCTGAAAGTTGTGCTTACTATCTCGCTCATCTGGTTGTATGCTTTGTTTACTGGCTTGTCGCCGTCGGTGTCGCGCGCTTCGTTGATGTTTTCGCTGATGTCGCTGGGCAAGTTGCAAAAGAATAGTCCCGGTTCGCTCAATGCAGTTTTCGCAAGTATGTTCATCCTGCTTGTGATAAACCCGTACAACCTTGTGAATATCGGATTCCAACTTTCGTATTCGGCGGTAATCGGCATTATCATATTGCAACCAAAATTGTATGCAATTTTTGAAGTCAAGAACAAATTTCTCGACTGGATATGGTCGCTCACTACGGTTTCGGTGGCTGCACAATTGGCAACTATGCCATTGTGTTTCTACTATTTCCATCAGTTCTCCAACTACTTCTTGCTCACCAACTATGTGATGATTCCAATATCGACCATTGCAATATGGACTTGCTTCATTTTCTTTGCTGTGTCGTGGATTCCATACGTTTCTACCGCGGTTGCATATTGCCTGTCGTGGCTAGCAAAGGCGATGAATTACGCTTGTCTTACAATCGAAGGGCTACCACTTTCAACTACACAAGACATCTACATTGATGTTCCACAAATGATTCTGCTTTTTGCAATTATCGTTTTGTTCGTCACATTTTTCTTCTTCACGAAACGCTACAGGCATCTGTTTGCTTCGGTGGCAATGTGCGTGATTCTCGCCGCTACTAACTTGTGGCAATCGTTTGAGTCAAATTCGCAGAAGACTTTGGTAGTTTACAACATCAACAAAACCACTGCAATCAACATAATTGATGGTACCGACAACATAATGTTTGCAAATCTTGATTCGGTTCAGCCAGAGAAGATTGGGTTTACCGCCAAGAACAACTGGCTCAAGAAAGGTCTCGACCGTGAAAAGTACGTTAACTTGTCGTCGGGAAAGGAAAATTTGCTTTCTACGATTACCGCCATCGACAACCGCAAAGTGTTCTTCAAGCACAAGTTCATAGATTACGACGGATTGAAACTTTATGTCCTTGATGACAACTTTATGCCCATTGACGACGAAAATTTTGGAAAGGTCGATGTCGATTACGTTGTTCTGGCTGACAGTCCGTATGTTACACTTGAAGAAGTCGCGGAGCATTTCAACTTCAAGAAGATAATAATTGCAAGTTCCAACAGCATTTCGCGATGCGAGGCTTGGAACGCAGAAAAAGTGGCTTTGGACTACGATGTGCATGATGTCAGGAACGATGGAGCTTTTATAGTCACAATCGGCGGTTAATATTTTTCGTACGAAACAAAATCTTATAAATTTAGATATAGTAATTTTGCGCCACATATCCGTAAAATGGATGTTGTGTCTAAAAATTTTGTAATTAATTAAAAACAAAGAAGATGAAGAAATTATTAGTTATCATGGTTGCTGCCGTAGCATTGGCATTTGGCTCGGTACAGCAGGCAAACGCACAGAACGACAACGGCGCACTCGGTATTAGATTCGGAGGCGGTGACTTTTTGGGTGCAGAAGCATCTTATTTGACGAAAGTGGATGCAGATAACAGATGGGAACTTGACCTTGGTTTAGGCTTTACCCATTATTGGCATCACGATGCGTATGGCTATCCGTATTGGCGTACCGGAGTATTTTTAGGATTTACTGGTTCGTACCAGTGGCACTGGAACATAGTTTCGGGCTTCAACTGGTTTGTCGGTCCTGCTGCTCAGGCAAATTTCCTTATTGCCGATTCAAAGAATTCGGATATTTCTTTGGGCGTTGGTGCTCAAATCGGTCTCGAATACGATTTCTTGACAGACCTTGATGTTCCATTAGTGTTAAGTTTGGATTTAAGACCAATGGCACACTTCTACCTGTTAGGTCATTATGAACCCGCAGTTGATTATTACAAATATTTCGGCTGGGGTGTTGCTCTTGGTGTAAGATACATATTCCATTGATAATTACTTAGTTAACATACAGAAAGGGAGCGAAAAAATCGCTCCCTTTTTTTGATTTTATAGTTTGCCTTTTAAGTTTTCTTTTCCTAATTTTGTAAGCAATTTTAAAAACGTATCGTAATGAAAAGATTTATACTTTCTGTTTTTGTTGCTATTGCACTGGTTTATAGTTCTTTTGCTCAGGTCGTAATATGCGACAACCCATGTCTACCTGCTAATCCAGAGACTGACGAGTTTTCATCAACAATCATTCAATACAATCCTGCCGTAATTCCCGAATTTACAGTTGGAACACCAGCAGACCTTTGTATTACGCTCTTGATTCCCGAATCAATAAGCGAAGCCGGAATGACAATAGTAATCGACAGCATTGCCTTGCGCGGATTCCAGAATGTTCCCGATGGTATGTCTATCTGCGTGAGCGACACGATGGCACATCCAAACACAGCCTACACCGCACATATTACTGGAACTCCGACTGTTGCTGGCAATTTTGACCTGAAAATCGTTGCGCGTGCATACAGTGCATCAACACAAGCGTTTCTGCTCACAATGGCAAACAATATGCTTGGACAAGGATATTCGTCGGGAATAACACTCGTGGTAAATGCTACAGGAACAGAATTGCCAATAGCAGATTTCTCCGCCAGCAACACAAATGCAACAATCAACGAGACAATCACTTTTACCGACGAAAGTTCATTCAACCCTACCTCGTGGACTTGGGATTTCGGCGACGGCACAACCTCAACCGAACAGAACCCTACACACGCATACACCGAAGCTGGCACATACACCGTTCAGCTAACAGTTGAAAACGAAAACGGAAGCGATACGGAAATAAAGGAAGACTACATAACTGTTGAACAAGGAATTATATGTGCATCAAATGCTTGCCCGGTTGAGACTGACAACACATTCAGCGAAACTACAATACCATATTACACATCTCAACCGATGACATATCAGGTTAATACGCCTATCGACCTATGCATGACAATCAAATGTCCCGAAACTACATCCGTCGAGGTAAATATTTACGGAAATTACAGTGTTAACGCAAATGCAAACATCACAAGCATGAACATTACTTCGCTATCGAATCTTCCTGCAGGACTAAACTATTGCTTGAATGGCACTTACATGGAATCGGGTGAATACTTGTCGGTTCATATATATGGTACACCTACCGAGGCTGGCGAGTTCAACATCAATATTTCGGGTGAGATTGACGGAACAGTTACTTCTCCAATAAATATGGCACTCAACAACAGGCAACTGACTTTCGCTTCGGAAATTGTACTGAATATATCGCAGGACCCTGATGCCTTAGTCGCCGATTTTGTGGCAAGTGCAACCCGCATCACCGAAGGAGAAACCATAACATTCACCAACCTAAGTCAAAATGCAAATGCTTATCTTTGGACATTCACAGGTGGAAATCCTATAACTTCAACGGACGAAAACCCATCGGTAACATACTCTGAAGCAGGAGTGTACAGTGTTACTCTGAAAGCAGCAGCAAGCACTTTGGAGCTGCTCACAAATGGAAATCATATTCCACTGAATATTTTCATTCGCTGATTTAAAATTTTTCGACAAATTATAAACATGCTCGCCGATATTATACAAAGGAGTTGTCACAAGCCACTGCAGTTCAAACGCAACCGCTTTCTCGTGGACATTCGATGGTGGCGACCCTGAAACTTCTACCAATGCCAATCCTTCAGTAACCTACAACACCCCTGGCGTTTATGATGTAAGTCTTCGTGCTGGTTCAAGCAACATTCTGATTTATGTAAACGGCGTTACGGAAACTAAACGTGGATACATAACCGTTACCGAAGGCCCTGTCGAGCCACCACAGCCTGATGAGGTTGTTGCCGACTTTGTTGTGCCGAGTACACTTCCTGCAGGACAGCCCATTACAATGCAGAACCGAAGTCAGAATGCAACAACTTATTTCTGGTCGTTTGAAGGCGCAACACCAGCGACTTCCACCGAAGAAAACCCGACTATAACCTACACGCGCACAGGAACATTCGCAATAACCCTGTTTGTTACCAACGGTACGAATAATGACACAAAGACCGTCTATGTCAATGTTATGGACCTTGCAAATGCCGATTTTACTGCAAGTGCGACAACAATCAATGCTGGCGAAAGCGTTACGTTCACTAACACAAGTGTAAATGCCACCACCTACTACTGGACATTCGCAGGCGGCACACCTGCCAACTCAACCGATGTAAATCCTGTAGTTGTGTACAATACTGCTGGCACATACACAGTTACCCTATTTGCAGCAAACGAAAATAGCAACGATACCGAGACTAAGACGGGTTACATAACCGTTTTGCCAGTCACTTCGGCTGACTTTGTAGCTTCAACTACCGAGGTATTTGTCGGAGAATCTGTTACTTTCACAAACTTGAGTGAAAATGCGACTTCATTCTTCTGGTCATTCGAAGGTGGAAATCCTGAAACTTCAACCGAAGTAAATCCCGTTGTAACATACAGCACTCCAGGCTACTACAATGTAACACTTTTCGCGACCAACGGACACGGTACCGACTTGGAAACCAAGACCGAATACATTTATGTAAAAGCAATTGCAACAGCCGACTTTACCGTTGACACGACGACTGTCCTTGTTGGCGAACCTGTTGTATTTACAAACCTAAGCCAGAATGCAACATCCTACTACTGGTCGTTCCCGGGAGCAGAACCATCGGCTTCGCAGGCAGAAAATCCCGTAGTCGTGTACCAGAATGCAGGTGTTTATAGCGTGACCTTGTTTGCAACCAACGGTTCATCGTCAGATATAGAATCAAAGGAAGGCTACATTACTGTTGTAGAAGCTGTTGGCATTGATACCGATTGGAAAAACGAAGTTGCAATATATCCTAATCCTGCATCATCTGTGATAAATATACGTACCGAAGGCATGCAGCATATATGTATCTTTGACATTACTGGCAAACAAGTCATAGACAAGGAAGTTGCCTCCGACTATGAAACAATTGACATTTCAATGCTCAAGGCTTCTGCATACACAGTAAGGATTACAACTAATTCTGGAATTGTTGTCAGGAACCTTGTTGTGGAATAAACATAATAAGATGGGATAGTTTAGCGGAAAAAGGCTAAGCTATCTCATTCAACGTTTTAATTATCAAAGCAGACGCCTCGTCAATCTCCTCATCTGTGATTACCAGCGGCGGAGCAATACGGAAGGCTGTATCGTGGAAAATAAACCAGTCGGAAATAAGTCCGTTTGCGATTGCACGCTTGATGAATTTCAGCACATTGTCGAAAGAACCAATCTCAACAGCCAGAAGCAAGCCCTTACCCCTTATTTCGCTTATCATCGGATGCGATTTCAAGTTGGAAATAAATCTGTCGGCTTTAGCTTGAATAGTATCCACAATGCCCGACTCGTTTATGATTTTCACACCGGCAAGTGCAGCTGCTGCAGAAACCGGGTGTCCCCCAAAAGTCGTTATGTGTCCCAAAACTGGGTCGGTCATAAACGACGACATAATCTTTCGCGATGAGACAAATGCACCTATCGGCATTCCTGCGCCCAACGCCTTTGCAAAGCAAATAATATCAGGCTCGATGCCAAAGTGCATAAAGCCGAACATCTTGCCAGTCCTGCCAAAACCAGTCTGGATTTCGTCGAGAATGAGCAATGCGCCTTTTTCCGTGCAAACAGAACGCAACTGCTGCATGTATTCAACCGTCGGAACCATAACTCCGCCCTCGGCCTGAATGGATTCTAGAACCACACAAGCGGTATCCTCATCAATCTGCGAAAGCTGGTCGAAATTGTTGAGTTCCAAGTGATACACATCGGGAAGCAAAGGACGGAACGAACGCTTGAAATCCTCGTTTCCACAAAGGCTCAATGCACCTTGTGTGCTTCCGTGGTAGGCATTTACAAACGAAAACATCTTGCGACGGCGAGTATAACGCTTTGCGAGTTTTGTTGCACCTTCGATGGCTTCGCTCCCACTGTTTACGAAATAAACATTATCAAATTTCTTCGGCAACATTCCGCACAGATATTCAGCGAGTTCCACCTGTGGCGACTGCACAAACTCACCATAAACCATAAGGTGCATATATTTCTCCACCTGCTCCTGCACCGCCTTGATAACCTTTTCATTGCAATGTCCGAGCGAACTTACCGAAACGCCAGAAATAAGGTCGAAATACTTCTTTCCGTCGGGGCCATACATATATACGCCCTTTGCCCTTTCCACTTCAACAAGGTACGGGCTTTCAGATGTCTGTCCAATGTAATTCAGGAAAAGTTCCCTATGCGAGATGTTCATCGTTCAAATGTTTTTGCAGGATATGTTTCTCCACCGCCTTGTTGGCTGCGACCAGAAACCTTTCATACGAGATTGGTTTCAACAGATAGTCGGTGATGTCATAGTTGTATGATTCGAGAGCGTATTTACGGCTGACAGAAATGACAATTATCTGGATATCCTTTTGATACTTGTCGAGGAAATCGAAACCGCTCATCTGTGGCATCTCAATGTCGAGAAATATGAGTGACACATTGTTCTCCTCAATGCATTTCTCAATGCCAACAGGATTGGCAAAAGTACCACAACAAGTCAGGAAACCAGTCTTTTCGATAAAAGCTGCCATCTGTGTTCTTACAACCTCGCTGTCGTCAACCACTATACAATTCATATCCAAAACGCTATGAGTTATTCGCCCACAAAATTATAAAAAATAGAAACACAAAAAGAGGTTGTTTCTAAGTTTAAAAGTTTCAAGAATTGATTTACGATTTTAGATTGTTTGAAATGGTTTGATGTTGTTTGAGATGGTTTAATGTTGTTTGAGATGGTTTAATGTTGTTTAAAGTGGTTTCAAATTGTTTGAGATTGTTTGACATGATAAACTTATAAAAGAGAACGCCGAAGGCATTAAAACTTTGAAACGTGAAACATCCAAACGGCATCAGCCATAGAAACGTGAAACATTTAAACAGGCGTCAGCCCCCAAACGGCGAAGCCACAAAAAAAGGGTAAGCTACTTATATCGCACCGCTACAACCTCCTACCTTTGCTTTCTTCCGAACCTGGAGGATTCAGAGGGAGCTGGTCGTATAAGACTTACCCGAGCGCAAAAGTAATACATTTTTCGCACAGACAAGAAAGAAATTTATTTTTTTGTGCTAATACTTTAAAATGATACCTTTGCCAATAG
>CAJOEG010000027.1 GCA_905233405.1 uncultured Bacteroidales bacterium | reverse complement strand
ACCGCCGAACCCTGCTTGTTGGCAAGGAATATCTTTGTTATTGAAGCAGTATCTTCAACGGCAAAGTCGCGCAATGTGCTCTGCGAGTCGTAGTTACGTACAAAATATATCGCTATCGAAACGCCAACGAGTATTACTATTATAATAAGCAGCAATAAGTTTGTTTTCTTCATATTTTCTATTTTTCCTTTTTCGAGTATTTAACTTTTCGCATTACAATCATAGTGAAGCCTATCAGAAGCACAATAAGTATCGGCACAATAATGTTGACGCAAATCCACATTGCCTTTTCCTCCCTTACCTTCGTAGCATTCAGTGTGCGGCTTTTGGGTTCTCTCATTCTCAGTGATATAAGTCCCTCATCGGCACAAAGATAGTTTACGCAGTTGATTATGAATTGTGTGTTGCCGGGAGTGTATTGTGCGTCGTAGTACTTGTCGTAGCCAAGCGGATAAGGCTGAACCTTGTCGCCCATACGCTTGATTTCGTTGCGGATGAAGTCGCCGTCGGAAACGACAATCATCTGTGTCTTTTCGCTGCGTTCCTTGAACTTGAAGTCCTTGTTGTCGGCGAGTTCTGGCGGAAGTCGGTTTGCAAAGTTCGACTTGAACTGACCTTCGAGAAGCACAGCAACCGGCATATTTGGCTTGTTGAAAGTGAGCATCTCTGGCTTTTCGCGAAGTATGTCGAGGCTTATTTCCACAGGGTGCGACAAGGCTTTTGCGTACTGCGAAGTTCGGAGCAGAATAGTCTTTTTCACCAACGGGTCTTCGCCAACGGTGTCAATCGAACTGACGAAGCAGGTGCGCATGACATCAAGGTTCTTGACTAGCTGGTGGTCGAGCAAGGTGTCGGGAACGATGAGCGGGAAATAGTACCACGGCTTCGGTTCGAACTGCGGTTTGCCCTCAACTGTGTTGACGCAGACAGGAATCTGCAGGCAGCGCAAGTCCTGAATCAGGTCGGGATTGATGCGCACGCCGTAGTTGAAAAGCTGGTCGCTGAGGTTTATGTCGTTCATCAGAGCCATTGCAGTGGGGTTGGTGTTGAGGCTGTCCATATCGAACTGCATCCACTCCACAAACCAGATGACCTTTCCGCCGTTCATAATGTACTGGTCGATAATGTACTTGTCGCGCTCGTTGAACCTTTTCTGCGGCTTGGCGATTACCACGCAACCGTAGTCGTCGAGGGCATTTAGGCTACCATTCATATTTACTCGCTCGATGCGGTAATATTTTGACAGCGACGACATTATGTCGTAGGTGCGGTTTTCGTCAAGTTCGTCGTGACCTTCGAGGAAGGCTACCTTGTGAACCTTGCGGCTCGAGAGCATCCATAGAGCGTGAACAAATTCGCGTTCCATTTCGGTGGAACTCAGCATTGTGTATGGTGTGTTCCCTGACGGACTGTTTGTGAGAAGGTTTATAGGGAAGTCCTTTTCCTTGTATTTTACCAATGCTCCTGCAAAAATTATCTTTTCCGAGCCACCCATTCCTTCCTGCTGGACTATGTAGGTGGGATTCAGGCCTTTATTGTATAATTGTGCAAAAATTTTCTTCCTCTCCAACGGCTCAACTTCCTCTTCGTCCGACAGGAAACCAAACCACTTCTGCATAAATCCCTGTTCCTCGCCACTATGTTCGGTAAACGGATTCTTGAACTCGTAGCGGATGTTGTTTGAATAGCGGCATAGGTTTTTCATAAAGTCGTCAACCTCGCGCTGGTAACGAACAAGTTCCGACGGCAAGTCTTTGTCCTTCAAGAAGATTTCAATATACACATCATCGTCGAGGCTGTCGAGTACTTGCTTCGAGAATTCGGATATTGAGAAGCGTTTTTCCTTGGTGAGGTCGGCGCGGAAGAACACCAACGACGACAAAATGTTGAGCACCACGATAAGCACTATTATCAGCACCGCTTGAAAGATGTTCTGGTTGCGGTTCTGACGACGCATCTGCGAAAATGATTTCTTGTTTTCTGTTTCGTTTGTCATACAGTTGCCCTCCTACCATTTGCGACTTTCAAGTCTGAGTTTAGAAAAGAAGATAAAAATTGCAATCGCGCTCAGGAAATACACTATGTCGCGCGAATCGACAACGCCACGGCTTATCGAACTGTAATGGTCGTTTATACCCAGCGACTTTATGAATTCCGCTACCGTTCCCGTCGAAACAAGGTCGGCAAGCAGGTTGAACCCGAGGTAGAACAGGAAGCAGAACACTATCCCGAGCAGGAACGACACGATTACATTCTTCGACAGCGAACTAGCGAATATTCCAACTGCCGCATAAACTGCACCGAGGAAGAAAAGTCCGATGTACGAACCTGCGATTGCTCCGTAATCGACATTTCCGACAGGGTCAGCCAGAAAATGAATCGAAAACAGGAAAAGCAAAGTTGGAAGCAATGCAATCAGCACCAAGACCACTGCAGCAAGGTATTTTGCCGTCACAATCTTGAATTCTGAAATTGGCCGCGTGAGAAGAAGTTCCATATTGCCAGTGCGAAGTTCATCGGCAAACATATTCATCGTAATTGCTGGCACTAGGAAAAGAAACACCCACGGCGAAATCAGGAAAAGAGTGTCGATGTTGGCGGCATTTACCTGAAAAATGTTGAAGTTTGTGGGGAAAACCCACATAAACAGGCCTACAATCAGCAGGAACACCGCAATGACAAGGTATCCTATTACCGAGCTGAAGAAGCCTTTTATTTCTTTTAAGAATAAAGTGTACATTTTTGTAAAATAAGACAAACGGCAAAGTTAATTCATAATTGCGAAATGGGAAAAAAAAGTTTCAGGGCTAATAGGTTCTTTGTTCCCCCGCTGCGTTAAGGACATTAAAGTTGTTAACGTCCTTAAAGTCCTTACGCAGGGGGGCTTTTCTCCCTATTAGCCACTTTTTTTTAATTCAATCCAAAATCGTACATCGTAAATCTAAAATCTTTCTTATCTTTGCCGTTTGTATAATTTGTACGTTTCGTATGCGGACTTCACGGGATGTGCAAATCAGTAATATGAAGTCCTAAAGTAATTTTGTTTATATGAGAAAATTATCATTATTGGCATTATTGGTGATTTTTGCATTGCCAATATTCGCAAAGCCTGTTGACGTCGAAGTCGCCAGAACCGTGGCTCGGTCATTCTGGGAACAGAATCTTGGGAAGCAGACTCGCGCAACATTCAGTGATGTTACATCACAAACAGAGTTTACAAACTTTTACATTTTCAACACAGGTGACGGTTTTGTAATCGTCTCGGCGGATGACATTGCATATCCTGTTTTGGGATATTCCGACGAAGGTAGTTTTAATACCGACAACATTGGAACTAATACGCTAAACTGGCTTCGCGGATATCAGCGACAGATACAGTTTGGTATTGACAATGACATTGCTGCCACCGAGGAAATAAGCAACCAATGGTACAAATTGCAAAACGGAATCAGAACTCAGCAAAGAAATACGAGGTCGGTCAGTTCGCTATTGGATACAAGGTGGAACCAAAGCGCTCCGTACAACAACCTTTGTCCATACGACAATGAAGCAAACACGCGTACAGTAACAGGTTGTGTCGCAACAGCAATGGCGCAGGTGATGAAATACTGGAACTATCCGGCAAGAGGAATAGGGTCGCATACATACACTCACAGCACATACGGTGAACTTAGTGCCGACTTCGGAAACACAACCTACGACTGGAACAATATGTTGAATTCGTATCGAGGCTCAACAACTGCCGAACAGGATGAGGCTGTTGCAGTATTGATGTATCACTGCGGTGTTGCTGTAGAGATGAGCTACGGCATAGCCGCCAATGGTGGTAGCGGTGCGTTTTCTATCTCATACAATGGTTATTTTGACTATTGTGCCGAAAGCGCACTCAAGAACTTCTTCGGCTACAACGCAACAACAATACAAGGACTTCTTAGGGATGATTACGAAGATACCGACTGGAAAAATCTTCTACGGGAAGAACTTAACGCCAGCAGACCAATAATATATTCTGGTTCGGGCGATGGTGGTGGACACTGCTTCGTATGCGACGGCTACGATGCCAACGACTATTTCCACTTCAACTGGGGTTGGGGTGGCTCCGAAGATGGTTTGTTCCTTATAGATGCGTTGAATCCCCCGGCGAAGGTGGTATTGGCGGTGGTGGATACCAGTTCAATGAAGGACAAGATATTATTATCGGTATCCAGCCTTCTGGCATTACGGTTTCGCCGGCAACCATGCAGATTGCCAGCGCAGGTGGCAACTATTCTGCTACGGTAAGAGCAGGAACGGCTGCAACATCTTGGACGGCAACATCTTCGGAAAGTTGGCTGACAGTATCTCCAACTACAGGTGCAGGTTCTCAGGAAACGACTCCCATAACTATCACTGCAACAGAAAACAATGGTTCCGCTACAAGAACCGCAACTGTAACATTTAATCAAGGCGGCACATCGACTACAACCCTACTTGTAACACAAATAGACGCGTACACCGAATCGTGCTTCACTATGCACGAAGACAGGTTCGAAAGTCCTGTGCTGTACACCGCTGGAACAGGATTTATTTGCGGTACAAACTCATACGGAGATTTGGCGAAAGCCGAACTTTTTGAACCGGCAGCAGGCAACTACGACGTAACGAGCATTAATTTTATGTATGCTGTCAACGGAGAAGAAGGAAGCGTTACGTTTAAAGTTTGGGCAAACGACAATGGAGTCCCTGGCGGAGAACTTGTGTCAAAGACAGTAACATTGGCAGAATTATATCAGGCAGGAACCGTTTCAAATTCCAAAAGTAGAGGAGTTTACACATGGACATTGAATCCTTCTGTTGTCGTTTCGGGAAATTTCTTTGCTGGCATAGATGTTTCTAATGCGACAAGCGGTTTTGGATTATATTCTACATATTCTGACGACAGCTATACCGACAGCAACTACGAACTTTCTGGTGGAACTTGGACATCAATTTCTTCATCGTGGACAGGCGTTAACATTTCAATGTATGTATTGCCGACAATATGTCCGACATCTGCGCCTTACGTCTTATTGTCTGCTTCCCCATCATCACTCAGCTACAGGGCCACTGGCGGAAGCGAAGAAATAACGATTGCAAGCAATATAGACTGGACAGCGACATCTTCGGCAGACTGGCTGACAATAACCCCGACATCGGGTTCTGGCGACGGTACTATAACAGCAGTTGCTTCAACCAACACTTCCGATGGCGAACGTACAGCAACGATAACTGTTTCGGGAGAAGGCGCAACACCAAAGACAATCAATGTAACTCAGGCAGACCCCAACGAATGTTTTGTTGTGCATGAAGAAAGATTTACGTCAAGCCCGTCTATAATGACTACAGGCTCGGGAAATGGGTATGTTTGCGGTAGCAACAACTATGGTGACATAGCAAAAGCAGAACTTTTTGAACTTGCAAGCAACTATTATAATGTGACAAGCATCGATTTTAAGTATGCCGTCGATGGAGAAGAAGGAAGCATCACTTTTAAGGTTTGGGCAAACAATAATGGCATTCCTGGCGATGAACTTGCAACAAAGACTGTAACATTGTCGGATTTGTACTCTGCAGGAACAGGCTCTGGCACGACAAAGTATGGCCTTTACACATGGACATTAACTACCCCTGTGGCTGTTTCGGGCAATTTCTTCGCTGGTATAGATGTTTCTGAGGCAACTAGTTATATCGGATTGTTCTCTACAAGCGGATACACCAACAGCAACTATGAAATTTATAATGGAAGTTGGATATCGATGACCACTTCTTGGAGTGGCCTTGATATTTCAATGTATGTCTTGCCTACAGTATGTCCTATACCAAGTTACAACATTACAGTTCTGGCAAACAACGATTCATACGGCACAGTTTCTGGCGGCGGAACATTCCCGGAAGGAACTCAGGTTACAGTTTCTGCAACACCTACCACAGGCTATAACTTCATTAACTGGACAGAAAACAGTTCGGTTGTTTCGACTAATGCAACTTACTCGTTTACGGCATCTGCAAGCAGAACTTTGGTTGCCAACTTCCAAATCAACACCTATAATATTTCTGCTACAGCAAATCCATCGATAGCCGGAACAATTTTAGGTGCTGGCGAATACAACTACGGACAGACGGTAACATTAAGTGCAACAGCAAACACAGGCTATCACTTTGTAAATTGGACAGAGAACGGCTCTTCCGTTTCAACAGATGCTGAATACTCGTTTACTGTAACAGCCAACAGGACATTGGTTGCTAATTTCCAGATAAACAGCTATACTATTTCAGCAAGTGCAAACCCAACAGAAAGTGGAACCGTTAATGGTACTGGTGAATATGATTATGGTCAGTCCGCTACTCTAACGGCAGTACCAAATACAGGCTATACATTTGCAAACTGGACCGAAAATGGTTCTGTTGTCTCGTCAAATGCCCAGTACACGTTTACAGTATCTGGCAGCAGGACTTTGGTTGCTAACTTCAATCCGATTGTATACACAATCGCAGCAAGTGCAAGCCCAGCAGAAGGCGGAAGCATTTCGGGTGCAGGAGATTATTCATTCGGACAGACAGTAACCCTCTCTGCAACAGCAAACACTGGTTACTCATTTACAAACTGGACTGAAGGCTCTAATGTTGTTTCTACTGATGCAAACTATTCGTTTACAGTATCTGGCAACAGGACATTGGTAGCTAATTTCACTATCAACACCTACACAGTTACAGCAATTGCCAACCCGACAGAAGGCGGAACTGTTGCTATTGACGTTGCTTCGCAAAACGGCGTTTATAGCTACGGAACTAACCTTGTCATCACTGCAACAGCAAACGATGGCTACCACTTTACACAGTGGAGCGATGGTGTTACCGAAGCACAAAGGAGCTACACCGTTGTTGCTGATGTTGAGTTTGTTGCATACTTCACAGAGGATGGTGTTAACGAATACTCTATAGCAGCAATAGCAAATCCTGCTGAGGGCGGTTCGGTCAGTGGTGCTGGCATATACGAAGAAAATACCCAGGTGGTTCTTACGGCAACTGCAAACATAGGCTACACATTCACCAACTGGACAGAAAACGGCGAAATCGTTTCGACCAACGCTGAATACTCGTTCACAGCAACAGCCGACAGGACTTTGGTTGCAAACTTCACAATCAACACCTACACAATTATAGCAAGTGCTAGTGAAGGAGGCTCAATCCTCCCAGATGGTGTAGTCGTTGTAAATGCAGGTGCATTTGCTATATTCACAATATTAGCAAACGAAGGTTACAGACTAGTAAGTGTAATAGTTGATGCAGATACTGAAAATGAGGAAGATGTCACAGAACAAATTACAGGACAACTTATTGAGCCTGTTTACACATTCACAAATGTAAATGCAAACCACACAATACACGCAACCTTTGAAGCAATACCAGTAACTACCTACACAATAACAGTTTCTATTCAAGGCAATGGTACCGTAACATACGAAGGCAACGAACTTGAAAATTATGAAACAGTTACAGTGGCAGAAGGAGCAACTCCGGAATTTACAATCATCCCTGCAGAAGGTTACATGATTGCAGGTATTACAATTGGCGAAGCAGAAGAAGGTGCTGATGTTGTATTTGACGGAGAAGTTGATGATGAAAATGTTTACACATTCGACGCTGTTACTGCTAATATGATTATGACTGTTACATTTGTACGAATGCAATATGCAATCACTGTTAATGTTGGTGAACACGGAACCGTTACCTACAATGGTGAAGAAGTAACCTCAATTATGGTTGCAGAAGGCTCAACTCCTGCATTTGTAATCACTCCTGAGGAAAACTACCAGATTGATGTTCTTTCAGTTGATGGTATCGAGGAGGAACTTACCGAAGAACAGTTGTCAGGCTTCTCTTACATATTTGAACCAGTAATGTCTGATTTGGTACTCAGCGTAACATTTACTTGTTTGAATGCTGCCGATATGATTGAAGCAGCTTCAATCGCAATCTACCCGAACCCGAACAACGGTATTTTCACTTTGTCAATGGAATCGATTGAAGGCGATGTGACCTGCCAGATTGTAAATGCAAGCGGCTCGGTTATCGAGACAAGGGAAATAAATGCAACCGACGGTTCGGAATTTGTTTTCGACTGCAACGTTGCTCCAGGCGTTTACTTTGTAAGAGTAATTTCTGGCGACAGAGTATGGACTGAATCTGTTGTAATAGACAGATAATAAACAAGTTATTCGATTGTTATTATAAGGTGGATTCTACGGGATCCACCTTTTTTTTAATAAAAAATATAAGTTTTTTCTTGGCACTTTGGCATAATTAAAGTTAATTTGCACCTTTAACTAATTATAATAAGGCAATGAAAAAGACATTTGCAATTATCGTATTAATGCTTGCGTCAATATTCTGCTTTGCGCAAGCAAAAACTAAAACAGTACAGCTGCCACCTAGTTTCTACAACAAGGCCAGTGAAGAAGTCGACCACATTCAGGTATATCCTCCATCGGCACAACTTATAGCCGAAGATATTGCTGAAAGCGATAAAAACGGTACATTTTATAAAGTAGCTAGGCTTGTTCCTGTAAATACAACTGTAAAAAATTCCGGTTCATGGGAAACTCTTGGAAATGGAATGTTAATCTGGAGACTTCGTCTCTCTAGCGAAGGTGCAAGAGCCTCTGCATTGTACTTTGACAAGTTTGACATTCCTTCGGGGGCTTCGGTGTATGTATATTCAAGCGACAGAAAGATTGTTGACGGTCCATACTATCGCAGCGACAATCCCGATGGTAACGAATATATGATTGGTAACATTCTAGGCAGCGACATCACCATTGAATATGTTGCACCAATGATGAAGTCGGGAAATGGTAATGTCTCATACGACAATACTGCACCTATTATCAATATAGGTGAGTTCGGTTATGTCTATCGTGGCGAAGGTGGATTCGAAACTGGACAAAGAGGACCGTTCGGCGATTCAGAAAGCTGCGAGGTCAACATAAACTGCTCGGTAGGTGCCGACTGGAGAATACAGCAGCGCGGTGTAGCTAGGATTTATGTTGTTGAGGGATATAGTGCAGGCTACTGTACAGGTACGCTTATCAATAATACAAGCAACGACGGAACTCCATATTTCCTTACAGCCGATCATTGCGGACCTAGCGCTACAACATCCAACTTTAATCAGTGGAAATTCCGCTTTAACTACGAGGCTTCGGGGTGTTCGAATCCGTCGTCGGAATCATCAATTAACTACACCGATTTCACAGGATGCACCAAGGTTGCAGAAGGTTCAAACAATGGTGGATCCGACTTCTATTTGCTGAGACTCAACAACTTTACAACACAAAATGCCATATCTGTAAATGCAATATACAATGGATGGGACAGAAGTACAACCGCACCTAGTGGAGGTGGCGCAGGCATACACCATCCCGCAGGCGACATAAAGAAAATATCATTCTTCTCATCAACTCCAACAACAGCCACTTATAATGGCGGCAGCGATATGACTGGTGCAAACAACGCCCATTGGAAAATAACATGGGTTAACAGCGGAGAAAAAACAGGTGTTACTGAAGGTGGTTCATCAGGTTCTCCTATATTCAATTCTGCTGGCCGAGTTTTCGGCACATTGAGTGGAGGAGCATCTTCTTGCTCAGCATCATCGTCATCCAGATATGACCTGTACGGAAAAATGTCGTTTCACTGGGACAACTCAGCAAACGGCAGCACAAATGCATACAAACTGAAGCCGTGGCTCGACCCAAATAATACAGGTGCAACAACCTGCGACTACTACGACCCTGCTAACACGAATGCACTTACAGTTTCTCCGAATGCAGTAACATTGCCTAGCGGTGGTGGAAGCCAGACGGTTTCTGTCCGTGCAGGAACATCTTCGGCAAACTGGACAGCAACATCTTCTGCAAGCTGGTTGACAGTATCACCGACTTCAGGTTCTGGCTCACAGGCAACAACTTCAGTTACTCTGACTGCCTCTGCAAATACAGGTTCGTCACGTACCGCAACCGTAACATTCTCACATGGTGGCACAACAGCAACCGTAACAGTAACACAAAGCGATGACAGTGACCAATGTGTTACGGCAAATGAGGATATAATGGCAGATGATTCTTTAGGATATAGAGGCTGGTGTTCCAATTTGTATTCAACATACTTTACAAAATTTGCACAAAAGATAAATGTGACAGGAACATACACTCTTGACAAAATTACTATGTATGACATTCTGAACACTGCTACTTCAAATTCAATCACAATAAAGGTTTGGAGTGCTACATCAGCAGGATTGCCAAGTACAGAATTATACTCACAAACTATAAATATCTCGACATTGAATAGTGCTCTTACACAAGGTCAGATGGTTGGTGGTGCTACTTGCTACTATGGAAATTACGAACATACACTTTCCTCTCCAATTACAGTTACAGGACCATTCTTTGTAGGATGGGATGTAGCATCTGTTGGTGCAGCTGGCGATAATGATGTAAACGAAATAATCCTATCAAGCACGTCCAACGGTACCGTTATGACAAATTCACTATATACATACTATAGCAATGCTTGGAGATTAGTTTCAACTATATTCCAAAATCCTCCGACAAATGTTGCTGCTGCATTTCTTCCTCACATTTGTCCATCCGATGCTCCATCAAACAATCTCACTGTTTCGCCGTCATCACTCAGCTACACTGCAGCAGGTGAAAGTAAGACTGTTACCGTTACAAGCAACACTTCGTGGACAGCAACATCTTCTGCAGGCTGGTTGACAGTTAGCCCTGCATCAGGTTCAAACAACGGAACAATCACCGCTGTTGCTGCAGCAAACACTTCAACCTCACAGCGTACAGCAACCATCACCGTTTCGGGAACTGGCGTAAGCTCGCAGACAATCAGCGTAACTCAGGCTGGAGAAAGCGGCAGTGGAACTGGCGACTGCGTTGTACTGCACGAAGACAGATTTACAGATAGTCCATCGTTATATTCAGTAGAAGATGGCGGATATGTATGCGGAAGCAACTCGTATGGTGACCAGGCAAAGGCCGAACTCTTTGAACTTTCTGGCAACTACAATGTAACAAGCATTGATTACCTCTATGCAATAGACGGTTCAAGTGGAAGCGTTACATTCAAGATGTGGGCAAATAACAATGGAACTCCAGGTAGCGAACTTGCTACAAAGACAGTAACTATGTCGGAACTCTATAATGCAGGAACAAGTACTGGTTCTGGTACTACAAAGCAGGGACTCTACACTTGGACATTGACTTCTCCTGTAGCTGTTTCGAGCAATTTCTTTGCAGGAATAGATGTTTCGAGCGCAACAAGTTATATTGGTTTGGCTTCTACTGCAGAAGGTAGCGGATATACAAATAGTAACTATGAACTCTACAATGGTAGTTGGGCTTCTCTAACAACAAATTGGCAGGGACTTGACATTTCAATGTATGTTTTGCCTACAGTATGTCCGACAGGTACAACTCCATCCTACAACCTAACAGTTAACCCGTCATCGCTCAGCTACACTGCAGCAGGTGAAAGCAAGACAGTTACCGTTACAAGCAACACTTCGTGGACTGCAACATCATCGGCAACCTGGCTGACAGTAAGCCCTGCTTCGGGTTCAAATAACGGTACAATTACTGCAGTTGCATCAGCTAACACTTCTTCTTCGCAGCGTACCGCTACTATTACAATTTCAGGTTCGGGTATCACACGCACTGTAAGTGTAACTCAGGCAGGTGTAAGCTACAACCTCACAGTTAACCCAACATCACTCAGCTACACTGCAGCAGGAGAAAGCAAGACAGTTACCGTTACAAGCAACACATCGTGGACTGCAACATCATCGGCAAGCTGGCTAACTGTAAGTCCTGCTTCTGGTTCAAACAACGGTACAATCACCGCTGTTGCAGCAGCCAACACGTCAACATCTCAACGTACTGCTACTATCACAGTTTCGGGTTCTGGCATAACACGTACTGTAAGTGTAACGCAGGATGGAGCAACTTCCTACACACTCACCGTTTCTCCATCATCCCTCAGTTACGTTGCTGCTGGCGAAAGCAAGACAGTTACAGTTACAAGCAACACTTCGTGGACAGCAACATCATCGGCAAACTGGTTGACAGTAAGTCCTGCTTCGGGCTCTAACAACGGTACAATTACCGCAGTTGCTGCAGCCAACACATCATCATCACAGCGTACTGCTACTATCACGGTTTCGGGTTCTGGTGTAACACGTACTGTAAGTGTAACGCAGGATGGAGCAACTAGTGTACCCACCTACACAATCACAGCAATTGCTAATAACAATGCATACGGAACTGTTAGCGGAGGTGGAACCTATCAGGAAGGTGAAACTGTAACTCTTACCGCTACTGCAAATAATGGTTATGTATTTACATCATGGAACAATGGTAGCACTGCTAACCCACTAATTTTCACTGCTACTGGAAATGCGACATATATTGCAACATTCGAGAATGAAAACAATGTAACGATGTATACCATAACAGTTGAATCTAGCAATAATCAAATGGGTACTGTTACTGGCGGTGGAAGATTCGCAGCAGGAACTACAATAACCATTGAGGCTCTTCCAAACGAACATTTCAGGTTTGTACATTGGCAAGATGGCAACACCGACAATCCACGCGAAATCACTGTAAATTCAAGTGCTACTTATACGGCAAGCTTCGAGGCTATTCCTCAGTATACTATCACGGCCACTGCTGGTCTTGGCGGAACAATCAATCCTAATGGCACAGTAACTGTTTACGAAGGCGACGATAAAGATTTTATAATTACCGCTGACGAAGGTTATCGAATCACAAGCGTAACGGTTGATGGCAACGAATCATTGGGACAACTTGTGAACAATGTTTATTCATACAATATAAACTTGACTGAAGCTACATACACATTCACAAACATAACTAATAATCACACAATATCAGCTAGATTCGAGGCTATACCTCAGTACACGATTACAGTTTTGGCTAACCCAACAGATGCAGGAATCGTTAGTGGTGGAGGAACTTACTACGAGGGTACTGTTGTTACAGTTGAAGTTGCACCATACCAAGGATACGTATTTAATGGTTGGGACGACAACAACATGCAGATACGACGCACAATAACAGTAACAGGAAATGCTACTTATACAGCAAATTTCGTTGATGCTTCTTCTGTCACATTATATACTATAACTGTAACATCGGAAAATAATTTATTCGGAACAACAACAGGTAGCGGAACATACGCAGAAGGTACTGAAGTCACAATAGAGGCAATTCCAAATTCTGGTTATAGATTCTCAAGTTGGAACAACGGTCAAATTACCGACAATCCATACACTATAATAGTAACTAGGGATGAGAATTTCGTAGCTTACTTTACAGAAAACACAGGAATAGAGGAAGAGCTGGTTAGTATGATTTCAGTATTCCCGAATCCAACAAGTGGAATGTTTACCGTAGAATTAAACTCAATCGAAGGCAATGTTACCTGCCAGATTGTAAATTCTAGAGGTTCTGTTGTCGAAACAAGGGAAATAGAAGCGATGGGTGATTCAGAATATGTATTCGATCTTAATATTGCTTCTGGAGTTTACTTCGTAAGAATAATCTCCGGTTACAGAGTTTGGACAGAACGCATTGTTATAGAAAAATAAATCAGGCAACTGAACAAAATAAAGGGCGGATAAATTCCGCCTTTTATTTTAACCTAACAAAAAAATCCCCTTGGAAAAGCAAAGGGATTTTTTGCTGTTTATTAAGCACTTACATCAACTGTCTCAACAAATTCTTGATGTCGCACTTTTCGGTAACAATGCGCTCGATGTCGTCGATTGAAACGCGTTCCTGCTCCATGGTGTCGCGATGGCGAAGGGTTACGGTGCCGTCTTCTGCCGACTGGTGGTCAACTGTGATGCAGAACGGAGTTCCTATTGCATCCTGACGACGATAACGCTTTCCAATGGAATCCTTTTCCTCGTATTGGCAGTTGAGATTGAGTTTCAGGCGGTTCATTATCTTTTCGGCCAATTCTGGCAAACCGTCCTTCTTAACCAACGGCAAAACAGCAACCTTTACTGGAGCCAGCGGTGCAGGAATACGAAGCACTACGCGTGTTTCGTCGCCAACCTGCTCTTCGCAGTATGCCGACGAGATAACCGACAGGAACATACGGTCGAGACCGATTGAAGTTTCAACAACATACGGAGTGTAGGCTTCGTTGGCTTCGTTGTCGAAGTACTGGATTTTCTTGCCCGAGAACTGCTGGTGCTGCGACAAGTCGAAGTTGGTACGCGAGTGGATACCTTCAATTTCCTTGAACCCGAACGGGAAATCAAACTCGATGTCGTATGCTGCGTTGGCGTAGTGAGCCAGCTTATCGTGCTTGTGCCAGCGGTACTTATTGTCGCCCATGCCGAGAGCCTTGTGCCATTTCAAGCGTTTTTCGCGCCACTTCTCGAACCAGTCGAGTTCGGTACCCGGCTTTACGAAATACTGCATTTCCATCTGCTCGAACTCGCGCATACGGAAAATGAACTGACGAGCAACAATCTCATTGCGGAAAGCCTTGCCTATCTGTGCGATACCGAACGGAATCTTCATACGGCCAGTCTTCTGTACATTAAGATAGTTAACGAAAATACCCTGTGCTGTTTCGGGACGCAGATAGATAGTGTTAGCACCTTCGGCAACAGAACCCAACTTGGTGTCGAACATAAGGTTGAACTGACGGACTTCTGTCCAGTTCTTGGTTCCCGAAATCGGGCAGACAATACCCTCGTCTATGATTATCTGGCGTATTCCGTCAAGGTCGTTGTCTTCCAAAGCCTTCACGAAGCGAGCCTTCACGGCGTCCATCTTTGCCTGATAGTCGAGAACGCGCTGGTTGGTGCTGCGGAATTGCTCCTCGTTGAAAGCATCACCGAAACGCTTGCGAGCCTTTTCTACTTCCTTGTTAATCTTATCGTTGAACTTTTCAATGTGGTCTTCGATAAGAACATCGGCGCGGTAGCGCTTTTTGGAGTCCTTGTTGTCGATTAATGGATCGTTGAATGCATCAACATGTCCAGATGCCTTCCAGATGGT
>CAJOEG010000026.1 GCA_905233405.1 uncultured Bacteroidales bacterium | reverse complement strand
CCTGCAGGCGGTAATGCTGCCATGAGCAAGGTTGCTGCCGTTATGGGACTTGTAGCCGAGGAAAAGGAACCTATGGTTGCAGTCGTTAGATGCTGCGGTTCACACGATAAGCGTCCGCAGACTTCGACCTACGACGGAGCCAAGACCTGTGCTATTGCTCACGCTACATCGAGCGGCGACACCGCTTGCCAGTACGGTTGCCTCGGCTATGGCGACTGCGTTGCAGGATGCCATTTCGGCGCAATAACGATTAACAAGGAAACAAGTCTTCCCGAAATCGACTACGACAAGTGCGGTGGTTGCGGCGGTTGCGCCAAGATGTGTCCGCGCGGCGTTATCGAGGTAAGACCTCGTGGCAAGAACGACCGTCGCGTTTATGTAGGCTGCATCAACAAGGACAAGGGTGCCGAGGCTATGAAGGCTTGCAAGGCTGCTTGTATCGGTTGCGGCAAGTGCGCAAAGGTTTGCCCGTTCGAGGCTATCACCGTCGAGAACAATGTTGCATATATCGACTTCACAAAGTGCAAGTCGTGCCGCAAGTGCGTTGCCGAATGCCCGACAGGTGCAATCAACGCTGTAAACTTCCCGCCTAAGCCGGCAACTCCGCCAGCACCAAAGCCCGAAGCTCAGCCCGCTCCTGCACCAGCAGCACCAGCTGAAGCTACAGTGGTAGAAAACAATGTAAATAACAACTAAACTCAGGAGGACTCATCGTGTTAAGAACTTTTCCAAAAGGTGGTGTTCATCCACAAGAAAATAAGATTTCAAAAGGAAATCCTATCGAAAGAATAGAACTGCCCAAGCAGGTCATGATTCCTATTGCTCAGCACATAGGTGCTCCTGCTGAACCGGTTGTTGCCAAGGGCGACACCGTAAAGGTCGGACAGCTCATCGCTAAGAGTACGGGATTCGTATCGGCAAACATTCACTCGTCGGTATCGGGTACTGTTGCTAAGATTGAGAAGACAATCGACACTTCGGGCTACAAGAATACCTGTATCTTCATCAATGTCGAAGGCGACGAATGGCTCGAAACCATCGACCGCACTCCCGACTTGAAGACCGAAATCACAATGTCGGCCGAAGAAATCCGCGCCAAGATTGCCGAATGCGGTATTGTCGGTACTGGCGGTGCAACTTTCCCTGCTCATGTTAAGTTGTCGGTTCCGCAAGGCAAGAAATGCGAGCACCTTATTATAAATGGTGTCGAGTGCGAACCTTACCTTACTGCTGACCACCGTCTTATGCTCGAGCATACCGAAGAAATCATGGTTGGCTGCAAGATTATACAGAAGGCTACTGGTGCCGAAAAAATCATCATCGGTATCGAGAACAACAAGCCCGATGCAATAGCCAAGATGACCGAGGCAGCAAAGAAGTACGGAATCACCGTTATGCCTTTGAAGGTTAAATATCCGCAAGGTGGTGAAAAACAGCTTATCAAGGCTACCGTAAACCGCGAAATTCCTGCTCCTCCAGCATTGCCTATTGATGTTGGTTGCGTAGTTCAGAATGTTGGTTCTACCTTCGCAATCTACGAAGCAGTACAGAAGAACAAACCTTTGTTCGAGCGCGTTGTAACTGTAACTGGTAAGTCGGTTAAGTCGCCGAAGAACATACTTGCAAGGGTTGGTACTCCATTGAGCCACCTCATTGCAGCAGTTGGCGGTTTGCCCGAAGACACCGGCAAGGTAGTAAACGGCGGACCTATGATGGGTAAGGCTGTGAAGTCGCTCGAAGTACCTGTAACAAAGGGTACATCAGGCGTGCTGATGTTCAAGCAGAGCGAAAGCGTCCGTATGGAAGAAAATGCTTGCATCCGCTGCGGAAAGTGCGTAAGCGCTTGCTGTATGGGTCTTGAACCTTACTTGCTCAAGAACCTCGCCAAGATTCGCGACTTCGACGCTTTGAAGGAAGAAAGAGTGCTCGACTGCATCGAATGCGGTTCGTGCAGCTTCACCTGCCCTGCAGGAATTCCTATTACCGACTACATCCGCTACGGTAAAGCGACAGTAACAAAAATTTTAAGGTCTAAAAAATAGTAACAGCTATGGCAGAAAATAGATTAGCAATCGCAATGTCACCGCACGTTCACAGCAACGAGTCGGTGAAAAAGATAATGTACAGCGTGGTAATTGCGCTGTTACCGGCCTTCTGCGTATCGGTTTACTTCTTCGGACTCAACGCTATCAGGGTTACTTTAATCTCGATAGTTGCTTGTATGGCTGTTGAATGGCTGATTCAGAAGTTCTTATTGAAGGGAAAGACCACTATTTTCGACGGTTCTGCAATCGTTACAGGTATGCTTCTGGCATTCAACGTTCCGGCAAACCTCGACTGGTGGATTATTGTTATAGGTGCAATCGTCGCAATAGGCATCGCAAAGATGACTTTCGGCGGACTTGGCAACAACCCGTTCAACCCTGCAATCGTAGGTCGTGTATTCTTGCTCATTTCGTTCCCGTCGCAGATGACCACCTGGCCAACTCCGCAGCCGATTTGGGACATCAAGGCTCTCGATGCAGTAACAGGACCAACTCCACTGGGACTTCTCAACGAAGGTCAGATGGTTGACTACAACTATATGGATATGTTTATCGGCAACATGGGCGGTTCTCTCGGCGAAATGTCGGCAATAGCACTGCTCATCGGCGGTATCTTCCTGCTTATCCGTAAGGTTATAACCTGGCATATTCCAGTAGCAGTTCTCGGAACTATGGCAGCATTCTCGGCAATCCTCTGGGGCGTTGACCCGACCAAGTATGCCGACCCGCTGTTCCATATCCTCGCCGGTGGTGCCCTGCTCGGTGCTATCTACATGGCAACCGATATGGTAACTTCGCCAATGACTGGCAAGGGAATGTTGGTTTACGGTGTTGGTATCGGTATCATCACCATCTTAATCAGAACCTGGGGTTCGTATCCGGAAGGTATGTCGTTCGCAATTCTTATTATGAACGCACTTGTTCCGCTGATTAACAACTGGTGCAAGCCGAAGCGTTTCGGTGAGGTTGTAAAACCGCCAAAGGAAGAGGTAAAGAAATAATTGTGGAACCTAAAAAAGAATTATCATGGCAAAGAAACAAAGTTCTTTAATAAATATGGTGCTCACGTTGTTCGTGATTACAACAGTAGCAGCCGTGGCTCTCGGTTTCGTTTATTACTTTACCAAGGAGCCTATAGATAATGTAAAAAAGGAAAAACTGGCAAATGCACTTAAAGAAGTACTTCCCGAGTTTGATAGTATTACTGCTAAAGACAAGATTCCATTTGAATGGGATAAGAAATTAGATACTGTCCCGGTCTTCAAAGTATCAAAGGGAGACACTCAAGTTGGAACAGCTGTTGAGGTGATAACCCATAAGGGATTCGGTGGTGATGTAAAGCTTTTGGTTGGATTCGATAATGACGGTAGGATTTTCGGATACTCGGTACTTGAACATAAGGAAACCGCTGGTCTTGGTTCGAAGATGGGAACATGGTTCAACGATACGGCTAGACAAAGTAGTTATGTCAAGGGCAGAGACTTGAAAGATTATAAAGATGGCATAAAAGTAAGCAAAGACGATAAAGATGGTATTGATGCTATCACAGCAGCAACAATCTCGTCGCGTGCTTTCTGCGATGCTCTCAACAAGGCTTACGCAGTATATGTTAATACTGTTGGCAGCTGCGTATCTACCGATACTTTAATCATTAAAGATGACCTCAAATGCGATACGTTGACAAATGTTTCTACAATACGTAAGACTGATGAAAACAGCATAGAGGTAACATTTAAAGAAGAAGGAGGACAGGACAATGAATAACTGGAAGAATTTCACTAAGGGTTTCATAAAGGAGAACCCCGTATTGATAATGTTGCTCGGCTGCTGCCCGACGTTGGGAACCACCACATCGGCAATCAACGGCTTGAGCATGGGCCTTGCGACGACATTCGTCCTCGTATGCTCCAACATAGTAATATCGCTAATCAAGAACCTTATCCCCGACAAGGTGCGTATTCCATCGTACATCGTTGTAATCGCATCGTTCGTAACGGTAATCGACCTGCTTATGCAGGCCTACTTGCCGGGCATTTACGAGACATTGGGCTTGTTCATTCCGCTTATCGTTGTAAACTGCATAGTTCTCGGTCGTGCCGAAGCTTTTGCATCGAAGAACGGCGTTTGGGCATCCTGTGTCGATGGTTTGGGAATGGGTCTCGGATACGCACTTGCACTTATGATATTGGGTGCTGTACGCGAAATCCTCGGTAGCCTGTCAATCTTCGGATGGCAGTTCATTCAAGCCGACGGAATCCTCGTATTCGTGCTTGCTCCGGGTGCATTCTTCGGATTGGCATATTTTATAGCAGTAGTAAGAAGGTTTAACAAATAAAATTTACGACTATGGCATACATACTCATTATAATAACGGCAATGCTCGTAAATAACATCGTGCTTGCCCAGTTTCTCGGAATCTGCCCGTTTTTGGGAGTTTCTGGAAAGGTAAAAACAGCAGTCGGAATGGGTGCGGCAGTCTTGTTTGTAATGGTTCTCGCAACCATAGTTACATGGCTCGTGCAGACCTACATTCTAAATAAGTTGGGAATTCAGTTTATGCAGACAGTTGCATTCATCCTCATCATTGCTGCACTCGTACAGATGGTCGAGATTATCCTCAAGAAGATAAGCCCGTCGCTGTATCAGGCACTCGGTATTTTCCTTCCGCTTATCACCACCAACTGCGCAATACTTGGTGTTGCAATATTGGTTGGCAACGGAACATACAACTCGATGGGACTCGATGCAACATCGCTTTTGCCGGCAATAGTATTCGCAATAGGTACCGCATTAGGTTTCATGCTTGCATTGGTAATCTTCGCAGGTATCCGCGAACACATGGCAAAGCTCCCGATTCCAGAAGGCATGAAGGGTGTTCCAGCAGCTCTCGTAGTTGCTGGTATCCTAGCTCTCGCTTTTATGGGATTCTCAGGACTGGTATAAAGTTTTGTTTTCATAATGCAGCTGCGCGGTACAATTTTGTGCTGCGCAGTTTTTTTGTTGTTACGCTGGTTTGATGGTTCAAGGGGTTCAATGTTCAACGTTCAAGGTTTGTGGACTGCGTCCGTTTGATGCCTTCGGCGTTTGAGAGTTTGGCTTACGCCGAGCTAAAGTTTAACTTCGTTGAGGGCTTCGCCGTTCAATGGCTTCGCCGTTTCAATGCCTTCGGCGTTTCTATGTTTTGGGCTTGCAGGCTCGAAGGCTAACAGTCCTGCTGTCTAACAGTCTTGCAGTCTCACAGGCTGACAGCCAGACTGCTTGACAGGTCTTCTGCTCGATAATTAGACTTTTAGCCTTTTTTCGCCTTCCCACCTCAAAAAAAATGCTTGAATGCCTTCCATACAATGATTGTAACGCCAATGAATTTTATGGTTTGTATTTGGGCAAAAATATTAACCTCGGAGAGGTTACATATATATAGAACAATATGTTCGTTATAAAGCGTTGGCGCATGTTTTTGCAGCAAAGCAATGCAAAAACTGTGACAACGCATGATTTATCGGGTAGCAATAACAAAAAATATTTCTACCACGATAATAATAATTATTTTTGCATCGTAAATAACCGTAATTGCAATGCAGAACACCGATAATATAAGTGCTGTAATACTCGTCAAGAACGCCGAGAAAACAATCGGCGAATGCCTCGAATCGTTACGCCAGTTCGGCGAGGTCGTTCTGCTTGACAATGGCAGTACGGATGCAACGCTCGAAATTGCAAACAAGTATCCAAATGTTAAGGTTTTCAGCGAACCGAATTTCTACGGGTTCGGCAAGATGAAAAATATTGCCGTGAGCCACGCTACCAACGACTGGGTGTTGAGCATTGACTCCGATGAGGTGCTTATGCCCGAAATTGTTTCCAGAATAAACGCAATGCAACTGAACGAAAATACTGTCGTTGCCCTTTCGCGTCTCAACTACTACGGCGACCGCTGTATGAAGTGCTGTGGCTGGTATCCCGACTATGTATGGCGAATTTTCAACCGCAAATACACGTGCTTCAACGAAAATATTGTACACGAAGGTGTTGAAATAAAGCCAGATACTCAGAAACAATACATCAAGGACGCGCTGAAGCATTATGCCGTAACCAGTATGTCGTCGATAATAGACAAGATGAACCGTTATACAACCTTGTCGGCACAGGAAAAGCACAAGTCTGGCAAGAAAACAAGCGTTATTGCTGCGATATTCAAGTTTATACATACTTTCAACAAGGATTATTTTTTCCGCAAAGGCATTTTCTACGGATACAAGGGCTTTGTCGTATCTTTGTTGAATGCAAGCGGTGCCTTCTTCCGCTATATGAAGTTGTATGAAATGAACAAAAACGACAAATGAAAAAGATTCTGATAACACTTCGGGACATTACCGAAACTGGTGGGGGAGAGCGAGTTTGCGCCAATCTGTCGAATGCATTGTCGGATTCCTACGAAATTAAGATTGTCAGTTTTCACCAAAAGGAGAAACACATTACATACAGCCTTAATCCCAACATTTCTGTAGAATTCCTTTCCAAAGGGGCGCAGCGTTCGTCCAACCTGTTCAAAAGATTTCTGAACAAGACCATAATCCGCGTATTTTTAAGCCTGAAGGCATCTTCTGTCATAAAACGATACAAACCCGACATTGTCTTTTGCAACGATGGCACCTTTATGCCGATTGTAAAGGACAAAGGAATCAGATATATACGTCTTTGGCACTTGAATGCACCTAAGAAAAAGAAAAAGGTTTTTGGCAGATACGATTCGCTTGTAGTTTTGTCAGAAAAACAAATTGACGTGTGGAGGCAATACCACCGAAATATAAAGGTGATACCTAATTTCCTTGTTGAAATGCCAGACAAAATCACCGATTACACTCAAAAAACAGTAATATCAGTCGGGCGAATTGACAATGGCGACCAGAAAGGATTTCTCCGCCTTGTTGAAATATGGAAAATTGTGCAGGATGACAAGTCTTTTGCCGACTGGAGATTGCGGATAGTTGGAAGCGGACAACAAAAGAAGGCTCTTGAAGAAAAAATCAGACAGTTGAATATTGCCGATTCAATAGAAATCAAACCATTTACAAGCAAAATAGAGGAAGAATATATGCAGTCGAGCATTTATGTTATGACGAGCAAATTCGAAGGTTTCGGGATGGTTCTTGTAGAATCTGCGGCGTATGGTCTTCCTGCAGTAGCATTTGACATAAATGCAGGACCGAGCGACATAATTTCCGATGGAGAAAGCGGATTTTTAGTTTCTGACAATGATTTGGAAACCTTTGCCGAGAAAATGAAAACACTTATGCGTGATGAGGATTTGAGACAAAGATTTGGTATAAAATCAAAGGAAATCGTATCATCAAGGTTCTCAAAGGAAAGAATAGTAGGGGAGTGGAAAGGTTTGTTTGACGGGATGATATAGCAAAAACATACCATTATTTTATCAGCATCAGATTCCCCTTCTTCGTTCTGATACTGCCGTCAAACATTTCGGCTTCGACATAGTAGGAATAGGTGTCTATGTTCTGGACTTTGCCTTTGAGTGTGCCATCCCAGCCTCTGTTTAGGTCGTCGGAGAAGAAAACTTCCTCGCCCCAACGGTTAAAAATGCGGAACTGCAGCAATCGCTTGATACCCAAGCCACGAACATAGACAATATTATTTCCGTCGCCTTCGCTAAGCGGTGTGAATGCTCCTGGCACATCAAGCGAGAAGCGCATATCAACATCAATATGTATGTCGAAACGGCTTTCGTAGCAGCCAAGAGTATCGCTGAGCCAAACGACATAATCGGTACTAATGTTAGGGAAGAAATACAAGGTGTCGCACCCAATGGCAAGGACACTGTCTGTAGGAGACCAGCGGCAGTTCAACAGACTCTCCGACAACACCACCGACACGACCGTATCGCCAATGTTTATCGAAGCATAATCGGGTTCGACAGAAGCCTCCACTTGCGTTATTACATTCACCTTGACCGAATCGCTTGCCTGACACATCTTGTCGGAGAAAACATCCACGCGATAGGTTGTGGTTTCGTCGGGCTTTACGGTCTGCACTGACGAATTGGCGTTAATTGGTGCATCCCAATGATACGAATTGCCACCCATTACCCACAGATTCACTTCTTCGCCAAAGCATATCACAGTATCGTGGCTTATCAGGGGATGCGGACTTGGGAAAAGCGTGTATCGGTGCGAAACGCTGTCGTAGCAGTTGTGTTCGTTGGTTACGGCAAGCGAAATTACAAATGTAGAATCTGAATACGACGGATTTGTCCAATATACAGGAATTTCCTCAGTGGATGCTCCAAGCCTGCGCCCATTCTGATACCAACGCCACTGAGCCTCTTCCGCCGACTGGTTTACCAATCTTGCCGACAAAGGCTCGCACATTCCCGTTCCTTCTGCAATCTCAACGCTGTCGGTAAACAGCCCGAAACGTGCGTCAACCTCATAGACATATATCATTTCGGTGATGTCAACACTGCATTCGCCGCTTGTAAGGCTAAGCACCACAGGGAAATAACCCGACTGCGGCACATAGTCGTAGGTATGCGTAACCGTCGAAGTAGTATAGTTGTATCCACCACCAACAACCCACTGGTACGACTGAACGTTCTGTGCGTTGAGCATTCGGAAGGTGACATCGTCGCCAGCGCAAATGGCAGTATCGCTGATACTTATTTCGGCAAATGGTCCGCTAACCATAACGCTAGTATTCTTCACCTGACGGCAACCTGACGGTGTTGTAACCACAAGCGAAATATTATAGTATCCCGGTAAATTATATAGGTATTCGGGATTTTCTACATACAGGATGTCACCGTTGCCCATATTCCACTCGAACGAAGGCTCTGTTCCATCGGGCAAGGCCGTAGCCGACACTGAAAAAATTGGCTGGGCGGGATAACAGTTGAAATTCTGGTGCGACGGCAAAAGTTCGGCATCAAGGCTCTCTACCCAAACACCATCGGGATACGATATGGAATCGGTACAACCCAAACCTCCAACAACTTTTAGCGACACTGGATAACGCCCCGGCACAGAATAATTATGGGAAACAACAGGTCCGCTGTTGTCCCAGACTTCGCCGTCACCGAAATCCCAAGTATATGAAAATTCGGGATTTGTAACATTTGAGGAGAAAACAACCATATTGTTAATGCAAATGCTGTCGTCGAAGTCAACATCAAGGTCGGGGACATCAATAACGTGCAGATGGTCCTCGAAACTCTGGCGGTCGATGCAGCCGTGCCGAGTGGTGACCATATAATGTATTGAATAGTAACCAGTATCGGCATATTCGTGCGAAACGGGGTTGCCGCGAATCGTTTCTCCACTCACAAGATTCCACTGCACATCGCCTATAGGGTCGTTGGTATTGGTGAGAATGCACTCGAACTCCACATTGGCAGGGGCACAGGCAATCGACGGCGGCGGACTTAATGTCGAAGCAGGGTCAACAACATAAATCGGCAAGGAGTAGATGGATATGCAGCCGTCGCTCTGACGTAATATTACAGTAAGCGTATATTCTCCGCCTTCATCATAGGTGTGAACATGCGATATGTTAGTTGAAATGTCAAACCATTCAAGTTCGTCGTCAGGAATATCCTCGCTTTTCCAGTCGTAGGCAATACTCGCAAATACTGGTGCCCTTTCGTCAATTTCAACAGACATCCTTTTTCCCATACAAACCGTATCGGGTTCCAAATGCCACTCGAAAGGAAGCGGGTCGATATTGCTAGTAAGTACAATCTCATATGTACATCCAGAATTATCGTTATGTCCAACAAGTTTGCACTTATATGAACCATAATCAGGATATGTGTAATCGAAAACAGTAGATATTGAATGCGGAATATGCGTAAGGGTATCGCCTGTATCATAATTGGTAACAATCCATTCCCAGTACTGAGCACCACGGTTATCATCAATCATATATCTGAAATCGAAAGGCGCAGAGCAATGTGTATATTGGTCGAAATGCATTATCGGTGGCTGCACATATACACTGTCCCACCAATATATATCCGAGTTGCAGCTCATATAAACAGTCCTAATTCCTACATAGTTCCAACCTGTATCTACTTCAAATGTCATTGGATTGTACTGGTCGTTGGCGTTTCCTGCTCCATTATTACTGCCATTAGCTACGATGACATAACCAAATCCCATAGTATCGGAACTCTCGTACATCGAATTGTAGAAAAAATAAATATCCTGCGGACATACCGTATCCTTGTTTATTGGGTTGTGCATATTGTCGTAAACGCCATAGTCCTCGGGCGGAATTTGAATTCCAATCTCAATCATACGGCAGTCAACAGACGTATAGTCGTGCAGAATTCTTGTATCAGTACAACCAGAAGTATCGACTATTGTAAGCGTAGGCTGATAAGTACCGATTTCGGTATAGGTATGGCTCACAGGAGAGTATGTAGTATGAAGTGTCGTTCCGTCGCCAAAATCCCAGTAATAGTCAACTATGGCGTTGCCTGCGGTATATAAATAATGATGCTGGAACTGAATAGTTGTGGGAGCACAGCCTCCGCAAGAATTAGAAGTAAGGCTAGCTTCGGGGTGATTTACAATTATAGTCGGGCCATCAAAATTATCGGAACATCCAGCACTGGTGTAGGCGATAAATGATGTTTCGTAAATACCATTTCGATTGTATGTCACCTCCGGATTTTCCTCTGAAAGCAGATGATTGTCACCTAGCCCCACATTGTATCGGTACGACACATCATCGCCAGTGGAAGTGTTTGTAAAATGCACTGTGAAAGGATAGTCGCACGAGAAGGTTCCATCCACCACAAACGAAGCCTCCACCTGCTCGACAGTCACCTCGAAAGTTGTCGATTGCTCGCAAGGGCCGCCCGGGTCGGCGGTAAAGGTGACGGTATATGTGCCTGCCTCCATATATGCGTGATATGCAATTGGGTCGCGTGAAACCGGCGAGCCGTCGCCAAAGTTCCACTGGCAGTTAGTCCGTGGCGGCATAAGGCTTCGGTATGCCATAGACGATTTCTTGCATACGACCGACGGAGCATCGTAGCGCGGCACCAACGATGCAATGGAAATCATATCGGGATAAAGCATAGTGGTAGAACATCCGTAACTGTCGGTTGCCGTAACGCTAACATCGAAATGCCCGTGAGAGTTGTAAGTATGGACAAGATTTTCTCCAGTGCCAGTCTGTCCGTCACCAATGTTCCA
>CAJOEG010000025.1 GCA_905233405.1 uncultured Bacteroidales bacterium | reverse complement strand
ACAAAGCTATTTTCCATAAAAATATATTCGTATGAAGCTGTTTCCTGCGACATTACCACCCTATAAGGTGCAATACCGCCAACAACAGCAACATTTGCGGCACCGTTTGCAATGTCGGAGTTCTGTGCGTTTACAACACTTACGTTAGCTGTAATTCCCATTGTACTTTCAACATCAACATTTGCAACTGCCGAGCAACCGTTTGCGTCAACTACAGTTACCACATAAACACCATCGGCATAAACTTCAATAGCATTTGCAACAGAACCATCGCTCCACATATATGAATAAGGTACTGTTCCTCCTATTGTTGTTGCGGTGATTGTAACTGTCGGCTCTGCACAAGTTATTGTGCCTGCTGTAAGATTTACTACCAATGCTTCTGGTTCAACCACAGAAATTTGTGCGGTTGCTGTACAACCACTAGCATCGGAAACGGTAACAATGTAATCTCCCGCGCCAATGTTTGCGGTCGATGTAGTCATACCGTTGTTCCAGTTGTAAACGTAAGGTTCTGTTCCTCCGTTAACAACAACCGTAGCATCTGTAGTTTCACCATGGCAGGCTATGTTACTGCTGTTGACTGCAATTGTAAGGGCAGGAACTTCTGTGATTGTTATGGTTTCATATGCGGTACAGCTGTTTGCTCCTGTTGCCGTTACAGAATAGGTGCCTGCTGCGGTTATGACATTTTCAGCTGTGCTTACGCCATTTGACCAGGTATAAGCGTCCCCACCTGTTGCAATAAGATTTATTTCCGTGTTGGAACAACCGAGAATTGTCGTGTTAGAGTTGTTGACTATGCTAAGCATAGGTACATTGACATCTTCAGTTATCGTAATGGACTGCATTGCACTGCATCCGTTTGCATCGGTAACATTTACGTTATAGACGCCAGCGTTGTTAGCCACAATCGAATTTGACGTGGAGTTGTCGCTCCAAGTGTAAATATATGGAGCAGTTCCACCAACTACTGTTGCCGTGATATTGGACATTTGTGCGCTACAAGTCAATTCCATTACATCTGCACTCAATGAAAGTACAAGCATATCCGGTTCACTAACAGTGAAATCGTATGATGCCGTACATCCATTGGAATCGGTTACAGTAACGATGTAATTACCTGCGCCAAGATTTGCAGTCGATGTGGACATTCCGTTGTTCCAATTGTAAACGTAAGGTTCTGTTCCACCGTTAACAAAAACCGTAGCCTCCGTAGTTTCACCGTGGCAAACTACGTTACTGCTGTTGACTGCGATTGTAAGGGCTGGAACTTCAGTGATTGTTATGGCTTCGTATGCGGTACAGCCGTTTGCTCCTGTTGCCGTTACAGAATAGGTGCCTGCTGCGGTTATGACATTTTCAGCCGTGCTTACGCCATTTGACCAGGTATAAGCGTCCCCACCTGTTGCAATAAGATTTATTTCCGTGTTGGCACAACCGAGAGTTGTAGTGTTGGAATTGTTGACTATGCTAAGCATAGGTACATTGACATCTTCAGTTATCGTAATGGACTGCATTGCACTGCATCCGTTTGCATCAGTAAGTGTAACACTGTATAAACCTGCATTCGAAACCATTATGGAATCTGTTGTCAAACCGTTGCTCCAAGTGTAAACATATGGAGCTGTTCCGCCTGATACTGTAGCTGTTATATTGGACATTTGTGTGCTACAGGTCAATACCGTTGCATCTGCGTTCAATAAAAGTACAGGCATCTCCGATTCTAAAACAGAGAGGCTGTATTCTGCCGAGCAGCCATTGGAATCAGTAACGGTAACAACATAGCTGCCAACCATAAGGTTTGCGGTTGCTCCAGTTGTGCCGTCGCTCCAATTATAAGCATACGGTGCTGTGCCGCCGGTAACAGCAACCGTAGCCTCTGCCATTTCTCCTTGGCAAACTACGTCTCTGCTGTTAACCATGATTGTTGGTGTATTAGGAATAGACAAAACAACAGTTGTAGATGTTTCATTTCCGGATTGGTCTCTTACGGTAACTGTTACCATTGTAGTTGTTGTAATCTGGTAACCTGCAGAAAGGTCCTGAGTTATTACAAGGTCGCTATTTGCTGTAATGTTGTCGCTAGAAACAGCACGGATTTCTTCTGTAAGATCCGGAACAACGAAAGAGCAACTGCTTGAAGTAAGCTCACGGTCAAAATTGTTTCCGTTTATTGCAGGAGGCTCGTTGTCGCTTACAGTTACGGTAAACGAGCATTCTGAGAAATTACCAGACAAATCAGTAACAGTCCAAGTTACAGTTGTCGAACCCAATTCGAATACCTGACCGTCGAGGGTTGTGTTAGGTTGTGTTATATTCATTGTCGCACCGCTGAGCGAATAAACAATGCTTGCAATGCCAACATTGTCGTTTGCTGTGATATCCCAGTCGGAACCGTTGTGAGTATAAGTGCTTACTCCTTCATTGGGTGATACTTCTGTACCAGTTATAGTTGAACAGCTAACACCTGCAGTCGGGTCAAACGGATTGTCGATATTGCTCGGGTCACAACCGATGCAAGGTTCTTCGTTGTCGATTACAGTTACGGTAAACGAACAGGAATTGCTGTTGCCACATATATCAACTACGGTATATACTACATCAGTGACTCCAAGTTCGTATATTCCGCTTGCATCTTGCGTATTATTATAGTTATTAATGTAATAATCCACAGCAGTGTTATCGTCAACAATAACGTCAGACAAAATAACATTAGCAGTATTTGAACCTTCATCGGTACTTACCGTCATACTTGATGGACAAATTATGGTTGGTGCTTCAGTATCGTTTTGTGAAGTTACTGTCGCACTTGCCATTGCAGAACAGCCGTTTGCATCGGTAGCGGTTACGAGGTACATACCAGCTGCATTAGCCATTATTGAACTTGAAGTTTCACCATTGCTCCAAGTGTACAAGTAAGGAGCTGTGCCTTCCGATACTGTTGCCTCAATGTTGGCGGATGGATTAGAGCAAGTTAATATAAAGGATTCCGAATTCAATGAAATTGTAAGTGGCACAGAAACTGTGATTGTAATGTCTTGTTCTGCATAACAACCATTAGCATCAGTTGCCGTAACTATATAGGTCGTAGTTAATGTTGGCGCTACAATAATAGATGGATTATTTTCGCCACTGCTCCACGCGTATCTGTAATCTGGAGTTCCTCCAATTGCCATTGCAGTTAATTCTACATCCTCGCCTGCGCAAATTGTACTGGAGCCATTAATCGAAAGCATAATCGGGGAAGATTCTTCCAACGTAATCTGTCTGGAAGCAGTACATCCGTTGCTGTCTGTAACTGTTACGCCATAAGATCCAGCAGAAAGGTTTGCTGTTTCTCCGTTCGAGCCATCGCTCCATATATAATTATATGGTGACATACCTCCCATTGCGGATGCTGTTAGCATTGCGATTTGTCCGCTACATAGCGAATTTTCACCAGAAACATAAACTGATGGAGACTCTGTACTTCCTATAATGTCAATCGAAGCAGTGACAGTACAACCGTTTTCTCCATTAGCAGTTACCATATATAATCCTGGATTGGTTACGGTAATTTCACTAGAACTAGAACCATCTGACCAGAAATATGAAGAACCACCCTCTGCCATTATTGTTATCTCGGTTTCGCTACAAGTGAGCGTTGTTGTTCCCGAAATACTGGTTATGGTAACCTGAGGAACGCTATAGTCTTCGGTTATAGCAATCGAAGCCGAAGCAGTACAACCATTTGTCGTAGTTGCTGTCACGTAGTAATTTCCTGACACATTTGCCATAATCCTATCGGAAGTCTCGGCATTTGACCATTCGTATGTCATCGAATCGTCACTTCCGCTTGCAATTATTATAACTTCTTGGTAGTTGCAATTAAGCGTTGTTGCATTACTACTCAAGGACACATAACAATCATCCTGCGCATTTGCCGATACCCCAATGCCAAGCAGAGGAACAACAAAAAGTATCATTAACAGATACTTAAGATAAACTTTACTCATAAGTAAAAATTTTAATGGGGACTTCTATTTTTAACAAATTTATGCCGTTTCACCAGTTCCTGCGAAGTCCGTTAAACAGAATCTAAAGATAACGACACTGCAAATTTAAATTATTTCTATCATATTTTTTACATTTTACATACCTTTTTTGAATATTTTTTTGGGGGAGTGATAATCAGCACGTTATGTATTTTAGTTCATACCAAGTCGCATTATCTGCTCAAATCTGTTCATGTTGTAAACAAGGTTTGTCAGTGTGTTTAACGCCATATTTCGGACAAGACCGACTGCCCTGCTGAACATTCCGTTCATGCTCTGCTCGCAGAAACCGAAAACATGTTCTACGCGCGACCTTGTCTTGGAATTATTTTTGTTAATCGTATCCTGCCTCTTGCTTATCTTCTTGCCTCTTACATTGCGCTTGATAATCCTGTCCTTCATCTTGAATTTCCGCATTATGCCCTTTACTCCCTTGCCGATGTATGCACTGTCGGCAAATAGCGGTTGCTCCTCGTCCGTCTTGTCAACAAGCTCTCTGGTCGGCTTTGAGTCGTGGACGGAGGCGTCCGTTGTGACACCTTTCTTAATCAGTTTGCTCCTTGCGTCTATTTTCGCGTGGTTCTTGTAGCCGTAGTGCTTTTCGCCGTTCTTCTTCGTCCACCGTGCATCAGTATCCTTGTGCTGTTTCTTGTTCTTTTCATCATCTCCATTCCAGAGGGTGCCGCCTTCGCCATTCTTTATCTTCTTGTTTTCTTCGCGACTGTTATGCTGGCGTGGAACTTCAACGAAACTGCCGTCTATTATAACGCCTTCATTCATAATCAGGTGCTTCGCCTCCAGAAATTTGTAGAAGTCATCAAAAAGTTTGTCGAACAGATTCTGTTTTGTCAACTGCTCACGGAAGCTCCATATTGTTCTTGCATCGGGGACCTTGTCGCCGCTCGACAGTCCGAGAAAATCCCTGAAACTTGTGCGGTCTATTATCTGATATTCAACCTGTTCGTCACTCAGGTGGTACATGCGCTGTAAAACAAGGGTCTTGAACATCAGGACATAGTCATACGGCCTGGCTCCGGCATTGGTCATCTTCTTCCGCGACAGTCCAGTTTCCAAAGTTTCGCGAAACATCTCAAAGTCAACTGCTTGAGATAGTTTTGACAATGGATTGCCGATTTTATTCAACTTGCTCATGTTATCATCGAAATCGAATAGCCCGATATTGCCCTGTTGCTTGTAAACTTGCCCTTTCATCTTGTAACTATGATTCTATTTTTGATGCTAAGATAGTAATAAATCTCTGAACAACAAAGAAATAACCGATTTTTTTCACATTCTCACGGCAATAGCAGAAAACGTATTTTTAATTGCATTTTTAGGACTGTTTTGCAGAATAACAAGTTATGTATCAATGAGATTTAATTAGAAATCCCCAATAATTAAAAGGACCTCTAAACTAATAAAAACTCCCAACCCTGCGAAGTCCGTTAAACAGAATCCGAAAGCAACTACGGTGCAAAACTACATATTTTTCTCATATTTAAGACATTTTTTTTAATATTTTTTTACCTTATACAAAGGAGATAACTTGTTGAATATAAACAAATTGAAATAATATTATCTCTATAAGAATTTCATTGTGGCGCTATTGACAACCTTCATCTCAATGTAGCCAAGCTTTAGCTCAACGAAATTAATCGTAAATCCCTTTCGGGTATCACTGATAACCGCACTTCGACCCTTCGACTAAGCTCAGGGAGCAGCTCAGCACAAGCAGCACATGAAACCTTGAAACGGCAAAGCCATTGAAACAGCGTAGCGCCAAACTTAGAAACCGCGTAGCACCTCTTAGTGTGCTTCCAGCCAATTCTTTCCAAATCTTGCATCTACAATCAGCGGAACGCTCAGCTTCACGCAGTTCTGCATTTCGTCAACAACAATCTGCTTTACGATTTCCATTTCCGAAACTGGCACGTTGAAGTTCAATTCGTCGTGAACCTGCAAAATCATACGCGCCTTTAGGTTGTTTTCGTTGAAACGGCGGAAAATGTTAATCATGGCAATCTTAACAATGTCGGCGGCAGAACCTTGTATTGGCGCGTTCACGGCATTGCGCTCGGCAAATCCGCGGACAATTGCGTTACGACTGTTAATATCTGGCAGATAGCGGCGACGGCCAAACATAGTCTCGACATATTCCTTTTCGCGGGCAGCGGCAATACTGCGCTCAATATATTCCTTTACGCCGCTGAAAGTTTCAAAATAACTGTCAATCAAAGCCTTGCCCTCCTTTGGAGAAATATTCAGACGCTGACCCAGGCCAAATGCCGAGATACCATATATAATTCCGAAGTTGGCTGTCTTTGCCTTCGAACGCATTTCGCGGGTAACTTCGCTTTCGTCTACCTTGAAAATCTTGGAAGCCGTAGCAGTATGAATGTCAATGCTATACTTGTTGAAAGCATCGAGCATAGCGTGGTCCTGGCTAAGGTGCGCCATCACGCGAAGTTCAATCTGCGAATAGTCGGCAGAGAAAAATATATGCTCATCATCTGATGCGACAAAGGCACTGCGGATGACCTTACCTCGATCGTCACGAATAGGAATGTTCTGCAAATTAGGATTTGCCGAACTCAGTCGCCCCGTAGCCGTAATCGCCTGATTGAAACTTGTGTGCAGCATACCTGTCGTTGGATTTACAAGTGTCGGCAAAACATCAACGTAGGTGCTAATCAGCTTATTGACCGAACGCCATTCCAAAATCTCATTCACAATCGGGTGCTTGTCAATAAGTTTCATAAGTTCCTCCTCGCTCGTGCTGTACTGCTTTGTCTTGGTCATCTTTGGCTTCGGATCAACCTTGAGTTTCTCGAACAAAATCACACCCAACTGCTTTGGCGACGAAATATTGAACTTTTCGCCAGCATGCTCATAGATACTTTCCTCTATTCCAACAAGTTCCTTCTGCAATTCGGCAGAATACTCCTTCATTCTCGCAGAATCGATGCGCACGCCAGTCCTTTCCATCGACATCAAAACCTTAATAAGCGGAATTTCAATGTCGTAGAGAAGTTTCTCAATTCCTTGCTCCTTGATTTTCGACAACAGAATATCCTTCAGTTGGAAAGTTATGTCGGCATCCTCGCACGAATAGTTGCTTACGATACGAGGCTCTACGCTACGCATTGTGCGCTGGTTCTTGCCCTTTTCGCCAATGAGTTCCTCGATTGGAATCATCTTGTAACCCAAATATTTGTTAGCGAGGAAATCAAGGTTATGCTTTTCCTCTGGCTCAAGAATATAGTGAGCCAACATGGTATCAAAAAGCTTATTTTCTACCTCAACATCATAATTTTCAAGGATTTCCAAGTCGTATTTAAGGTTCTGTCCAACCATTGTCTTCGACTTGTCGGAGAAAATGGGAGCGAAAATTTTCAGAATCGACAAGACAGCATTTCTGTCGGCAGGGCAAGCCACATAATACGCCACGCCCTTTTCCAACGCAAAAGCCATTCCGACAAGTTCGACCGTAAGAGCATCGGTGCCAGTGGTTTCGGTATCGAAGCAATATTCGTCAAGGACGGCAAGTTTTTCGGCAAGCTGCTTAGCCTCGAAAGGAGTCTCAACAAGCGTATATGATACATTTTTGTCAGAAAAACTCTTTTCCGGAACCGTCTGCGGAACAATTTCCTGCACTGGCTGGCTGAACAAGTCGAGTTGCAACTGCGGCTGAGCAACTTTCACAGTCTTATTTTCGGGAGCTGGCTCGGCAAAGGCTTTGCTTCCTATAATCCTTTGCTTCAGCGTGAAGAATTCCAAATCGTCGAAAACGCTTGCCAAGGCATCAAAATCGGGTGTTTCCAATTTCATTTCGTCGAGCGTAACATCAACAGGCACATCGGTCTTTATGGTTGCCAACTTGTACGACAAGCGCAACTGCTCGATGTTGTTATTAAAGGCTTCTTGCTGTTTGCCTTTCAACTGCGGAATATTCTTGATAATGTTCTCTATATCACCATATTTTGCAATCAAGTTGGCTGCTGTTTTCTCGCCAACGCCTGGCACGCCGGGGATATTGTCAACCTTGTCGCCCCAAAGAGCCAGTATATCAATAACTTTTATAGGATTATCGATGCCAAACTTCTCGTTTACTTCTTTTACGCCAAGCACTTCGGGAACATTTCCTGAATGAGGCGGCTTGTACATGAAGATATTTTCATCAACGAGTTGACCGTAATCCTTATCTGGCGTCATCATATACACTTGATTCTCAGCATTTGCGAACTTTTTTGCAAGCGTACCTATCACATCGTCGGCTTCGTAGCCCGAAATCTGGATTATCGGAATGCGGTAAGCCTCGAGAATCTGCTTGATATACGGCACGGCGACCTTTATGTCCTCTGGCGTAGCCTCGCGGTTTGCCTTGTATTCGGGGAACATATCGTGGCGGAAATTCGGTCCCGACGGGTCGAAAGCCACTGCAATATGAGTCGGTTGCTCGCGTTTAAGCACATCTTCCAATGTATTCACAAAGCCAAACACAGCCGAAGTGTTTATTTTCTTGGAATTAATGCGTGGATTCTTGATAAAAGCGTAATAAGCCCTGAATATCAAAGCGTAGGCATCGAGAAAAAATATCTTGTTTGACATTGTTGTTATTTTTGCAATCAATTACGGACACAAAGGTAATGCAAATTTTGACATTGAAAAAGGAAACGTATCCCTCATTTTAAAGAGATTATCCACTAAAAAAACGCTACTCGAACATCTTCAGCATCCCGATGGCATCTGCATTGCCCTGTGCCGCAGACTTACGCCACAACTCCATAGCTTTCTCGAAATCGCGCTCAACGCCATGTCCATTGTAATAACATATCCCTAAATCGTACTGTGCCGACATATTGCCCTGTTCGGCTGCCAATTTCCACCAACGTGCAGCTTCATTGTAGTTCTTTTCCACTATTTCGCCCTCATAATAGCAGGCTCCTACCCTATTCTGCGCGTCAGAATGCCCTTTTTCTGCACATTTGAGCCACATTTCCACAGCTGTATTTACGTTTCTATCAACACCCTGCCCGTAATAATAGCAATTCGCGAGAGCATACTGAGCAGAAACATTTCCATCGTCGGCAGATTTCTTGTAAAAAACAACAGCTTTCTTGAAATTCTGCTCCTTATATAGTTGCTCCGCCCTGTCGAAATTATCATCGCCAGACTGCGCAAACGCCATCATCGCCATAGCCGACAAAACCATCAGCAAACAAAGCCTTTTGTACAAACTATTCCCCATAAATTCCACGTAATATTTCCTGCTCGTTTTCCCAGTTCAAAATCTTAGCCGCCTTGACGCAATTTATGTGATATTCAGCCATTTTTTCTGGATTATCCAACATATTAGCAACCAATCTAGCCAAACTTTCAGCATCATGTTCTGCAAATACCTCTCCTACCGAATATTCATCGACCACGGCACGCATTTCTGGAAGATTGGAGCAAACAACAGGTGTTCCAGCCTGAATGTAGTCGAAAATTTTGTTTGGAAGAGCATACCTATAATTTAAACTATCCCCCTGCTCTACAGAAAAACCGATTTTTGCACGCGAAGTAAGCTTATGCAACTCATCAAACCGCAAATTGCCTGTAAAAACAACCCTATCCGAAAGATTCAAGTCGGTAGTTAACTTCTTAAGTTCTGCATCCATATAGCCTTTGCCAGCAATGTAAAGCTTGTATTCGGAAAAATGCTTCATCATTTCAATCAGCAACTCTATTCCACGCCCCATATTCAGCGCACCTTGATACAAAAGGATATTTTCACGACCTTCGTACGACTGCATATCCTTGATTGTAGGCAAATTACGCACAACTTTCATATCAAGACCATACTTTTCGTTGTAATAATCGGCAATCGAATGGCAGACCGTATAAGTTGCCACAGGACGATGGGTGCAATGCCGTTCTATCCACAGCCACACCTTCTTCTTGAAGCCAGCATCCTGAAGTTCAGGAACCTCGGTAAAAAGTTCGTGAGTATCGTAGTATAATTTTTCTCGCTTCAATTTGGACACCATCGCATTGGCTAGCAAAGTATCAAGGTCGTTAGCAAGAAGCGCATCGCTACGATGGAACAGCAGGAAGAGAAAAAGCCTAAAATTGAAACTTGCATAAAACAGCATTCCCTTGTTAAACAGCAGATGGAAACGTCTCACCTTGTATCTTCTCGGCTCAAGTTCGGCCGACGAACTTAGCCTACGGCATAGCACGACAACGGCAAACCCCATATCGCACAAGGTGTTGCAGACGCGGTTTACACGCTGATCATTGGTCATGTCGTTGGTTACCGATACAAAGATGCGTTTCATACCTTTTAGAAAAACTGGTCAAAGGTAGTAATTATTTTGCGAAAGCAGAAACTCCTTAGTTTTTCGGTTTCTCTTCCAGTATGTAATACCTTGTGATTTTGGGATTTTCCAATATATCGGATGGATATATCACCTTTTCTTTTGCCAAAGGAAACTTATGGCATCGACCTTGAGCCACATCAATTCCTTGACTTTCGAACGACAACTGCACAAGCTGGGAGCAGTACAATTTTGTCGTATCTGACATAAGGTAGTCGTTGTCGAAGAGTATTTTCTTTTTCCACCAGCGTACGGCTTCTTGCGCCACTTTTTCGAGCACTTCGGGAGTAGTGTCATAGCGGGCAAAACAACCGGCGCAAGCCCTGTCGGGAGCAAAGAACAGGTCCAGGTCGTCCATCTTCAGATACTGTATGCCATCGGTTTCGTTCTCTTCTCCTGGAACAGCGTGGACAATCTTCCATTTTCCCTCATATTTTACCAACATTCCCGAATGCGAGTAAATCCCATTCTGGTCGGCAATCTCAACCACGTGACTCGAAATGCTAGTCCCACCACGAAAAGCTATGTCCCCCTCCTGCAATCCTGACTCGTCTACATATAATTCTATATCGGGATTACATCCTATACAGAAAAATAATATTACCCAAATTAATGCAAGCGACTTTCTCATTTCTCATCTACATTTAGCAACGTACTGAATGAAAATACATTTCATTCTTATCAACGTAAATATTTCGACTCCCTTATTTGCTAAAAAAAAATCTGCATCGAATGACATCCGATGCAGAAATTTAATGGTTCAAAAATGAATGTGTACGATTTTATTCTTCGTCAGCGATTTCTTCATCAGCAACTTCTTCACCAGCCGGTTCTTCATCAGTGGTTTCTTCGTCTAAGTTCATATCACCAAACATATTATCATTTGGATTTTCAACATTTTCGCCATCAAAGATAAA